>NZ_QGGB01000003.1:300000-448922 GCF_003150675.1 Rhodohalobacter mucosus | reverse complement strand
TGCAACAGGCACCGTGACCATTGCTGTGGAGAACCAGCCTCCGGTTGCCAACGATGATAGTTACACAACACGGCCGGGCACAGATTTGATTGTGGATGCTGCCACCGGCCTGCTGGCCAATGACACGGATCCCGATGGGGACCCGCTTACCGTGCAGTCGATCGAAGCCCCGGTAAACGGGGTAATAAATATTGCCACCGACGGGTCATTCGAATACACACCGGACGCAGGGTTTGCAGGTACCGAAACCCTCACGTACACCATCACTGACGGGACGGCTACAGCAACAGGAACCGTGACCATTGCTGTGGAGAACCAGCCTCCGGTTGCCAACGATGATAGTTACACAACACGGCCGGGCACAGATTTGATTGTGGATGCTGCCACCGGCCTGCTGGCCAATGACACGGATCCCGATGGGGACCCGCTTACCGTGCAGTCGATCGAAGCCCCGGCTAACGGGGTAATAAATATTGCCACCGACGGGTCATTCACATATACACCGGATGCAGGATTTGCAGGTACCGAAACCCTCACGTACACCATCACTGACGGGACGGCCACAGCAACAGGCATCGTGACCATTGAAGTGAATGATCCAACACCTACGTCCATCACGGTAAGTGTTCAAAATGGAAGCCCTCGTATAACATGGAATACCGGATCAGGTGGTACACCACCCGATATCAATGTTTACAGGGGGAACTCTGCTTCTGCGCTGGAACTCGTTGAGACGTTAACAGGCGGTGAAACCGAATACGTGGATTCACAGGCTCCGGCCGGACCATTGTTCTATGCCGTTACCGCTGTAGCAGCTGGTGAGGAATCGAATTTTTCCGAGGTGGCTGCCTTTTTCAGTGAACGTTTTAAAGCGGGAGCTGAATGGCAGCTTCTGAGCCATCCGGTGAGTACGGTAAGCCTTAACGCATCAGGTGCACTTGTTTACGGGTTTAACCGGGTCTATCAGTCCGTTAGTGAACTTCAGTCCGGAACCGGTTACTGGGTTAAGAGCGATACACCTATTGAACTGCCCGTAGCCGGCCAGGGAGCAACCTCAGTAGAATTTGAGCTGGTTCAAGGCTGGAACCTGATCGGAGCCCCCTCAGGATCCATACAGGTTTCGGAACTGGAGGATCCCGGATCGATTCTAACGGCGACTCCGGTCTATCGGTATGTGAATGGTGATTATGAGACGGCACCGGAAATGACGGCCGGGTTGGGACACTGGATATTTGCAGAACAGGCAGGTACGGTTACGGCTTCTGTAAACCTTACACCGCAAACGGCTGCCGGAACCGTCCAGCCAGTAGCCGGAAGGGTAGAGGAGGAGCCGCGCAACAGGTTGATCGCCTCACAAAATGGTCATATGGAAGAGATCCTCTTACTGGAGTCTCCAATGACAAGGGAACAGGAGTATCGGTTTATGAAGCCACCTCTGGCTCCGGATCCAACTCTCGATTTAAGAACGGATCACCAGCTTTCTGCGGCCGACAGAGCCATTACAGAACTGCAGCTTGTATCCGAGTCCTGGCCTGTAACCCTGAAATTTGAGAGTGATTATCAGAATCCCGGAGCTGTCCGGATTCACCTGGAGGATGAAGATGGGACACGAACAACAAGGGAGTTGACGGATGGTGATGCACTCACACTGGAAAATACGCATCGTTACCTGGCTGTCGAATTGATCGCATCTGATGAAATGATCGTTGAGACGGCACTGGAGCCGGGTTATCCGAATCCTTTCAATCCAACAACCAACATTCGGTACAGGCTGGCACAGCAGGCTGATGTTACCGTTGAAGTGTATGATACAGGGGGAAGACGGGTGGCAACGCTGGTCAGCCGGCAGCAGCAGGCCGGAACCTATACCGTGCCCTTTAATGCATCTAACCTGGCTTCCGGCATCTACTTTGTTCGTATGAGGGCAGGATCCGTGACAAATATTCAGAAACTGACACTCATCAAATAAGGGCTGAATCATGAAAACTTCGTATCTCATTGCAATACTCTTCGGAACCTTGTTAACATTTTCAACAGGGTGCGGCACCACCGACTCGGGGGGAGGAGACGATAATCCGCCGGAAACGACTACTTACACGCTCTCCACAAGCGTGTCACCACAGGGCGGAGGCAGTGTAACCCCTTCCTCCGGCACATTCGATGAGGGTACAAATGTGTCTGTTGAAGCCACAGCAAATGAAGGGTGGATATTCGATTCATGGTCTGGAGATATTCAGTCCACTGATAACCCGCTGAATTTCAGCATTACATCCAACACCACCCTCACTGCGAATTTTACTGATATCAGCTCCAGTTATATAGTAGATATAGCTGCAACCAATGGACCGGATCAGATAGATCTTCGCATTGGCCAGCAGCAAACTCCCGAATCAGTAGAGGCCCCTCCGGTTCCGCCTCCGGGTGCATTTTACGTCTGGCTATTCAGGGAAGGTGAAAACTATTTTACCGATATTCGCAGCCGGACGCTCACACAGGTGAGCTGGCAAATCAACCTGGAGTCCGGTGATGAGAGTAACCTGATCACACTGGAGTGGGCAACGGATGTTGTTCAGGCTGACGGAACACTTGTATTGACGGATCAGGCGGGTAGTTTTACGGTAGATATGTTCACCGAAACCAGCTACGAAATCGATACCAGCCAGCTGAATGTGGTATTTATCGAATATGAATTACAGGTAGAATAAAATATAAGGGGTACCGCAGAGTCGCGGAGGGCGCAAAGGTGTTTTGACAGTTTCCACAACTTAGAAAGAGCAAAAAGATAAGCTCCACGTCCTCAGCGTCTCTGCGGTGATAATTTTACACCAAAGAAAGACCAATTCGTCCGCGTTCAGCGTCGATGTTTGTAATTTCAACATTGATGATATCACCCACCGAAACAACATCATGCGGATCACTGATGCGCTCCCTGCCTTTACTCATCTGTGAGATATGAAGCAGACCGTCCTGTTTCACGCCGATATCCACAAAAGCACCGAAATCGACCACGTTTCGTACGGTGCCTTCAAGCTTCATGCCTGATGAGAGATCTTCCATTTTCATCACATCCTGACGCATAAGCGGCTTGGGCAGCGACTCTCTCGGGTCACGTCCCGGTTTTTGCAGGTTTTCGATAATCAGTTCAAGTGTGGGCATGCCGATTCCGAGCCGGTTCGCGACATCCGATATATCGATAGAGCTCAGTGTTGTTTCGATCTTCTCTTTCTGATCGGATAGGTTGTCAATGTCAATTCCAAACAGATTGCACAGATTTTCAGTAGCCCCATAACTTTCCGGATGGATGGCGGTATTGTCGAGAGGGTGATCTCCGTCCGGAATACGCATAAACCCGGCAGCCTGCTGAAAGCGGAAGTCGCCTACACCACTGATCTCTTTAATTTCCTCACGGTTTTTGAACCTTCCGGCGGTTTCGCGATGCTCTATGATATTTCGGGCTACAGAACGGCTTAGTCCGGAGATATGCGTCAGGAGCGATGAACTGGCGGTATTCAGGTTTACGCCCACTTCATTTACGCAGCTCTCAACCACATCGTCCAGTTTTTTTGATAAATTTGACTGGTTTACATCGTGCTGATAGAGACCCACACCTATGGATTTGGGGTCAATTTTGACCAGTTCAGCAAGTGGATCCTGTACGCGGCGCGCGATGGATATATTTCCCCTTTGTGAAGCGTTCAAATCCGGAAACTCTTCCCGTGCAACTGCTGATGCTGAGTAGACAGAAGCACCGGCCTCGCTGATGATGAGATAGCTCAGCTCCTCATCCGGCCTGGAATCCTTTCTATCGCGGATCACGTCTGCAATAAATTGTTCCGTTTCCCGGCTGCCCGTTCCGTTACCGATGGCAATCAGAGTCACACCGTGTTTGTCGATCAGCCGGTTAACCACCTTTGCGCTTTCCGAAATCTTATTCTGAGGCGGTGTGGGAAAGATCGTGGTTCCTTCGAGGTAAGCCCCCGTCTCATCAATGATAGCCACCTTGCAACCTGTGCGGAACGCGGGATCAATACCCATCACAATATGATTTTTCAAAGGCGGCTGAAGCAGCAGGTTTCTGACGTTGGTGGCAAAGGTGGCAATGGCATGCTCATCCGCGGCTGCAGTGAGTTCATTGCGCAGTTCCCGTTCGAGAGAGGGTATCAGCAGCCGTTTGTAGGCATCCTCAACGGCATCCTGAAGATAGGGTGTAAAAATACTCATGTCATCGGTAATCACAAGATCATCCAGGCTGTCAAGAGTACGGCCGGTATTCAGCTCAAGGTTCACAAACAGCACATTTTCCCGTTCACCGCGGTTAAGGGCAAGAACCTGGTGCGGTTTGATATGGCGAACCGGTGTTACGAAATCATAATAAATTTCAAAATTGGTTCTTTTTTCAACCACCGGATTTTTCTTCGATTTCAGAAGAGCGTGTTTTCGGATGATTGTTCGCAGACGATCACGAAGTTCTACCGACTCATTGATCCATTCAGCAACAATATCTAGCGAAGCTGTAAGTGCGGTTTCAGCATCGGGTAGTTCATGCTCTTCGCTGATATATTCTTTTGCATATTCAAGAGGATTGCCATGGGTTATATTCTGTTCCCAGATAAGTTTTGCAAGCGGTTCGAGCCCTTTCTCTTTGGCCATGTCACCGCGGGTTTTGCGTTTTTTCTTATAGGGCAGATAGAGATCCTCCAGTGTTTTCAGATCGCTGCACTGTATAATTTCCTCCTTCAGCTCCGTGGTAAGCTTGTCCTGCTCTTTGATTGCCTTGAGTATGGTTTTTTTCCGCTCCTCGAGCGTTCTGTGAAACTCAATCCGGTCACGAACCTCCCGAAGCTGCTCTTCATCCAGCCCGCCCGTAGCTTCCTTGCGGTATCGGGCCAGAAAGGGTATGGTTGCACCTTCATCAATTAAACCTGCTACGGTTGAAACCTGTTTAGGCGCGAGAGAGAGCGCAGATGCAATGTGGCTGAAAATCTGGGTATCGGTCATTCAGTAAATCCTCTATAGAACGAATTAATATCTGATTGGTGAGCGGATAAAGAAACGGGTTTAACATGTCTGTTTCAATTTCTGATGAGGCTAAGCGCGCTGAATGGAAAAAAAATCGAATTCAATGATACAATTGGTATCTGAAGTACGCTTATAGAAATGAAGCCATAAATAATGGAGGGTAGAGGTTTGCAAATAGTGTGCAAATTAAATGTTGGTCTTTTTTGGGGTGTTTTGCTTGCAGCAGTTTCATTCAACGCTGCTTCGGCGCAAAACGGACTCTTTTCGGGTACGGACCGTATTTCTGCAGGGGGCAGCATAGGCCTCACGGCAAGCGCGTATGCCGTTGACGGTATTGAAAACCGCCGCCCGCCGGGTATGATACAATCGACGGCCAACCTTAACTTTTCACTTTTCGGGTTGAGCTCCGGGCTCAATATGTTCTACTCTACAGACGACAGCGGTTTCCGTCAGAATATGAATGCATTTCGTTACAACGCCTCCTGGAAATGGGTCACCGTTCAGGTAGGAGATATCAATTCACGGTTTTCTCAGTATGGATTAAACGGTGCCACGGTTAGAGGCGGATACGTTAAGCTAAATCCGGGAAAATTCCTCTTTGAAGCGGTGGGAGGCCGCTCGCAGAGAGCAGTAAAGCCCAGTGTAGAGACCGGCTTCAGGGAACCTTCATTTGAACAGTGGGCGTACGGAACAAAAATAGGCTATGGCTCCGGTTCAGGCTCCTACTTTCATCTGAGTACATTTTACGCCATCGACAGCAGAGACCTGGATGACACTAACGGCGTACTGGAGATCAATCCGCAGGAAAACCTCACCGTAACCCCTGATTTTCAGGTTCAGTTTTTTGACGGACGCTTTACACTTGCCAGTCAGGTAACCACGTCGATCTTTACGCGGGATATCAACAGCGAATACATTCCTTATAACGAAATCCCCCTGCCTTCTTTCTTTGAAAATATTTTTAAACCGCGATCGAGCAGCAGAATCAACTTTGCCGGATTAGCCGATGCCACTCTGACCCTCGACATGTTTAATATGACCCTGGGGTATGAGCGCGTGCAGCCGGGTTTCGAGTCACTGGGCAGAGGACGCAGCAGGGATGATTTTGAAAAAGTGAGCGTGAATCCAGTCGTTCGTCTGCTGGGTAACCGTCTGAACATCAATTCCAGCTTCTCATACGGCCGCGATAATCTTCTCGGTAACAGGCTTCAGACCCAGAACAATATCAACGCAGGAACGAGCATACAAATGCAGGTCACAGATCGTTTTACGCTCAGCACCACATACAACCTGCTTCTCATTGATGTAAACCCCGCATCCGGCTCTGAAGATATCATAGGCGGCTCACAAACCCAGTCATCACACAATGTTTTGCTGCAGCCGGGATACTCTATTCTTTCGGGCAGCTATTCGCACAATATCACGCTTAATGCAGGATATCTTTCCATCGACAGCCAATTTGGCGGAAATCAGCAGGGGGTGAGTGATTTTTCGTCCTACTCTCTCACAGGTGGCCTGAACTACTCGGTAAGCCTTCCGAACGGACTTACACTAACCTCATCCGGAAATTACCTCACCAACAGCTCGGATGGCCTCGAAATAGATAATTTTGGTGTGAATCTGGGCAGCAGCTACTCACTATTCAGCAGAAGTTTAACGCTGAGTGCGAATGCCGGCATCAATTTTAACAATACGCAGAGAGAGTTGCCCGCTGGAGATTCAGTAACGGCAAAATTACAACAGATTACCGGCAGCCTGAATGCACAATACCGATTAACTGCCCGTGACTCATTCTCACTAAGGCTCCGCACCAGAACCAACCGAAGTACATCCGGAGCGGGACGTGAATTCAGTGAGCTTGAAGGAAGCTTTCAATATCAGAGAAGTTTTTAAACCCTCAGATTAACAGACCTGAATGAACTTTTTAACAAAACATAGCAACGCACTTATCCGGTTTGCCGGAATCGCTGTTATCGTGCTTCTAAGCCTTTTTAATACCAACGGAGCGGTTGCACAAAGTTCCACGCAGGTTACCATCATTGGTGTGCCGCCGGTTCTTTCTACACCTTTTACGGATGATATTCGAAACAACTTCGAAAACGGTCAATATCAGGTTATTCTGAATTATTCCGGCTTTAGTACGGTGCCTGTGGATTTTGTGTTCGATTTTGCACTCAGCAGAAATGGGCGGGAACTGATACGGATCACCTCTGCGCCCATCGCCTTTACACCAGGAAGCTATGTGTTCTCCTCCTTTTTTGAAGAGATTCAGTTTCGCGAGACCGCTGATGAAATTTTGAGCGGACTGGACAGCGAGCTGACCAATCAGCTGATTCAAACCGGTGCCATTCCGGAGGGTAATTATACCGTTGAAATCACCGCAAGGCCTTTTACCCAGCAGAGCGGCATTGTAACGGTTCCCGGAAGAGCTATGTTTTCGGTTCGATACCCGACCCCGCCCATCCTTGTATCCGTTCCGGACGGTGCAAATGTAACCATGGATACACCAACATTTTCATGGACACCCGTTGTGAGTTCCATCGGAGGTACGTTTGAATATGATATTCTCCTGGTTGAGGTCTTTCCTGAGCAGACCCCATTTCAGGCCCTTAACAGCAACCGTGCACATATGCAGGAAACACTTACGGGTCAGACCGTACTGCCGTACACGCTTGAATTTCTGCCGCTCGAAGAAGGAGCTACATATGCCTGGCGGGTAACGGCCCGGGATGCATTCGGGCGGATACCGCTGCAGAATGAGGGTGAAAGCGATATCTATACGTTTACCTACAGAGATGAAACCTCCGAACCGATTATCACCGACCTTGAGGAGCTGGAATCAATCACGCTGGTGCCGGGTTTTGCGGAGCTGGTGGAGCTGGAAGGCCTGGATGTAACCGAAACGGGTTCCTATTATGAATTGAATGGTGATGCTGTTTTAAATTTAAACTTCAACTACACGGATGCTGTACGGGGGCGTATATCCGTTCGTAATCTGAGAATCCAAAAAGGTTCACTGGATAATCCGATTGTTATGGGAGGCGCTCTATCGGGAAGAGGCGATTTTATCTCACAGACATTGGATCAAAATGAAATTGAAGTTGAAGTGGATCTGGTGGAGTGGGTTTTCGGTGAAAATTTCAATGTTTCAGTTTCAGTCCGTACTCCTGACGGACGTCAATTTGAGGCATCTCAACAGCTGGCCCTAACGGCATCAGGTATCCAGGGAACCCTCAATATCACAAACGAGGATTTATTCACATTCTCGGATGAATATGCCGAATTTGGCGTTAATGAATTAACTATAAGTTTCCCTGAATTTTCAATATCAGGCAGGGGGTATGCAAAATTATTTGGAAATGAAGAGATCTGTTCGGTAAATGGTTTCTCTGTTGAAAATGGTGAAATAAGGGCACTGCTTTTTTGTGAGGATTACGGATCCATCAGTCTGGGCGGAAACGAGGACATCGCGCAGTTAAATTTTGATCAATTTTCAGGAGAAATTGTTGCCGGTCTGTCTGGCAATACCCTGGGATATGATTTGGAGATTACTCTTTCTGCCGGTTTGAAAAACACAACCGGCAGTTACTGTGGAGTTGAATCCATTTTGGGTTTAAATGAAAATGAAGGCCTTTCCACGATTTCAAGCAGATATGATTGCTCAGTACCTGAGCCAACCATTTCACTTGGTTTTATTGAACTCGAGATGGTTGAAGCGCAGATGAACGAAATTTCGTTCAACCCAGAAACCAATGAGTGGAATTTTGAACTCCAGACAGATCTAAAAATCCATGTACCGGTTTTTGATTCATGGACATCCGCCATTATAGAAGATATACGAATTGATAACAGGGGAGTTCATTTTGAAACCATTCAGCTGGGTACCGGTAATATACCACTTCCGCAGTATGTAGATAGGGATTTGAATATTGCATTATCCCGGTTCGAAATTAATCAATCTGTTTTTCCACTGTTTGATTGGGATGAGTCGGGGCCGGGTCCCTGGGATGTTGAATTCGAAGGAGTAATAGAAGTTGCTTCTGACAGCGATTATCCTGCATGCTTGATTGGTAAAACCATTGAATTCCAGGGTGGTCAAGTTAGTGATATGGAAGTTTTTGCCCGTATTGTAGCTGAAAATCTCGAGAATTGCCGGGCAGATCTGGGTGAGAGTCTGAGTGTAAGCATCAACCGGGTATCGGGCAGAATTGGAGCTCAGTTTTATCCTGACGGCTCTTATGAGACTCTGACGGAAGTCAATATTGACGGAAACCTTCAACTCAGTGAACCTTTCATTTGTGATACAAACGAATCGGGGTTGGTTGATGTAAGCAGTCTTAATATTGCGGGCGGGTTAAACGGAGTAGTGGAAAATGTTGTGCCTGATTGTGAAGTACAGATCGGGCCATTATCAGCTATCGTGACTGATTCAAGAATTGAGTTCTCAAAAGATGATTTAAACCCTCAAGAGGCAGTCTTACTAGCTGATGCTGAAATTAACTTTTTGAATGGCTCTTCATTTGAGGGGACATTTGCTCTGGATCTCATTTCAGGAGAGTTTCTATCGGTAAGTTTTGATATGGATGAACCTTTCGATTGGTATATACCCACTGAAGATGAGCCGGTTATGGTTTTCCGTATTAGTAGTGCCAGCCTTGATGAAAACGGTCTAAATATTGATGGCAGAAATGAACTGCTGCTTGAAAACGACACTACAATCGGCACAACTTTTGATAACCTGCAAATTGACTTAGAGACGCTACAAATTACGAGCGGGCGTATCATATTTGATGAATCATTCGCGCTTGCCGGAGGTATTGATCCGGTGGAGAATACGGTAAACTTTAAAGCTGTTGAAGTTGGCAGTGAATTTACCGATGACCCTGGTATATATGTTGAGTTGGGAGGTACTATCATTATCGACAGTTCCGGAATGACTGTGTCGGGTGACGGAAATGCAATTGTTAACTATGCAGGTGAAAGTTATGGAGATCTTACGGTTGTTGAATTTTCAGATGATTTTAGTTTAAGTCTGTTTCCGTTTAAAGTAGGCAGCGGTCGGGCTAACCTTCTATATCAGGGTTCTGTGTTTGCATATCTGGACCCGGACGGCTTTCATCCTGCTCCGGGTTTCTTTGCTGATCTTCTCATTCCGGACGTGCTGCCATTGCCAAGTGAAAGCATTGCATATCTTGAACTCAGGAGAGATGATCAGCTTTTGGTTAATGTTACCGAAAATGAGGATGGCAATTATGTTTTGGCATCAATTCCAAATGAACCTCTTTCGATTTATGTACCTGCACTAAATCCTGCAGATCCGCCCGTACTTTCCGATATAACACTTCAAAACGTTGTGATATCGGCTGATCCAACAAATCCACAGGTTCTTGAAGGAACTATATATGCGGATGTGCCCACAGATAATTCACTATTTGATCTGAATGACAGAAATGTTCCGTTGACGGTGGAACAGGTATTTTTTGGAACCCGGATGGTAGATGGAAATCCGTTAACTGCGTTTTATTTACTCGGAAATCTTCATCTCTTTGATGAAACTGTAAATTCATCAGACCAAACAGCTGAGTTCTATTTTCAAAATGACGGTTATCTGCGCGCCAATCTGTCTCTTGCGCAGTTAAACCAAAGAATTTCACTTCTGCCTGATAACACTGTTCAATTACGAATTGACCAGGTTACCGGTACTTTTCAAATTCCGGAAGCTTTTTCAACACCTGTTTATGATTTCAATATCGCTGGAGGGCTTGAGATAAATAGTGATGGAATTAGTGATAATGGTGCGGATTTAAGCCTCAGAATTACAGAAAATACCTTCGATGTCACAGGTTTTAGTGGATTGGATTTTAATGAAGATGTTGGAATTGATTTCGGGGTTTTCGGAATCGATCTATATTCAATTGTTTCACTTCCGGTATTCAATTACTCCGATGAAAACGGGTTTGAATTCGCAATTTCTCTTGATCTGGACCTGACTGTTAATCCTGTATCCGGAGAGCCATTTAACTTCCCGCTTCTGGGGACTGAAATCAGGAATGATGGAATCCACATTCCTCCGCAAAATATCAATGAAAGCAGTATACCCGGGCTTAATTTACCGGAATTCAATCTGGCAGGATTTGCATTCAAACCGATTGTTCTGCAATCATCCGAAACATTCGTGTTTAACTGGGACAGCCCTGACGGATTTAACCCAAATATCTCAATGGATTTTCAATTGAAGCTTCCTGAATTCGAGGGTACAGGCTTCAATCCGCCAGATGGGTTTACGTTTCGAGATGTGTCAATCAGCAACGACGGGTTCCTGTCAGGAAGTATAACACCATTTGAGCCACTGGGTGGCGTTGAGATCGACCTGTCACCTGACGCACCGGAAAGCCCTACAATTTGGGTCAACCGAATTGAAGGCGTTCTTGAAAAATCTGACGACCAGGCAAACCCTGAGCATCTCGTCTCTATAACCGTTGATGGAGAGCTAGGTGACCTGCCCGGGTTTACCGTAGATGACCCTCAATCTTGTGTTACGAATCCCGAATTCAGTTTGAATCTGGTTGAAAGCAGATACTTCGAAGGTTCCGTTGCCAATATTCAACCATGCGGTTATCTGGGTCTTGGGCCGGTTAAAGTTCGGGCATCATCGACCAACCTGAACCTTTTCGTTTCTGAAAATTCACAAAGAGCTGAAGTTTCAGGTACAGTAATTGCAGAATTGCCGGCAGATGATGGACAAACAGATGTGTCAGTTACCGGCTCGATGACGCTTGATCTTATGACGGGAAAGATTGGGGATGGATCTCTCACCGTTAATCAGCCTTTTGGTCTGAACTTTCCCTACAGTGTATCCGAACCACTGCTTGATTTTACCGTAAACCAGGCTGTGCTCGATTCGACAGGCCTGATGCTTCAGGGTTCAGGGACTGTTGGTACGGATGAGGGTTTATCGGCTGATATTCAGTTTAATGATTTGCTTTTCGGTTTCGAACCGTTTTCAGTTAAGAGCGGCTCGGCTAATGTTAATACAGCATTATCGTTTAATGTTGGACTTTCACCCTTCTCCCTGAGTATCAGAGATATCGATACTACACCACTTTCGGATAACTCGATAAGGATTGATCTTTTATCAGGTTTCGAGATCAATCAGGCTGGGCTATCATTGACAGGTTCATCCACTTCTGCAATCCGATTTGGCGGCCAGGATTATGGTCCGCTTCAAGTAGAGTATTCAGATGGTTTTACAGTCTCTGCTGAGGGTTTTGGTGTTGTTGCCGGGAGAGCTGAATTCTTTGATGATTCCGGTCCGGAACCAGCTGCAGAACCTTTGGCCATTCTCGATCAGTCTGGCTTCAGCCTGGGCGCCGATGTGCTTACATTCCTTCCCGACAGGCTTCTGCTGCCGTCAGAAAATGTTGCATATGTCGATATAAAAGATGACCAAGGCAACCTTTTGGTTGACCTTTCACAAAATGAATCGGGAGGAGGCTATGTGGTTCAAACGAACGGAACACCATTGGAGCTGGTACTAGCATCTGTTCGCGACAGTAACAACGACCCCGTAGCGGTTGACATTGAGTTTGATGTGACAACCGACGATGCCTACAATATTACAGGGGGTTCCATAACTTTGCAGAGCAATGTAGACCTGGAGTCTATGGTAAATTTGCCCCTCAGCATTACGAGTTTGGAATATGCAAACAGGGGGTCAGGTATGAGGCTCTACGCGGACATAAAAGCTGATCTGCCCGCTGTGTTGAACAACGCCGATGTCACTGCAAGTGTTGTGATTTCAGAAACCGGCCTGGAATCCGGAATTGTAGAAGTCGGTACATATTCAACCTCCTATAATCCTTCGATAATACCGCTCTATACATTTTCACACTCCGGTACGATAGATCAGAGTATGGAAACGGATATCTTTGAAGCTTCCCTGCTAGGTCTGCAGCTGGAAATTGGAAGCACCAGTATGGGAATATCAGGAACACTGTCAAGCAGCCTGGTAATTGATGAATCGGCGGGCGACATGCCTCTTTTCTTTACGTCGTCCTACACAGCAGGTGAATGGACTTTTAACATAGATCCGGGTAGCCTGGCAGATGAATTGAACTTTGGACAGGCATCATTAACGCCCGATCAGCATAACGGTTTCGGTATTTACTCGGATGCCACTCAGTTTTACTTCTCGATCAATGGAATTGTATCATTTGAACGTATTCTGGGAGAACCGCTGGATATCAGTATCACCGATCTTGAAATCGGCATTAACGATCTGAACTCCAATCCTTCTCTCCATTTTGATTTGGGGGGTGTAGCCGGATCTCTTCAGGATCAGACATTTTCACTTTTTGACGGTGCATTCTCCGGAGTCATCAATCAACCGACAATTGTATTAAGTGGCCGTACACTGGGAATCTCTTCTTCAACCGGAACGGTAACATTTCTGCAAACTGATATCGACTACGAAAATTTACTTCTTGATACAGATGGCGGGTTTCAATTCGGCAGTTTTAATACAGGCAGCATCGATCTGATTGAAAATTATATCTCATTGGAATCCCTCTCACTTGTAAATAACAACGGATTGCAGCTCGACGCCGATTTATCCGTCACATTACCTGCACCTGTAAGCAGTTCCGCTATGTCGACAATCAGTATCTACAGGGATTCCGCTGATCAGGTTGTGGTAGATATCGGTGAACCTCAATTTGATCTTAATCAGCAATTTGCGCTGGGTGAGTTTGGATATTTTCAGCTGAAAAAAATTGGAGCTGATATTGATCCGTATGACTGGAGTCAATCGGGAATATATGCCAATGCGGTCGTTGTACAGAATGGTAAAACAGATCCCATCCTCTATTTTGGAGAGGATTCGAGCTTTCCAGGCAATCCCGGAATTGGTATTTATCCCGGCCAGCAACAGCCTGTTGAGTTTAATGTAACGGGCAATGTCGGTTTTTCTTTTGACGTGAATGTACTTACCGTCGCCGTCAATTTTGATCAGGTTACTGCATCCGAAAGCGGGTTTGAAGTAACTTTTAATGGTACGGCCAGCCTGAACCTGTCAGGCCTGAGCGGAAGCCTCGGCTACCAGGGTTTTACGGTTAATCAGGAGGGAGTATCCGACGTGGGTAATCTGTCCGGAACCGGTTCTATTGATATTTTGGGAATTGCAAGCCTGTCTCTTGGCCAGTTTCACTATATATCCAACCCACAGGGAGAGCAAATTACGCTGAAGGATACATCCAAGAAAGGCCCTGACGAGATTGATACAAACTCAGATGAGGTTCCGGGTAAGCAAATCTCCGTTGTAGAACTTCTCTGTTTCGGCCCTTGCCCGGTGGGAGTTGAAGGAAGCAGTGATAATGCCGCCCTGGAGTTATCAATCGGTGCCGATGCAAACAGTGATTCCGGATTCAAGGCCGGGGTTCAGAGCGTGTTTATGTACGAGACGACGGATGGCGAAAAATTACTGTCAATTGAAGGTTTTATCGTGAATATCGATGAGTTTTTCACCATGACTGCCAGTCTTAATTACATGAAGGATGAAAACCAGAATTTTCTTCTGCGTGCAGCTGCAACTGCCACATTTAATCTTGGCGGAACAACGGCCAGTGCTATGGTTGCAGGTAAGTTTGCAAGCATTGGAGGAGAGTCAAGTTACGGCCTTTTTGTAGCTGTCTCATCCAGCGTAGGAATTCCAATTGTTCCGGGAGTGATTGATCTGACGGGTGCAGGAGGCGGGTTCTTTTACCGGCCGGATACTGAAGATTTGCAAATGGTTGAAACAGCTCTGGCGGGTTTCGGATACAATCTGGTGAGCCCGGATGCACTTCCTGAGAGGGACGACATACAGTTTGCAGTGATGCTCTACGCAAGCATGGGAATTGCGGGTGGCGCGAGTAATTATATGATTGAAGGGTCAACTTTCTTGCGTATCACTAACAAAAACTTTTATATGGATGCCCGCGGTACGGTATTACAGATGGATGGAGAGGGCATTGCCAGGGCAAGGGTTGATGCATCCTTTTACTTTGGAATGCAGAGAGATCCGTTCTTTATGATGGGTGGTGTTGCTGTGAATATGAATATACCGGGTGCGGTTAGCGGAAGCGGAACGATTGAATTTTTCCTGAAAGAAGAAACGCCTGAAAACCTTTGGGGTATTATAGGGGACATCGATTTTTCTGTAATGGGTGGAATCCTTGAGGGGGACGGTGAATTTTTGGCAGCCAATATGGGATTCCTGGTTGAAGTCAGCGTCGGTTTTGAAGTTGGTATTCCCGTCATTTCGGTTAAAAGTCAGGTTACCGGTTCTGTCTGGCTGATCACAGATCCCAATTTCAGCATGCCTTTTGGAGCATATGTAGTATTTGAAGCAAGTGCATGCGCTTTTATCTGTATTGAAGTTGAGGCAAAAGCTGCTTTTGTTGTGTATCAGCCGATAGGTTTTGAATTATATGCTGCGATCAAGGGATGTGTCGATCTTTGGATAGACAAAGCGTGTCTGTCTGCCTGGGCTTCCATACGAGACGATGGCATTAGTGGTGGAATCGGGCCCGGCAGCCATAATGATCTCATTTCAAAGGCCAAGGCTCAGCGAGACCAGTTCAGGGCAAAAATTGAAGAGATGAGAAATCAGATACAGGCAGCCAAGGATGCGCTGAATCAGCCTCCACCTTTTCAAGGTTTTGACTATAGTGACGAAGATGTACGAAAGGCGGGAGCCAACATCTATGCTTCAACACTTCAGGAGCGAAACATTATTTATGGAAGAATTCAGGATAATGTTGAAAGGACTCAGTTTAACACAATTCCAACCCAGTTTGACAATCTCATAAACAATGTTCTTTTAGCTCCCAGAAGCCATCAGAATTTGAATAGCCACGAACTACTATCGCCTGATATCGCAAAGGTTAATCTGGAACAAGCCATTACGGTTGCATCAAACTTATCAGATCAAGTAAATCCCAGATTGGCAACAGGGCTCGAAACATCTATTGAGTTTCTGAATGAAGCCGAAAATCAGTTCGATGATTTGATGAATGCGATGAGCGAATCACCGGTTTCAAATGTGTACCGGCCTGTTCCCTCCACCAATGTTCAGGCAGCTCCATCCTTTCAGGTAGATGGAACCCTTGCTGCCAATCAATCTCAGGTTACTGAAGATCTTAAAGAAGAAATTGATAAACTGGATCAACAGTTCAGAGAAAGCATAGCTGCTGTTGAACAAAATCTTGCCGAAATGCATGGTCTTTTGGCAACTGATTTCGAACCGGCACAATCAGATGGTGAAAAAGCCACTGTCATACCGGGAGTAAATGTACTTGCCGAACAGTATGCTCATGTCCTCAACTTAATGGAAAAATATTATGCCAATGAAGCCAATATGAGATGGCTGGAATGGAACTGGGCAAGAAATCTAAGAACTACGGTAATAAATAATAGTAGTTTAATACAATCAGGAATTCAGACACTCAACAGCAATTTTAATTCTGCGTTGTACAATCGAAATAGTGATTATAGCAGCTATTCAAATCAGGTTTATAGTGTGGTTCAGCGGTATCATGCACTCTTAAGATATAAAGATGGGAACATGCTTCTACGAATTCCGCCTCCAAGTCAAGGTCCTCAGGATGTAAGGGAGAGTTATACCAGACTATTAAATCCAAATTGTGAAAACACTAACTCCTTAACATGTATCACGGATGAAGCGGCAAGATTAAACAACAGTTTTTGGTATGATATGCACGAATGGGGACTGGAAGAGTACGCCTCTACCGCTTCAAGGACAGTAGTGAATGAAGTTGTTCCCGCTCATAATCAGCTTAAACAATCGCTAACCGAAGCACATAAAAACTTCACTCAAATTCTGGATCAGTTTTACACAAACAAAGCATCTCTTACAGCGATTTTGTACAACATTCTCGATAACTATGTTAGCTGGAATCAATCAGTGAATCCTGATGGTACATCTGAACCAAGCGATATAGATGCCTATCAGCTTCGACTGGCTGAATTATCGGATGAACTCGTTCCACCACAGATAACCGGTGTCACAGTGGACCCGAGCAGGCCGGTACACTCTTATGAACGATTCTACAATACTACTGCCATTGATTGGAATGCCACTCATCCTGTGGGTATTGTAGAGAATAGCATTGATGTAAAACAATTTGAGGATGACACAGACATTTCGGTGGGTATTAATGATTATCTCTCGGTTGGAGAAAACAATTCAATCACAATTTATCCATACAAACGGGCACACCCAAGATCAGCAAACCCAAGTCAGGCTGAAATAGAATTTTACAACACGCGTACAATCAATTTTGGTGTCCGTGTAAGGGGATATGCCGGGAATACCGCCATTCGCCGTGCAATATTTGATGTGGATGTGGGACCGGGTGGAAATACGACCGGCAAGGGTACTGACGTACTGCCGGTAACGCAACTGA
Source organism: Rhodohalobacter mucosus (assembly GCF_003150675.1). NCBI lineage: Bacteria > Pseudomonadati > Balneolota > Balneolia > Balneolales > Balneolaceae > Rhodohalobacter > Rhodohalobacter mucosus. The sequence goes on along the minus strand of NZ_QGGB01000003.1, from coordinate 431,439 downwards.
GGCCAGATAAGCCAACGCTGTACCTGAGCTCTTTCTATGAAAAAACGACATCATCAATGCTGGTGCCCATTTCTGACGGTAGCCCCTTTGGTTTTGAACTTCAGGATGTTGACAGATACTGGACGAGTGACCCAAGCAGTATCAGGATGCAAGTATTGGCTCACGATTCTGAAACCGGGATTTCCACTTATGAATATGCAGTTGGTTCAACAAAGGGAGCCACTGATATTGTGGAATGGACGGAATTGCAGGGTGAAAGAAACTTTTATGCGTACATGCCTTCATCTGAAATGGTTGGCAATACGCGCTTCCTGAATATGGTGGAGGGTGCCCCTTACTATGTTAGCGTGCGTGTAATAAATGGTGCCGGAGCAGTGAGTGATCCGTTTGAGTCACCGGCTGCAGTTATTTACGATAGCACGCCACCCACTGATCCCGGAATTACGTTTGTGGCCGCTCCATTCATAATGCCAATGTACCTGTATGGTTATACGACACCCGTTGATCCGGTACTTGAAACTGTACCACCTTTAAATATAAGCTCAGATGAAAAAGAATCCTGGACTGATTCTGCAACACCCAAAGTTAATGCGTACTGGTCAGAATCAACTGATTCGGAATCGGGTTTGATGCGCTATGAGTATATCATAACGGATTCAGTGGCCGCTTCGATAGAAGAGTTCACACCATATGCAGCAAGAGAAACAATGGACTTGCAGGCTGAGTACTTCGGACCGATGTTGCCTGATTATGACACGGAAGTCTTCATCCATGTGAGAGCCTTGAACAATGCAGGCATGTCAAGCGAGATCTACTCGATTGGTCCTCTGAAAGCCAGGGATACGACGGGCCCCAATGTGGGAAGAATGCAGGCTATGATCGGGTATGACAGAATTGGTATGTATCTAACAAAATTGCCATACGATCCGGAAACAGACCTGCTGGGCATTCAATACGCGGTCGGGACGTCTCCGGGTGCGACAGACATCCGTAGCTGGCCGCTAAATGACAGCGTGGACTTTGAATGGAATTTGTTCAAGAGTAATGCACTATACAGCCCAATACTGGGATATAAGAATACTCCGGATCGCCATTTTGAAATACCTTTCAACAAATTGCCTGTCGGTCCTACATTTTATATCAGCTATAGAAGTGTAAACGGCCAGGGAATGAAGTCCGGAGTTCGATCAACCGGTCCAATTAATCTTGATGAAACGCCCCCCTTAGCGCCGACCCTTAGCGTTAGGTATAATGGTACAGATGATGAATTGAACATCAACGTAAGCGGAATTGATGATCCGCAATCCGGAATTGAAAAAGTTGAATATTCCATTCAGTACCCGTATTACTGGATGACGCTCCAGTCATGGACTGATATGCATACACATACAGGAATCAAACACGGATCCTTTTCACTGTCCCGAGATGTGTCATTTTCAAACGGTGAAATAGAGACACCAACCAATATTACGGTGAAAGTGAGGCTCACCAACGGGGCTGGATTGCAACGAACCATCTCAAAACAAGTCTCTTTTAGCGATATTTATTACGTGTTTAAATACAATAATCCGCAATATTCATTCCCAAAATTTTAACTTTATATCATGATGAGATCGAATATGCCGGAGTTAAATCTGTTAAGAATATTTACACTGTTTTCATCGATAATATTGCTGGCATTTGTTGATGCGGTACAGGCTCAATTTACTCCGGATGGTGATATCCATGCTGTTGTCAGGGCAGATGGCCGGGCATTCATCTATCATGGGGAAGAGATACCCCTGTCACATGGGTTCAATGTATACAGGAAAATTGAAGACGCTGAATGGGTATTGCTTACTGACGAACCTATCTATCCGGTAATAAACGGTTATGAGTTTGAGCGACAGCTGGGGGAAACATATTCATTGCTTTCTGATCTTCTGAATACCGATAGTCCGCAATCTGCATTTTTGAGATTAAGAAGTAATTCACAGACAGGGCTGCTTGCAAGTTTTACAATGCCGGAAGTAGCTCAGGCAGTGGGAAGATTATATATCGATGAAGAAGCTCCATTAGGGCAGACTGCTTCGTATCGGTTTGAGATTGTGGATGATCTGGAAAGGCCAATTGGTCAGGTCATTGAGGGGAGAGCTGCGTTAAACCCTCTCTATCCTCCTGCTCCGGAAAATCCGGAAATCGAACATGAAGGAAGCAGGGTGACAGCAAGGTGGAGTTATGTACCCGCGACCAATCAGGATTCAAGAAATGTGATCCGTTTTCAGATTTTTTATGAAACGGAAGAAAATGGCCCCGTAAAAGCTCATACATCATTTATCGCCCGAACCGATCAGCAAACAGATTATCTATACAGTTTTGATGTTCCTGAGACAGATATAGAATATACATTTTCAATTCACGCCATTGATTTTACGGGACAGCTTTCAGAACCAAGTGAAAGAATTACAGTTGCCATAACAAATAATATTGCACCGGATAGAATTGCCAACGTCCGAGCAGAATCTACAGATGATCATCTGGCATTCGTTACCTGGCCGGTAAGCCCCAGCTTACGCCTCGAAGGGTACAATATCTACCGGGCCAGAAATGATGAAGAGGTTTATGCGCAGATTAATGAGACATTGATGGAGCCTCTGCAGACCGTTTTTGTTGATTCCACCGTTGAGCCTGGTACGCAATACAGATACAGTATTACAGCAGTTGATTCGCTTGGTAATGAAAGCGAAAGAAGTAACCCTGCACATGTTCTGATTATAGATTACAGGATACCTGATCCTGTATCAGTTTTTGAGTCCCGGATCATGCAGGATGGCGCTGTTTCATTAAATTGGAACACTACAGAAGTGCCTGCCGGCTTGCGAAATTATTTGTTGCTTCGAAGACAGATTCAGCCGCAATCGGGGATCAGTTTTACACAGGTAAATAGCGGACCTCTAACCGATACGACGTTTGTTGACAGGGGTATAGGTGGTCAGTTTTTTACAGAAGGTGCTACGTACGAATATGGGATATCCGTTGCCAGTAATAATGGGAGTTACAGTGATACGGTGTACACTGAAATAACCATACCGGATATTACTCCACCCGAACCGCCCACATTGTTTAGACTGGCAATGGAGGATGGACAAAGAGTGGGAATTACATGGAATGCTTCTGAAGACACGGACGTAACAGAGTATGTTCTTTACAGGAACCATATAGAATCGGGGAGAGATACCCTGTTATCTGCATTTTCAACCGGTACGCGTTATTTCAGAGATGAGATGGTAAGAATTGGAGAATCATATGAATATCGTATTTCAGCCGTGGATTCGTTGGGAAATCAAAGTGAATTCAGATCAGATTCCATTACTACACAGTTAAAACATCCTCCGGCTCCCGTTCGCAATGTTCAGGTAGCCTACATGAACAATAGTGTAAAAGTAGTCTGGGAAGATAGCGATAGTGGCCAGGTTGCAGGCTATAAAATTTACAAGGCGGAAGTAGCCACAGGCATTTTTGAATATGTAGGCGAAGTAGCAGCTGATTCAAGAGAATTTATAGATGAAGAAGGAAATGCAGGTTTTTGGTATAAAGTATTTCCCGTTGATTCAAGTGGCAGGGAGGCTAGAACTGCTAAAGCCACACAAGCTATTGAAATCGCTTCAAGGGCATTTTAAATTGGTCATTATATGTTGCATTTCTGATCGATTTTAAATTTTCTAAATTAATTATGCATTCAAATACGTGCTCATTATATAGGTCTCTTAAATATATCTTCTGCTTAGCGACCTTTTTGATGCTTTCTAATTATTCAGGTGCAGCCGCTCAAAATATTCTACCCTATGAGGTGTCGGCAGGAATCCTTTCATTTGAAGAAGGACAGTATTACCAGGCAGTTCAACAACTTGAGAATGCCGTTTCAAAATATCCCATGCGGATAGAACCCCATGTCTATTTGGCATCTGCATACCTCGCCATCGAAGATCACACAGCTGCAATTAATGCTGCAGAGAAAGGATTAGTAAATTTTCCCGGGAATATTCGGCTTAAATTGGTTATTGCGGAAGGGTTTTATCGGTCAGGGGATGATAGGGCGATAAATGAGTATTTAACTATTCTGGACATGCTTGAAAATAATCAGGATTTAGAGACAGAGCATGGAATTACGCAAAATCAGGTCAGGACAACAATAGGAAATGTGTATCAGGGAATGGCAAATGAAGCGTATCAGGATGGGCGCTCTCAAGAGGCTTTAAATCTGTACTATAAAGCAAGAGAATATAGTCCGGACAATATCTCAATCCACAACAACCTTGCGTACATCCTGTTTGAGAATGGAAGACTTGAGGAATCACTTGAGGTGCTCATGCAAGCGAATGAAAGGTTCCCGGGTGCAGAGCAGCTAAGTGTATTAAGGGGGCAAATCTACAACGAATTAAATGATTCAGAAAAACTGCTTGACGTTTATTCGGAGCTATATAGAGACTATCCTGAGAATTTGGACTATGCGATTATTTATGGCCAATTGCTCATGTCTAATAATCAGGCGCAAAAAGCTAACCTATTGTTCGAAACACTGATTTCGGAAAATCCAGGTGAGAAAAAACTATATGATCTTTTGATCAGAATGAATGAACAAAGATATGATTACGGTGGAAAAAGGAATGTGCTCAAAATGCAAAGAAGAGCTTTTCCGGATGACCGGTTGGTAGCTGAAGAGTTGGCGGAGACACACATTCTGATCGAGGAATTTGAAGAGGCAAGAGCCATATACGACTCATTGGCGGTTCACGACCAAAGTGAAAAATATCATGTAATGATTGCAAGATCGTGGGTTTTTGAAGAAGATTTTGATGCTGCATTACAAAAGTATAGATTTGTTATTGCAGAATTTGGTGAAAGCCAGGATCTGCTAATCGATACAGCACAACTGCATAGAATATTGGATCAATCCTCTGACGCTGTTGACCTATTGATAAAAGCCGATTCATTAGGCCCAAAAGAGGAGCTTAAAGTGCAGATTGCTGACTTGCTTGTCAGCCAGGGTGTTCATTCACAAGCTCGTCCATATTTAAATGAACTATTCCAATCCAGGTATGATAGTTATGCAACTTTCTACATGAACAAAATTTCAGATAAGGATCTGTCAAGACAGGAATTGTTGGAAACATACAGGGTCATTCTTAGAGATATGATCACACTGTATGGCGATCTTTTTGAAGAAAACACCGATAAAGTTTCTCAGCGTGTCAATAATATCGGGCCGGTTCTGCCAGAGATATTTCAGAAAGATCCCGTACTAGAGATTCTCGAAAATAGCTTGAATGACGTCTTTACATCCATGTCAGGGCATTTTAATTTTATTGAGAATATTCAGATCATTGAATATGCTCTATTGACACATCCTGAAAGCGCAATACTGCACTATCAGAAAGGTTTAATGGCTTTTAATGATTCAAAACCTATGATAGCACTGGGTTCCTTTAAGAAAGCTGTTGAATATGGTGCAAATGATTACAATTTATATTTCCAGATGGGAGAGATTTACCATGAGCTGGGTGAAACGAAAAATGCAATTCTATCCTTTGAACAAACACGCACATTGAATCCTCAATTTGCTAAAGCATACTCACAACTGATTGATGTTAGCCAGAAAGCCAATCAGCTGGACATACTTTGCGATCGGTGGCTGATGGAGTATAAGACGGATAAAACCAATGATGTCTTTAATGAACACCTCATCGAAGCCCTCCACAAAGCAGACCGGTTCGAGGAAGCCACCCAAATCCTTCGCGATGACGACTCCCGTTAATGCATGGCTTATCCGTTGAATTGGGCTCTCTTTCGAATTAGAAAATTTAGATTGGCAGTTTAGCTCAGATCGTCTATTTTTTAAAAAAATCTATAGGGCGAAATGAGCGAAAAAATATCTGTTCTGATTGATAAAATGCGCGACGGCCAGGATGTCTATGACGATATCTATGCCATTGTCTATGATGAACTGAAACGGATGGCTACGTATAAAATACGTCAGGAGAACCCGAATCTTACCTACTCCAGGACCGAATTGGTGCACGAAACGTATCTGAAAATGGTGAACCAGTCCGAAATCAGCTTTAACGACAAAAGCCACTTTCTGGCTATTGCTTCCAACTGTATGCGGCAGGTACTTATTGATCATGCGAGAAAAAAGAGCGCCGATAAAAGGGGGGGCAACCCGGAAAGGAAAACGTATGTGGATGAAATGTTCAGCCGCGACAGGCAGATGGTGAACGAACTTCTGGATATTGATGAAGCTCTCGACCGGCTTGCAAAACTGAATTCACGCCTCAGCAGCGTTGTAACGATGAAATTTTTCGGTGGAATGAACATCAATGAGATCTCAGAGGTACTCGGTATCTCCGAAAGTACCGTGAACCGCGACTGGGCCAAAGCCCGTGGCTGGCTTCACAAAGAGTTAAAAGGGTAAACAGCTTCAGTTTGCCTCATCTTTATGGATAAATCCGAAGAAGCAAAAAAAAATATTCCGTTGAATGACAAGAGTGTGAGATAAAATCCGCATACCTCAATAAAGGCCGGGGTTTCTCTTGTTTACCTGTGATTATTGTTGGCGGATGAAGAATGAAACCCTCAGTAGCCTGAATTTATAATCAAACTGCGGGTAATTGACAGATGAGTGAATCAAGATCAGAGAATTCTGTCCCTTTATTTCTCAAAAAAATAAATTTGAACCTTATTGAATGCCTTCAATTAAAGCGGTTCAGAAAAATTTTGCTGCTCTTCGGTTTTCTGTTGGTGTGGTCTGCACAGAGTTTTGCCCAGCTGACGGTCAGTACGGATATCGCAGCCAATACGACCTGGACGACAGCCGATAGCCCAGTAACGGTTCAAAACACGATCAGCGTGGCAGAGGGGGCCACACTTACCATTGATCCGGGTGTTACCGTTCAGTTCGACAGCGGAGCATCCCTGCTTGTGGATGGGGCTCTTGTAGCTGACGGTATGGAAGGGAACATAATCCTATTTACATCCTCATCTTTAACACCCGCACCAGGCGACTGGGGATCTATTGAGTTTCGAAACACCAACCCTGTCGGATCTGTGATGGACTATGTTACCGTTGAATATGGTGCCGGCAGTTCCAGAACAGGCATGATTTTCTACACAACGGGTGCTTTCAGTGTCAATATATCCAACGCCATTATCCGTAATAGTGCTGTGCATGGAATTAACCTGCGTGCATCGAACCCTATTATCTCCGGCTCTGACATCTCGAATAATGCTGAATTTGGAGTCTTTACGGATCTTAGCCTCGGCTATTCCGTGCAAAACAGTAATATCACCAACAATGGTGTAGGAGGGATACGTGTACCCTTAAATTCCAATGCTACGATCAACGAAAACAATATTGAAGCCAATCCGGTTGGTATTCTGATTGACAATGGGGGTTCTCCGGAGATCACAAGCAACCAGATTATCAATAACGATGTGGGGATTCAGGTCATTGAAGTAGGTGCCACAGCTCCTGTTATTACAGATAATACTATTTCAGGAAACACCACCTTCGGTGCCGAGAATCTCGGTTCAAATACACTCGATGCCCGGCTCAACTTCTGGGGAAGCTCCTTAGGTCCCACTGTGGACTCCAACCCATCCGGAACAGGGGATGCCATTACAGACAATATTCTGTACGCGCCCTGGAGGTATGGGGCAACGGACCTTCCGGTTACGGAAGTATCTGCAGATATCACCGCGAACACAACCTGGTCAGCGGGGAATGTCTATCACGTTCTAAATAATATTACAGTAAGTGCTACACTGACCATCGAAGCTGGAACCATTGTCAAGTTTGCATCTGGTGTGACGATGACGGTTAGCGGTAATCTGTTGTCCAACGGAACTGCATCCAATCTGGTCATCTTTACATCCGAGAGGGATGATGCGGCCGGCGGCGATTCCAATGGGGATGGGGATGCCACGCTCCCTGCTCCGGATGACTGGGTAATTATCGACATAGAGAGTACCTCAGGCAGCTCGTTATCTTATACAAATATACGCTATGGCGGTAGCGCGAGCAATAACGGAGTTCTTTTTCTGAATGCCGCTACCGTATTGTCAAATATAGTAGTATCGCAAAATGCAGGGAATGGAATTTATGCGACTGTTGATCAAACATTGTCCTGGACACAAATTGGTTCTGTAGATAATACCGGTAATGGTGTTTATCTGCTTGATGTAGCTGCGGATTTTAAGGGAGGAAATCTATCTCTAAATGATGGAAATGGTTTGTATTCTCGTTCAGCTACAGTGGAGAAAATTATCTCATTGGACTTTGTCACAATTGATGGAAATAATAGTAACGGGTTATGGATAGATGGCACAACCAGTCGATTCGGAACTCGTATTTCAATAGTTCAAAACTCCACCATTACAAATAACGGGCAGAATGGATTGCTTATTGAGAATGCAGTATCAAAAGAGACTATTGCTGCACAGAACTATTTTAATAATACTATTGAAGGAAATGGGGGGCATGGAATTAATTTATCCCATAGTCAGCCTGTGGAACAAATAGTCTTTGAAGATAATACTATTCTGAACAATGGACAGAGCGGAATTCTGTCTTCCCGAGCTACATTCATAAATAATACGTTTGAAGGCAATCGTTTTGGAATCGGTGCCTGGAAAAATCTGGGACATGTATATACCGATGGCAGTGGAGTCGATTCGAATACCTTTACAAATAATACATATCCAAATGCTGTAGCTCTTTACGGAACTGAATTAGACGGACTCCTAAGTGATGTCGTTCCACAGAGCTTTCCCAATCCAACATATATTCTTGCTGGAATAAGCAGTCCTGCAGTGGGTAGCAGTGGTGTTTTGAACATCTCCGCCGGGGTAACGGTCAAGGCGTTAAACAGTTTGTCCAACAGGAGCTTCCTTGTTCAGGGAGAGATGAACGCTGAAGGCAGTCCTGTTTCTCCAATTGTTTTTACTTCTCTTCGTGACAATACTTATGGAGGCGAAGTAAACAATGCTAATGACACTGCGGACCCTGCTCGTGGGAATTGGGGTGGTATTGAATTTAATGGTGGAAGTACTCTTAATTCAGTACTTACAGAGGTTTATATTCGATATGCCGGTACCGGTATTCGGTTTGGTTCCTTTGGAGGGTCTCCGCCGGCCTATGAATATGTAAATACATTCCAGAATATCTGGGTGGATAACTCAAGTCGTGATGGGATTCAGGCCCGTGAATCGGCGTTGATTTTTGATGGTCTTCGGGCAACAAACAACGGAAATAGTGGCGTTGAGATAAGTGATGGAAACGGCAATAATGGATTTGTAGCCCGGGTTACCATTCGTAATTCTGAAATCACAGGTAACGGGGGAACCAATACCTTTTTTGCAGGATTGTTGGCCCAGTCATCCGGCGACGGAGCCGCATTTCCTGAAATCTCTAACAGTACCATCAGCGGTAATTCGATCGGGGTTCGAATGAATAACCCAAGCATCCCTGTAAGCCTTATTGGGAATGTAATTGAGACCAGCACAAGTCACGGAGTATTAATAGAATCAGCTAATGTGGCTGAAGACGTTCTTTTTGCTGGAAATCAGTTTTTGAACAATGCAGAATCCGGTGTTGTGAGTAGCCGTGCCCGATTTATCGATAATACGTTTGATGGAAACCGCTTTGGAGTTGGAGCTTGGAAGCGTTTGGGGCACATTTATACGGATGGAGTCGGTGTTGATGGGAATGTTTTTACCAATAATACCTACAATAATGCGGTCGCCATTTATGCCAATGACCTGGACGGACTGCTTAGTACAGTTGTCCCGCAGGCATTTACAAATCCCACATACATTTTAGCCAGCATTAGCAGTCCTGCTGTTGGCAGCGGTGGTGTCTTAAACATCTCCGGTGGGGTTACAATTAAAGCATTGAACAGTCTTTCCAACAGGAGTTTTCTTGTCCAGGGTGAGTTGAATGCTGAAGGCAGTCCGATTTCACCCATAGTATTTACCTCACTTCGAGATAACGCCTATGGAGGTGCTGTAAATCAAGCTTCCGATACAGCAGATCCGGCTCCCGGTAACTGGGGTGGAATAAGTTTTAATGGTGGAAATACAGTTAACTCGGTTTTAACCGAGGTCTATGTTCGCTATGCAAGTACTGGAATTCAGTTCGGCTCCTTTGGCGGGTCACCACCGGCGTATGACTACGTCAATACATTCCAGAATGTGCGGGTAGAAAACGCCCAGCGAGACGGGATTCAGGCCCGTGAATCAGCATTAATTTTTGATGGTCTTCGGGCAACAAACAACGGAAATAGTGGCGTTGAGATAAGTGATGGAAACAGCAATAATGGATTTGTAGCCCGGGTTACCATTCGTAATTCTGAAATCACAGGCAACGGGGGAACCAATACCTTTTATGCAGGATTATTGGCCCAGTCATCCGGTGACGGAGCATCATTTCCGGAAATTTCTAATAGCACAATCAGCGGTAATTCGATTGGTGTAAATATCGAAAGATCTTCCATACCGGTAACGATCCAGTTCAATACAATTGAAAATAATGTTTCCCATGGAATACTTGCCAGGCTTTCAGGTATAGCCACAGAAGAAACCCTGACCATCTCAGGCAATAGCTTCAACGGACATTCCAATGGTACGGGTGCAATAGTCTCCAGAGCGATTATCACAGATAATGTTTTTGAAAACAATGAGTTTCCAATCGGGTTGCTGGGAGAGCTTTCCGTTGAGAGCGGCCCGAACATTGACGGGACGACCTACAGCGGAAATACAATCGGAACTCACACCTATCAGGATGCAATCGCTCTGTACACTCAAAGTAATCTCAGCCTGAACGGTAAACTTGGATTTAACTGGCCGGAGTCCTACACGAACCCGGTATATATACCAATAAACAGAACTACTTACATCAATTCAGGAAACAGGGTTGAAGTTGCACCGGGCACCGTTTTTAAACTGGGGCACACTTCCACAAACGACTATATGTACATCCAGGGCGAGCTGAATGCAGCCGGGCTTGAGGAGAATAAGATCGTCTTCACATCAGTGCGGGATGATACATTCGGAGGGGATACGAATAAAGATTCTAATACTACTCTTCCTGGACGAAATAACTGGGATCATTTGTGGTTTCGTGATGATGGTTCGAGTGCCTCCCTGTTGCAAAATGTCATTGTACGTTATGGCGACCGGAATCTCTACTTTGATAACAGCGATGCGATATTTGAATCCGGATTTTCTTCAAATTCTGTGTACGGTGTATTCACAAATGATACTGCGATTCCAACAATCAGAAATTCGGATATCCATTCAAACCGATATGGAATATATGTCTCTGGTAACTCAGGTGATCCCGTACTTCAGCTGAACAATATTTACGATAACGATGATGCGGGACTCTATGTTTTCAGAGATGTAACCGCCACAGATAATTACTGGGGAGATGCAACCGGGCCTTTTGTAGACCAGGGGCCGGATCTGAACCTCGATGGACTTGGAAACCGAATCTTAATCAGTGGCTCCAATGAGGTAACTTATCGTCCGTTCCTCACCGATCGAACCGGCGTACTGCTGGGCGATGTAAGCGAAAACGGGGATATCTCCGCTTTTGATGCGTCCCTTATCCTGCAGTACCTGGTGGATTTGATTACCCTTGAATCCACACAGCTGGCCGCAGCCGATGTGTCAGGAAACGGCACAATCACGTCTCAGGACGCTTCCTTCATACTGCAGTTCGTCGTGGATATTATTACCGGATTCCCTGGCGCCGGCAAGCTTCCCGCTTTCGAACCGGAAGAGGTTTATGAGGTTTCGACCGAAATCACGGATGCATACTATGACATTGTGATCTCATCGAAAGGAAAACTCAATCTTTTGGGCGGGCTTCTAAAACTTAACTATCCTGCCGATGAGATAGCTTCCGTTGAAATGATCTCGAGCCCTGAACTGGCCGACTGGACAGACCTCAGAAACGAGGGAGAAGGGAAACTTGCATGGGCGCTTGCGGGTGTCAGTCCCATTGAAAACCGGGTGGACGCGTATCATATCCGGTTCCACCTGAAGGATGGAGTGACTCCGGACGCCTCTCAGTTTGAAATTACCAGCCTGGTCATGAACGAAATGGACCTTACCTCGCATGCCGAGGAAGGATTCTCGGAAGAGATTGAAGCTGCCCAGATTCCCGAAATCTTTTCACTCGACCAAAACTTCCCGAACCCTTTCAACCCGGTTACCAGTATTCGGTATAAACTGCCTGTTTCAGGAGAAGTATCGGTGAGGGTCTTCAACTCAATCGGACAGCAGGTGGCGGTGCTTGTGAATAATCAGGTTCAAAATGCAGGCAGTTATCAGCTCGAGTGGAATGCCCTGGATGTAGCCAGCGGGGTGTACTTCTATAGAATTGACGTGAGCGGTGCCAATGGAAAAGCATTTTCTGATGTAAAACGCATGACTCTCATCAAATAATCGCAGCAATCTGTCAATGAAACGGAGAACCGAATGATCAACAGATTTTCAGGCATATTGCTGCTCATGCTGTGGCTCACAGGAGGGATGGCGTATTCACAGAACGTAACGCTGTCGATACCTGATTCAACGGTAGAGGCAGGGGCCACTCTGTTGCTGCCGGTTTCTGTCTCAGAACTCACGGCTGGAGACCAGGTGCTGTCAGGAGAGTGGCAGTTTACGGTCTCATCAGACATTGCTGAAATAACGGGTGTAACAACGGATGGGACACTGCTTCAGGGCAAAGATGTGCAATACAATGCAACCAACAGGGAATTCGCCTTCTCGTCAACAGATCCGGTCACAGGAACGGGTGTGATACTATTCCTTCAGGTACAAATAGCGGCGGATGCGGTAAAGTTTCAGGAGTCTGTAATTGGGATAACAACTGCACAATTCAATGAGGGTACACCGGCTATTGATGCAATCAGCGGCACACTTCGGATCAAAGGGATTTCGCTCACGCCCAAATCACCGTCACCGCCCCTGGTGGTGGGACAAACTTTTCAATTCAACGTATCCGGGGATGTAGCCGAACCGGTTACCTGGAGTTCATCCAATACGGGGATTGCCACCGTGACATCCACGGGTCTTGCGGAGGGAATCACAAGCGGTTCCGTGAAAATTTTCGTCGAGGATGCAGAAGGGCAGAGAGATTCCACGGACTTGTTCAGGGTTGAGCCGGCTACGCTGCTCGATCTTACGGTCGGGGTAAGTGATGCAACGGTTACACAGACGCTTGAAGGAGAGGTGGGGGTTGAAGTATCCGATTTGACAGGACTGGATATTAGATCAGGTGAAATATCGCTTTCATACACTGATACCAAGCTTGAAATACTGTCTTTTTCAACAGCAGGCACGCTTCTGGAAGGGGTAGCTGACCCGGTTATCAATGAAGTGAACAATACGATATCCTTTGCTTTTGCTAGTACAACACCGCTCGAAGGGGCTGGTTCCCTTTTGAATATTCGGTTCAGGGTATTGCGTGAGGCAACCGGAACGGCAACCTTCGCGCCTCTTTCAGCGCGGTTCAATGAATCTTTTGATGCGGCTACGTCAAATGGTACTGTAACCATACAGAATGCACCTGTGATTGACGTGCAGCAGGATGACACTGAGATTACTATTGGTGAAACAACTCAGTTTTCTGTGATTACGGGCGGTACGGCACCATATACTTGGAGATCATCCAATACAGAAGTTGCAACAATAGATGAAAATACCGGGGTAGCAACCGGACTGCGTCGGGGTACGGTAGAAATTGTGGCCATTGACAGTGAAAATTTTGAATCGGTACCGGCTACCCTTGTGGTTAATGATGTCACCGTATCGTTCCCTGATACCGATGTAAGCAGTCTCGATATATTTACGCTGCCGCTACAGACAACCGACATCTCAGGGCTCGGAGCAAACTCGTTCGAAACGGATATTCAGTTCGATCCGGCTGTGCTGCAGTTTGAAGGGGTTGAACAGGCCGGTACGCTGTCTGACGGCTATGCGCTGTCCCTTTCTGAGGAAAGCGGAGTGATACAAATTGCGGCTGCGGGAACTGAAAACCTTACCGGTGAGGGTTCCATACTGAATCTGCGCTTTTCAATACAGGATGGCACGGGTCTGGGTACTACGACTGAGGTAACTCCGATAGCTCTGTCATTTAATGAACCGGGGACCGATACGCCGACAGCCACACTGCGCTCCGGAACAGTCTCATACATTGACAGCAGTCTCCCTGAAAAAGCCGTTCTTTCTTCGCCCGCAAACGGGTCGGTAGATGTTGATCTGCTTCCGGAGTACAGTTGGCAGGCAGCTGCAGCCGCAGAAACCTATGAGATCCAGATTTCTGAAGTTTCCGACTTTTCAACGCTGGTTGAAGATCAGGCCGGATTGACAGGCACCCTTTACCAGATGGTGAACCCGCTGAATGAACTCACCACCTACTATTGGCGCGTAAGAGCGTCAAACTCAAGCGGAAATGGGCCCTGGTCTGACGCTTTTTCATTCACCACGGTACCGGGTACTCCTGTACCTCCTGTACTCACATCTCCTTCCGATGCTTCCGTGAATGTGCCCGTTAATGCCAATTTCGAATGGGAATCCTCACAATTTTCAGAAGAATACTTTATAGAAATTTCTGAACAGCCTGATTTCAGCGTGATTGCTGAGTCCGCGACTGTGAGCGCTCTCACATACCAGGCACAGTCACTGTCGTTCAGCACACTTTACTATTGGCGGGTATCCGGTGTTAACAGCCAGGGAACAGGGGATCCGTCTGCTGTCTTCAGTTTTACAACAGAAGATGATCAACAGGCAGACATCGACCCGGTTGCCTCCACGGTCGCAGCAACCTCTCCGCATGTTGCAGATGGAGCGGATGCATCAGTTGTTACCGTAACCCTGGTTGACACCAACGGCGACCCGGTGACGGGTTTGGCAGGTAATCAGTTTACTATTTCGCTCACAGGTTCAGCCGGTGCCGGCCCGGTTACGGAAACGGCCACCGCGGGAATCTATACATTCGAGGTGACCAACAGCGTGGCGGAACAGGTAACGGTCACGGTCACGGCTGATGGAGTACAACTCAATGATACGCCCTCCATATTGTTTGAAGCGCCTGCAGTGATTATTGATCCTGCAGCTTCCACGGTCGCAGCAACCTCTCCGCATGTTGCAGATGGAGCGGATGCATCAGTTGTTACCGTAACCCTGGTTGACACCAACGGCGACCCGGTGACGGGTTTGGCAGGTAATCAGTTTACTATTTCGCTCACAGGTTCAGCCGGTGCCGGCCCGGTTACGGAAACGGCCACCGCGGGAATCTATACATTCGAGGTGACCAACAGCGTGGCGGAACAGGTAACGGTCACGGTCACGGCTGATGGGGCGGTGCTTGATGATACACCCGCTATCCTGTTTGAGGAGCCCGTACTGGTTATTGACTCAGCCGCATCTGCGGTAACCGCAACGTCACCTCATACTGCTGATGGCAGTGATGCGTCGCTTGTTTCGATTGCGCTGCTCTATACAAATGGTGATCCGGCATCCGGTTTGCCTCAGAATCTGTTCGATATTGTATTGACGGGGTCCGCAGTTGCGGGTCAGATTTCTGAAACGGGCACAGCGGGTACATATTCGCTTGAAGTCACCAATTCTGTAGCTGAGCAGATAACCGTAACGGTGACTGTTGACGGAGTACAGCTAAACGATACACCCGCAATCACGTTTGAAGAACCTCTCCAGATACCGGAGGCTCCGATATTGGTCGATATCACAGAGACTGCATCAGGAACCGAGATACAGTGGAACGCGGCATCTGAAGATTTTACATCAACGTACATCATTTACAGGGGTGATGATATCATGAATCTTCAGCAAATCGGCACTGCCAATACAGGCACGTTCTCATTTCAGGATAATACCCTCCCGGATGGAATTTCTTTTTATGCAATCAGCGCACGCAACAGTGAAGGAGGAGAGAGCGGGTTGTCGAACAGCAAGAGCTATGTGAATTCAGAACTGATAGCGGATACGGATTGGCGGCTGGTAAGCATACCGCTTTCATCCGGTAATGTTGAAGCAGATCTCGCTACGGTATTCTCCTACAGCAATCGGTATACAGTAGCTGAATCACTTGATCCAGCCAGCGGTTACTGGATTAAAACCCGTACGTTTGATGCAGAAACATATAACGTATCAGGAAATGGGTTAGAGCAGGCGGTTATACAACTCAACGAAGGCTGGAATTTAATAGGAGCCATGTCTGATACGATTCCGACTTCAGACATTTCAGATCCCGGAAATATTTTAAGTGATGCATCTATCTTCAGTTACAGCAATGGGCAGTATGAAGCCGTAAATGAGCTTGTACCGGGTGCAGGTTACTGGATTCATGCGGACCAATCCGGTGAAATTGAACTGCAGCTGAATCTGGATCCAAATATGGTACCTCAGGGAAATAAACCCGCATCAATACTTGCAGACCGGCATGCAGAGCCTTCCGGGATATCGGGTGAGTTAATACAGTTTCGAAATGCTGAAAACAGTGCGTCGCTCGCCATTCCCGATTATGGACTTTACAGTAATGAGCGGCTCAAATATCTGCTTCCGCCGGTTGCACCCGATACACCGATCGATATACGAACCGAAGGGGGCTTTTCTGTTATCAAATTTGATTCTGAAACCAGGTTGAATCTAACCGCGATACAGTTTCCGGTCACAATACAGTACGAGGGAGAAATCTCCGATACAGGCAATCACTTCTTACGGTTAAGGGTAATTTATTCAGGCGAAGAGGTCACAACGGATTTGAGTTCGGGTCAATCTTTTACGCTGCATGAAATACCCGAACATCTATCAGTGTCGAGAATTCCAGGGGATGAAAAAATTGCAGAAAGTGAACTGCTTGCAAGCTATCCGAATCCGTTTAATCCGGCTACGACCATTCACTACAGACTGGAAAACACATCCTATGTAAAAGTTGAGGTATTTGATGTTGCCGGGCGCAAGGTGGGTGTATTAGCTGACGGCGTCATGGAGTCCGGTGAGTACAGGGTTCGTTTTGACGCTCAAAATCTTGCATCAGGCATCTACATTGTCCGCTTCCAGAATGGGAATAAACTGGATCTCAGAAAAATTACGCTAATCAAGTAAGGATGAAGAACGTTTTTATAATATTGGTTACGGTGATTGGAATGTTGTTTTTGTCTGCATGCGGAAATTTTGGCTCAGAAGCTGAAACCTTCAATATTTCGGTTAACGTGAATCCACCAAATGCAGGATCCGTTTTAACGTCAGGAGGTGATGAAGCCGGAAACACGGTTCAGTTTTTTGCCGTGCCCAATACAGGATGGGTGTTTGCCGGCTGGACAGGGTCCGTGGAAAGCTTTGACAATCCGCTCACATTTGTGCTTGAAAATGATATCAATCTGACGGCAAACTTCTCCATTTTCAGCAATAATTATGAATACCTGCTTTTACTGTCCGATCAAAACTCTGAGGTGGAACTTCGGCTGGGTCAGCAGCCGGGTGCAACAGATTTCTTTGATTCGGGTGTTGACCTTGAGTCTCCTCCACCTCCGCCGGGCAATACCCTGCACGCCTGGTTTGGCGGGGGAGACCGGGATCTTCTATGGGACTACCGGAATGCCTTTTCACCTGAAGTTATCTGGGACCTGCAGATTAGCGGTGGACAGCAGGATAATCTCACCCTTACCTGGAGCAGACAGGTTGAAGAGTTCAATGGCAGCCTGATATTAACCGATCAGAACGGCACGTTCGAAACCGACATGACAAGCCAAAACAGTCAGTCTGTAAATGCAGCCCAGGCCGAATCACTTCAAATTATTTATCGGTTCGAAGAGTAATCTCAGTTCGTTCACAAGAAGCCACTCATAAGTCCGCCTGAATATATTCAGTCCTGAGATTCAGGCAGATAATCGTATCTTATATGCTGTAGCTGCGCGATACAAGCTGGCTGCTAACCCCGAATATAGAACGATTACCTGATTACCATAAATACAGTTATGGCATTGGACTACAATGAGTTGCGAATTGATGCAATAAAATTTGCAAAAGCCGGCGGAGACTCAACTCTAAAATATTTCAACAAATCATTCGCTCTTGAATTTAAGGATGACGAATCACCGGTAACCAATGCCGACCGGGAAGCGGAGAGTCTTATCCGGGAGATGATTCAAAAGAAGTACCCGTCTCACGGCATTATAGGAGAGGAGTTTGGCAGTGAAAATAAAGATGCAGACGTTGTCTGGATACTTGATCCTATTGACGGCACCAAATCGTTCATACATGGAGTGCCCCTTTATACAACACTGATTGGCGTTCTTGTTCAGAACAGTCCTGTTGTCGGCGTGATTTATGCCCCCGCATTAAATGAAATGGCTGCAGCCGGCAAGGGACTGGGTTGTACCCTGAATGGAAAGAGCTGCAGGGTGAGGGAGTGCAGCGACATTTCAAAAGCCACTTTTCTCACTACCAACGTCAATTCGTTCAGTGACCATGGATTTGAACAGCCGTTCAGGGAACTTGTCGAATCAGCCAGGATACACAGAACCTGGGGGGATGCCTACGGGCATATGCTGGTCGCTACAGGACGGGCTGATATCATGATCGACCCTATACTGAACATTTGGGATGCAGCCGCACTTTTCCCCATAGTAACAGAAGCAGGTGGCAGCTACACAGACGTTTTTGGGAATGGCAGCATTGAAACCGGAAATGCCATATCAACGAATCCTGTATTAAGCCACGAAATATTATCCATATTTGAGAATTACAGATAGAGCATGAAATTCAAAGCAGTTACTGGCACCTTATTCGCAATCACTTATCTCGTAAACAGTCTGTTCAGTCAGGATGTAAACTGGGACTATGAAGCATATCCCTGGATGCCCACTGAATTCCGACACCTTGATGCTGAATTGCGTATAAGTGAAACAGGGCGTATCGAGGGGGATATTTTATACTCACTGAGCATGAAGGATGAAGAGGCAGACTCGCTTATGCTGGATGCTCCCGGACTGGAAATTATTGGGGTAGAGGTTCAAAATGAGCCTGCCGAGAACTATATCAGCAGAGACAAGCTTATTATTGCGCTGCCTCAAAGGTTTGAAAGGGGTCAGAATCTTTCACTCAGGATTCAGTATCGCTCTGAAACAGAGTTTGGAATTCATCAATCGGCTCTCGGCACACGTTTTACATCCAGTCTGCCACGAAGCACGTCTCACTGGCTGCCGGTTGTCGACCATCCCTCGGTTGAGTTTACAGCCGAGTTTATGTTTATTCATCCTGCCGGTAAAAAACTCGTTATGAACGGCCGAGAGGGGGAGGGTTCCGTTGTATCCGTGGATGAAGAGGTGACGGTTTACTCTGTTAATCCTGCAATAACACCGACAGGGCTTAACTGGGCACTGGGTGATCTCAGCATCATTGCTACAACGACCTCTCAGCTATGGCAGCAGGAAACGGATCCGGATATTGTTTCCGCGTTTTCCGGAAGGTCGGATTCACAGATCTATCTCTACTCAGAGTTTGAAACGGACTATGGCAGTGATATCATCACGAATTCTGCACAGTTGCTGCTTCAAATGCAGCAGGAAACGGGAATATCGTACCCATTCAGGGATTTACACCTGATTCTGCTTAAAGATGATTATTGGGAAACGAAACCTTATGGAAGCGGAATCATCTATCTTTTCAGTAACAGGGGCAATATTCCCGGCCAGGTGGAAGAATCGATTGTCAGTCAGTGGTTTGGTGCAAAACTGAGAGAAAGACAGTGGTCAAATCCGGAAGCAGTTCAGATGCTTCGGGGCTGGCAGCTTTCGCGTTCAGATTATGAACCGGTTCAGGGCGGACAATCTCCGCCTCCCTACAATGTATTCGAATCGGGTGAACTGACTCCCTGGATTCATTTCAATGAGACAAGACCGGATCAAAGTGCCTGGGATAAGAAGCTTTCAGAAGTTGTGGGTAACTTGTTTGTTTCCGGTAATTATGTATTGTCATACAATACCTTAGCCGAAGAGGTCTATAAAGTTTCTGGCGTTCCTTTATTCGATGGCGTTACGCTATATGAATCGGTTTCTCAGCTGGATTCTGTTTATACGTACACAGCTGATATTGCGTGGGAAGCCGGATCGGATGCTGCTGAAATTAATTTTCGGGCTGAAAACATTGCAGTTGATGAGCTTGTAAGTGTGAATGTACAAGAGATAACACCAAATGAAGTGCGTTCTCAGCAATTTACGTTTACAGGTGAGAGCGATACCGTTGTACTATCCGTCTCTCCATTTACTGAAAATTTGATTCTTGAGCTTCCGGACTCAGAAAATGTACAATTAAAAGTTAATAAACCCTTTTCGTTCTGGCTTTATCAGTTGCGCAGTTCCAATGAGCCTTCTTTCAGGGTGGAAGCTGCTGCAAAACTGGCAGAGTATGCTGATAATCCGGATCTGCAGCTGGCCCTTACCGATCTGTTGCAGCGTGAAGAGAATGCCGCTGTCGTGGCTCAGATACTTCGATCATTTTCAACTGTTACCAATGGCGCTGCCGGTACACAACAACTTTTTTTGCGCTTCCTGGATTCAGGTAATCCGGACTCCGTTCGCGCTGCAGCGATTGACGGTCTTTCACTTTTCACGGGAGATGAACAGGTTATATCCAGGCTCAGGTCAACACTTTACCAAAGTGAGACAAGCAGTGTTAGAAGGGCTGCAACGCGGTCACTGTATGAGACCACTGAGCCCGATGTATTCCTGAACATTTTGGAACGCTCCATTACGGATGACCTGGCACTGAATGATGTGCCTTATATGCTCAGATTGCTCGCTGATAAAGGGGAGCAGGAGTCAGCTGTCCGGTTTGCTGAAACGTTCCTCTCTGATAATTTTCCATATGAAATCCGTAAAGGTGTACTTGACCTGATACTGCAGTACGATTCATCCGGAGATAGATGGCAGGCTCGTCTGCAACGCCTTCTTTTTGACAGAGATCCCCGTATACGATACCATTCGCAGGAGGCACTGAAGCTGTTACCCAGTGAAGCCGCTAGGGATCTTCTTGACCGTCGGCTGCCCGAAGAGTATGATGAGAGGGTTCGCAGAAAGCTGCAGAGCTCCGTACCGGGGTCAGGTGAACAATGATTATGATTCAGATTTCTAGCAGCTACTGCTTAATCCATTTTGCGAGATCTTTAAAACTGGCAGATTTTCCATAACTGAGAATGCCCACCTTATAAATTCTGGCACTCAGCCACATCGTACCTACAAAGGTAACGGCCATAAGCAAAATGGCTGTAAGAGGTTGCCAGAAAGGTACTTCGGTAATAGCTATCCTGGTTACCATTACAATGGGTGAGAAAAAAGGAATCATGGAACCGACTACTGAAAGTGCACTATCCGGGCTTCTCATTGCATGGAACAGGATCAGATAGGCTATCATAATGGGTACCGTAATGGGAAGCATCAGCTGTTGCGTATCGGTTTCAGAATCTGCAGCTGAACCGATGGCGGCAAACAGTGAACTGTAAAGAAGGTATCCAAGCAGGAAAAAGAGAACAAAATAGATGATAAGCGAGGTTTCAATCGTTGGCAAATCAAGAAATGCAGGAAGCTCTGCGTTGGCCGTGCCATTCAGCTCATCGGGCAGTTCAGAGGCTGCTGCAGGTGCAGAGGGCATCATTGATGCCGCTACCGGACCTGCCAGGGCAGACAGGCCGCTCATTGCGAGTATCCAGATCCCAAACTGTGTAATGGCGATAGCGCCAACACCTGCCATTTTACCGGTAAGAAGTTCAATGGGCCTCACAGAGGAAGTAATGACCTCAATAATACGATTGGTTTTCTCTTCAATAACCCCCCGCATAATATATCCGCCATAGCCGAAAATGGCGCCAAAGATGATAATACCCATAAAGAAACCGACCATTGATAATATCTCGGTGTCGTCTTCGCTCTCTTCACCCTCCCGGGTCAGCCGTCGAGATTCCAGGGCAATCCGTGATTCAAATATATTCCGTATATCATCACTGACTTCAGCTCTGCGTAGACGTTCCTGCCGTATGGACTCCCGAAGGTCGCTGCGAACCGTAGTGAGAAGCTGAAGCCCGCCGCTTCCGCTGTAGATCAGTTCAAGCGGCCTATCTCCTTCAATGTTTTCGTTGGTTACCAGCACGTAACCGGTAAGCTCTTCACGCTGTACCATGGCACGGACCGTATCAACGGGAATGTCGGTGATATCGGTATATTCATCACCATTCGATTCCTGCAGGTCGCTAATTACGCGGCCCGACTCATCACTGATACCGATTGAGTAGTCTATATCCGTGTCCCACACTGCAATAAATATTCCCACGGCAATCAGCAGGGCAAAACCTACGGGCACCAGAATGGTAGCCCAGATAAATCCTTTGCTCTTTACACGCGTAAGGTATTCCCGTTTACTTACTAAAAACGTCTGACTCCAATTCATGCCCTGAGCTCCTCTTCATGTTGCTTCTTAATATTGTCTTCACCAACAACCGATATAAATATTTCATTGAGCGATGGTTCCACAAGCTGAAATTTGTGAATTTCAGCGGCTTCCATCGCTTTTTTGAGAATCGTTTGTGAGTTCAGGCCGTCCAGAATACGAACTTCAGCAAAGTTGGTTGACCTGTTATTGATTCTGACATTTTCAAGCCGGTCCAGGAATGAACCGTCGCCCTGAAATTCAATAAGGACGGTATTTTTCCCGAACTCTTTTTTAATATTTCTCAGGTTACCGGTCAGAACTACTTTACCGTTGTTGAACAGGCAAATATCATCGCACATCTGTTCCACCTGTTCCATGCGGTGTGTGGAAAAAAGAATGGTATTTCCCTTTTCCTTCAACTCAATGATGATTTCTTTCAGCAGTTCACTGTTTATGGGGTCAAGACCGCTGAAGGGTTCATCAAAAATATAAATTTCCGGGTCATGAACGATCGTAGAAATGAATTGAATTTTCTGACTCATTCCTTTAGAAAGTTCACCTACAACTTTTGAATGCCAGTCGTAGGCATTAAATCTTTTGAGCCAGTATCGGATTTTTTCCCTGGCATCCGATGCACTTAATCCTTTCAGCTGAGCCAGGTAAAGCAGCTGTTCGCCAACTTTCATTTTCTTGTAAAGCCCGCGCTCCTCGGGCATATACCCAATCATTTTTTGTGTTTGGGGGCCCGCTTTAATTCCATTGATCAGCACTTTACCATCGTCAGGCAGAATGATATAGTTGATCATTCGGATGGTAGTGGTTTTACCCGCACCGTTGGGCCCCAGGAGACCGAAAATCTTTCCCTTTTCAATATTAAAACTGACGTCATCAACCGCTTTTGTCTCACCAAACGCCTTGGTTACGTTATGTACCTCAATGGTATTTGTCACAATGTAATTCTATCCGTTTATTTTTATTCTCTTTTTCAGGAGCCGTCATTATAATAAAAAAGCTGCTAAAAAAAATATCTCAGTTTTAACAGCATTGTCTTTTTTGCTTGAGAGTGATGATTCCAATTAATCACTGTACGGCGTTGCAGATGTACAAATCTTTTTCTTATTTGACTGCCGCATACAGGCGGTAAGATAGAATATAATCTGGTTCAAATAGTTTATGGAAATCATCCACATTACGGCAGAATGTTATCCGGCTGCTAAGGCAGGTGGTTTGGGGGATGTTGCAGGTGCACTTCCAAAATACCTCAACAAACTTGGGCAAACATCATCAGTGATTTTGCCATATTACCAAACAAATTGGCTTCAGAAGGCTTCAACTTCACCCATCTTTGAAGGATCGGCGCCTTTTGGAACAGACACCTTTTTCTTCAGGGTGCATCGCCTGGATGATCCTGACCTTGGATTTGAACTCAATCTTGTAGAGATACCTGGGCGCTTCGACCGTCCCGGAATTTATATAGATCCATGGTCGGGTCATCCTTATTGGGATGAAAAAGAACGTTTTTTCAGTTTTCAGATTGCCGCTCTGGAATGGTTAAGCCAAACGGATCGAAATCCTGATGTGATACACTGCCATGACCATCACACAGGTCTTGTGCCCTTTATGATGAATCACTGTTTCAGGTATGATAATTACTCAGATACCCCGTCCGTCATTACCATTCACAATGGTGAATACCAGGGCATGCACGATATCGGTAGCTATACCATGCTTCCCGCGTTCAATCTTGGGAAAATCGGACTGCTTGACTGGAACGGAAAGTTAAACTCGCTTGCAGCCGGAATTAAGTCAGCATGGAAAGTTACAACGGTATCGGAAGGGTATATGAATGAGCTTTTGGAGGACTGTCATGGTCTGGAAACACTGCTGCGCCATGAAAAGGACAAAACAGCCGGTATACTGAATGGAATAGATACTGACGTCTGGGATCCAAAAACAGATGAATATCTGGATAAAACCTACAGTCTGAGAAATTATAAATCGGGTAAAGCTGCGAACAAGGCATATTTGTGTGATGAATTCAGTCTTAAGCCTGACAAACCACTGTTTTCTTTTATAGGTCGCCTGGTAAGAGAGAAAGGGGCCGATCTGCTGCCTGATCTTATAAAACGATGCAGAGAGGAGAATCTGGAAGCTATATTTGTTGTTCTTGGCACCGGAGACCCGGCACTTCATGATGTATTAAAACAGCTTCAGGGTGAATATATGGGGTATTTTGATGCCCGGCTGGAGTATAATGAAAAGCTGGCCCACAGAATCTATGCAGGAAGTGATTTTATTCTGATGCCCTCCAGGGTAGAGCCTTGTGGATTAAACCAGCTCTATTCGATGCGATATGGCACGGTCCCGGTTGTCAGAAAAACCGGGGGACTTGCGGATACGGTGACAGACCTGAATGAGGAAAACGGTTATGGACTTGTATTCGATGATTTTGATGTGGAACAGGCTTTTAATACAGTAAAAAGGGGAGTGGAATTCTTTCAGGAAAAACAGTTTTTTAATAGTATACGCAGATACATCATGGGACTGGATTTTTCATGGGAAAAAGCTGCTGAAAATTACACGGATCTCTACGAAGAACTTAAAAAAATGAAAGGGGAATAATGAGCAACAAGACCATTGCAATCATTTTGGGAGGCGGAAGGGGGACAAGGCTTCACCCGCTTACAAGGCACCGCAGTAAACCGGCAGTACCTATAGCAGGTAAATACCGGCTTGTAGATATTCCGATTTCAAACTGTCTTAACTCCGGTATACGCAAAATATTCGTACTCACCCAGTTCAATTCAGCATCCCTGAATCGTCACATCAAAAACACATACAATTTTGATCTGTTTTCGCACGGTTTTGTAGACATCCTTGCTGCAGAGCAGACCCCGAAGAGCTCAAATTGGTTTCAGGGCACTGCTGATGCAGTCCGTCAGTCCATCCACCATATGGCAAACCATGAATATGAACATGTTTTGGTTCTTTCAGGTGATCAGCTCTACCAGATGGATTATAATAAACTGATCGAAAATCATAAGAAGGCAAAAGCGAATCTGACAGTAGCCACGATCCCTGTAAATGCTGCGGATGCTCCGGGTTTTGGAATTATGAAAACCGGAGGAAATGGAGAGATTAACTCATTCGTAGAAAAACCTGCCACAGAGGAGCTTTCAAAATGGACGTCCGAAACAACAGACGAAATGAAAGAGAAGGGCAGGGTATACCTGGCCTCAATGGGTATATACGTTTTCAACAAGGAGGATCTGATAAGGCTTTTCGAGGATAATCCCGATGCAACGGATTTTGGAAAGGAGATTATTCCAAAAGCTATAGATGGTGGTGCAAAGGTGATTAGTTATCCATACAGCGGATATTGGACGGATATCGGTACGATAGGTTCCTTTTTTGATGCAAACCTGGCACTCACCGATACTGTGCCGGATTTCAATCTTTATGATAATGAACGTCAAATCTACACAAGAGCGCGGCTTCTTCCGGCCTCAAAATTGACAGGCACATCTACCGATCATGTATTGATTGCGGAGGGGTGTATTATCGAAGCCAGCAGAATTGAAAGGTCCATTGTGGGAATCCGTTCCCGTATCGGAAGAGGTACGACGATCGAACACTCCATCGTTATGGGTAACGACTATTTCGCCACGGAAGCAGAACTTACCAGTCAGTCTAATGAAAAACCTCTGATGGGTATCGGACAGCGCTGTTTTATCAGCCGCGCCATCATTGACAAAAATGCACGGATTGGCAATGACGTAAGAATTGTGGGCGGAACCCATCTGGATGATGGGAAATATGACAAACACCATGTTGTTGACGGTATTGTCATTATTCAGAAGGGAACAGTGATACCTGATGGGTATAGCATCTGACCGGATCAGGGTTCAGTTGGGATGACGCTCTTTCAGAGCTTAGATTGTGGGCCTATCCAAACACAGCGCTTCGCACTGTGCTTATGATGACACCCCGTTGGGGTTTATCGTTCTCTTCTAAATCGCTCTGTCCATAATATAAACCAATCCCAAAAGGTGATCCTTCATTTGACCAACCTGGCATTACGGTTGAATTAAGCTCCAAAGGAGCGTCATCAACAGCATAGCGCAACACTCTATGTACAATAAGCATCAGAATGACAAAGCCCCGAAGGGGTGTAATCCGGAAGAATCCCTTGAAACATCAAATCGACTTAAAGGTTCAGTCGGGATGACGCTCTTTCAGAACTTTAGATTGTGGGCCTCTCTAAACACAGTGCTTCGCACTGTGCTTATGATGACACCCCGTCGGGGTTTATCGATTTCAAAGATTTTAAAGTAAAATTTGATCACATGACCAAAGGTTGTGTGCTGGATGCACTTCCTATAATAAGCTCCAAAGGAGCGCCATCAAAAGCATAGCGCAGCGCGCTATGTACAATAAGCGTCAAAACGCGAAAGCCCTGAAGGGCGTAATCCAAAAAAAATTATCTGTAAGGAATCGAGATTTTCTGGTTCATACAATTAAGTGAGCTTTAATACAGAACAAAAAGAGAGACAGCCTTATGCCACAATCATTGAATAGCATATATATACACGTAGTATTCAGTACAAAAAACCGAAAACCTTTAATTGATAACCGGATTTCATCTGAGTTATTCAACTATTTAGGCGGTATATGTAAGGTAACCGGTGCCAATCCGATTCAAATTGGTGGATACATAGATCATGTCCACATTCTTTGCAGGTTGTCCAAAAATGTAACCCTGCCGAAATTTATTGAGGAGTTAAAAAAAAGATCTTCGAAATGGATAAAAACAAAAGGTCAACAATACTCAGATTTCTATTGGCAGGATGGATATTGTGCAATTTCAGTCCGACCTGATGAAGTAGAGAAATTAATCAGATATATAAAAAATCAGAGAGATCATCACGATAAAAGGCAATACAAGGATGAACTTGTTGCATTTTTAAACAAATTCAACATAGTTCATGATGAAAAATACTTATGGGAGTGAGGGAAAACATAAAAGAACAGCTCTTTAATCGTAGACCGATCTTTCAAGAAATTAATAATCATAGGTTATTCAAGAATAATACAGGATTAAGCTCTTTCAGAGCTTTAGATTGTGGGCCTCTCTAAACACAGCGCTTCGCACTGTGCTTATGATAGCACCTCGTTGGGGTTTATCGTTCTCTTCTAAATCGCTCCATCCATAATATAAACCAATCCCAAAAGGTGATCCTTCATTTGACCAACCTGGCATTACGGTTGAATCAAGCTCCAAAGGAGCGCCATCAAAAGCATAGCGCAGCGCGCTATGTACAATAAGCATCAGAATGACAAAGCCCCGAAGGGGCGTAATCCTTTATTGGCCTGTTTCCGGATATAAAAATGGCCGCATGAATTTTCATGCGGCCATTCTAAAACAGTAACAATTCAGTTACGGGAAATCAGAGAATGCCTTTAAGCGTTTCTCCAATCTCAGCGGGACTTTCGGCAACGGTGACACCTGCATCGCGCAATGCCTTCTTCTTATCTTCTGCGGTACCTTTACCGCCTGAGATAATTGCCCCTGCGTGACCCATTCGTCGTCCGGGAGGAGCCGTGCTGCCCGCAATAAAGGCAACAACTGGTTTTGATACATGATCTTTGATATACGCAGCAGCGTCTTCCTCGGCAGAACCGCCAATCTCACCAATCAAAACAATGGCATCTGTTCCCGGATCATTCTCAAACAGTTTAACTGCATCAGTATGGTTCGTTCCGATTACCGGATCACCTCCAATTCCAATTGCGGTGCTCTGACCGAGTCCGGCTTTGGTGAGCTGGTCAACCGCTTCGTAGGTAAGGGTGCCCGACCGTGATATAAGTCCGATATTTCCGGGTGAAAAAATCATCGCCGGCATAATACCAACTTTGGCTTCTCCGGGAGTAATGACGCCAGGACAATTGGGTCCCACAAGCGTGGCACCATGGTTTTTTACCACCTGCTTGGCTTTCACCATATCCTGCACGGGTATGCCTTCCGTGATACAGATAATTACCTTTATGCCTGCAATGGCGGCTTCCATAATAGCATCCGCAGCAAAAGCGGGAGGAACAAAAATTACAGAGGTATTTGCGCCTTCTTTCTCAATGGAATCTGCTACGGTATTGAAAACGGGCAGGTCAAGATGGCTTTGCCCTCCTTTACCGGGCGTTACTCCACCAATAACATTTGTACCGTATTCGATCATTTGTCCGGCATGAAACGTGCCTTCACTACCGGTAAAACCCTGAACAACCAGACGGCTGTCCTTGCCAACTAATACACTCATGAATCAGGTCAGTTAATTTTGTTTTTCTGTTAAAAAATCGTCGGCTGTGAATATACCCTTATTGTTTTCAAGCTACAAGGAACGTCTTGAACCATGCAGCAGTAAATGACCTATTCTATTTCCCGGCCATTCTATAATTTCAAACAACTGTCTGCTCATCTTCCTTGTAGCCTGCTGTTCATTTCGGTATTTTTTGAGCGTATGATTACTGATGACAAAAAAGAGGAAATTCGTCAAACAGCCGATATCGTTGAAGTGGTTGGCGACTATGTGAAGCTGAAAAAGTCAGGAAGTGGGTTTGTGGGTTTATGTCCGTTTCACAGTGAAAAAACACCCTCATTTCACGTAACTCCCCAGCTTGGAATTTACAAATGTTTCGGCTGCGGAGAGAGCGGTGATGTGTTTAGTTTTGTAATGGCTATGGAGGGTGTCAGTTTTCCCGAATCTCTCAGGTCATTGGCTGATCGCTACGGAATTGATATTCCCGATGAGCATACCGATGGTGATGATGAGCAGACCAGGCTTCGCGAGGGGATTTATCATGCATTGAAATTTGCCGGCTTGTTCTTTTACCGTCAGCTTCTGGAGTCTGAAAAAGCAGCAACTGCACGATCATACCTGCACAAAAGGGGGTATGAAAAAGAAACCATCCGATCTTTCGGATTGGGGTATGCACCACCCGGTTCGGAACTGTTAAAAGCGGCTCAAACCGAAGGCATTCCTGATGAATACCTGTTACGGGCCGATCTCATAAAGCCGGATTCACGGGGAGACGGATACTACGATACTTTCCGCGACCGTCTCATGTTTCCCATTTTCAATCCATCGGGTAAAGTAATTGCGTTTGCAGGGAGGATACTGGATGAATCAAAAAAGACGGCCAAATACATCAATTCTGCCCAAACGCCTGTATACAACAAAAGTGAGGTAGTATATGGAATCAATTTTGCCAAGAATGAGATCCGCAAAGAAGGTGAAGTAATTCTTGTGGAAGGGTACACCGATGTAATCACCATGAACAGGCATGGTATTAAGAATGTGGTGGCATCAAGCGGCACATCCCTCACGCCGGGACAGATAAAAATTTTACAGCGCTACGGTAACCGTATCGTCATGATTTACGATGCAGATTCAGCGGGGCAGGCGGCTATGCAGCGCGGAATGAATATTGCTTTGGAACAGGGAATGGAGGTCTTTCTGCTGGAACTGCCGGAGAAGGAGGACCCCGACTCGTTCGTAAAGCAGTTTGGGCGGGACTCATTTCTGGACTATAAAAGAAAGAGAGCAGAAGATTTTGTCACCTTCACAATACTGAAAGCGGAAAAAGAGGGTGACATGGAGAGGCCAGGCGGGAGGTCTTCCACCATCAGAAAAATTTTGGAAAGCATTGCATTGATTCCGGAAGAGCTGGAACGGCAGGTATTTATACAGCACCTGCATCAGAAAACCCAGAAGTACCGAAAAGGAAGCGACCGAGAACTTTTTCAGCAGATGGAAAAAATTCTATCGGAAAAAAAACAGAAAAAACAGTATAAAGCAGGCTCTAATCTCTCAGCGCCACCCGCATACATGGGTGATATTCCTGACATCCGGGACGGTGATGATTATGGTAACCCACAAAGTGCTCAGTCACTGCCTGAACAAATTGATGGTAAAGATAGATTTCGTAACCGTGAACAGGCTCTAAGGAAAAAACCCCATTACGAGATGGAGCTTATCCGGCTGATGCTGCGATACGGGGAGAACATGATACGGTTCATCGGGCACAACGTTGCAGAAGATCATTTTGAAGATGAGGAGCTGAAAGCGTTCTATGCTGACATTATAAATCGGCATGTAAAAGGTGAAAAGGTTACGATAGAACATTACACAGAACGTGAAGCTCCTTATCCCACATTACTTGGTGACATATTGCTGGAACGGTATACCCTGAGTGAGAAGCATGCGGAAAAAACGGGAAGTATATTTAAAAGGGATAAAAATCCGTTTAAGACCGCTAAATCAACACTGAAACCTCTGCACCTCTATTTTTTTGAGAGAAAACGTAAAAGCATCGCTATCGACCTGAAAAACGCAGATGGTGAAGAAAAAGCCAGGCTCATGAAACTACTGACCAAAGTTCAGAAGGAGATAAGCCGTATACAAAAAACTCCGTCAGATGAGCTGTTTGAAGATCCCGATTTCATTAAATCGGATCCTATTTCAGATAAAAACGGCTTTGAGTATAAAATGAAAGGGGAAGGGGAAGGGTAGTCAATTCATTACTCAGGCCCAAAGAGATACCATAGGCATAAGGGCCTGTTGATTTCAATTAACAATTCCTGATTTAAATTATCTTAACAAGACGTTTCATTAACCAAAAAGATGAACAGCGATCTCAATGTTGCCCTGAAAGCTGCCCGTAAAGGAGTGGAGACTATAAAAAGCTACAGGAACAAAAAACTGAACACCCGCGAAAAGGGGTTTCATGATCTGGTAACCGACGCAGATATTGCCACTGAAAAAGAGATACTGTCAGTAATCAGGGAACACTGTCCTGACGATAGCATACTTGCTGAGGAGACTCTGGCTACTCATTCATTAACGGATAACCGTACCTGGATTGTAGATCCGATTGACGGTACAACCAACTTCGCCCACGATTTTCCCATTTACTGCGTTTCCGTTGCTCTATGGGAACACCGGCAACCCAAAACAGCCGTTGTAATCGAGGTGAACAGAAACGAGGAGTTCACCGCAGAAGCTGGATTGGGAGCCTTTTTAAACGGTAAGGCGATACAAGTATCAGCAACAGACAACCCAAGGGATGCATTCATTGCAACGGGTTTTCCTTATAATGACCTCTCACTTATCGATTCATATCTGAAACTTTTCAGACTGTTCATGGACGAGCTTCAGGGCATCAGAAGGCCCGGAGCAGCAACGTATGATCTCTGCTGTGTGGCTGCCGGCAGATTCGATGGCTTCTTCGAATATTCGCTGCAGCCCTGGGACGTGGCAGCAGCATCCCTTATAATTAAGGAGGCAGGCGGCGCCGTTACCAACTGGATGGGAGAGGACAATTGGCTGTTTGGAGAGCGGCTGGTTGCAGGAAACAACCGGATCCATCAACATCTGCTGAAGCGCATCATCGAGTACATCCCACCAGAGTTCAGACAAAATGTGGATATAGCGTCATAAACAGACGTGGCCACTGCGTTGCTTATAACGCAGCATGCAGATGTCAAACCAATCCTTTCTCTTATTTAAAAAATACAACTTCGCCACTTGTACGATACCTCACTGATCAATACCTTCAGGCGCAATTCTTGAGGAGTTCCGCATGCATCCGAAAGTTTTCAGAAATACCACATAACCATGTAGTGACTATGGGTTGGGAATGTCTGACCTTGAAGAAGGTTAAAGCAGGTACCGTGAGACAACGGAGAAACAACATGTCATGGTTCACGCTAAAACTGACAGGACTTGATTAAAGAAAAAACCGAGGATCAAATTTTTTGTAACACTTTGAAATTCGGCTGCTCTTTATACCTGTGATCCGTGACACCACGGTCTATTACTCTTAAAACAACACACTTTTACTTAAAAACAACACAACAAAACAAAGGTAAACTACAATGGGTCAACAACAATTATTACTCGTTATTCTCGTAACAATCATCGTGGGTATCGCGACGGTTGTGGCTATTAACACCTTCGGATCTGCTGCTGATGCGGCTAACATCGATGCTGTACGTACTGATGTGGCTGCGATTGCATCCGGTTCACAAGGTTACTTCATGAAGCCTACCATGCTGGGTGGCGGTGGACGTACGTTCACTAACATTACATTCGAAGACTTCGGTTTTGCTGCAAATGGCGTTACTGCTGACGGTCTTACTGCACAGAATGAAAACGGACGATATGTAATCTCCGCACGTGGAGTTGACAGCTTCTTGATTACTGCGCATCCTGCCAGTGATGAAGACTATGTAGCTGGAACGGTTGACGCTGACGGTGTACTGTCTGGCGGTACTGATGCAACCGAGTCTGGTGAAGCTACTGTTACTGCAAACAACGTAACTGTACTTGCTTTCGGCAGCGGCAGCTAATTTCAAATATTCTTTTGAAATGATTAACCTTCCGGACCAAAATCCGGAAGGTTTTTTTATGTCTAAATTTTACTACGCCATATTATCCCTTTATCTAATCCTTGCACCATACCTCAGGT
This sequence comes from Rhodohalobacter mucosus, assembly GCF_003150675.1. Lineage (NCBI taxonomy): Bacteria > Pseudomonadati > Balneolota > Balneolia > Balneolales > Balneolaceae > Rhodohalobacter > Rhodohalobacter mucosus. The sequence goes on along the minus strand of NZ_QGGB01000003.1, from coordinate 398,424 downwards.
TGCCGGGTTTGCGATTCCATGACAGCCAGAGAATCTTGCAATTGGTGGTTTTTGGGTTAATTACACTGGGTTTACTATACCAGTGGTATGTTCCAGGACGAGGCAAGAGCAAAATATCCCTCAACTTATCTTATAACTCACCCTCTTTTTTATTCCTTTCGGGTATTTTTATTGCAGGATTTGTTTCTGTAGTACTATCAGAATTTTTTAAGTATGCACTTCTCGAATATGCGTTTACATTTTGGATTATCCTGCTTTTTATCCTTCTATCTCCAACAAATCAAAGAAATCTCTATCGGCTTGGAATTTCTATTTTTGTTACAGCAACTCTTTTTTCCTCTTTATACATAATTATTTTCATTGGTAATTATATAACATCCTACATGGATCCCATGGTAATTTTGTGGCCTGATAAAATTACCTATTCCATCACATTTGGAGAGACTACGTTAACCGGTAAAGACGTTCTGTATTTTTCAAACAAACGATTTTTCAATCATACACAATCTTGGACATTTCCCATATTATTTTCAATCATTATTTTCTTTAAGAATAAATTGAAAGGTTGGCTTAAAGTAGAAGTAATCACATTATTTCTTTTGGCTTCTATATGGTGGGTATTAGTATTTGCATCAGGTGGGCGTGGAACACTTGTTGCAATTTTTGCTTCAGGAGTGATGGTCATCTTCATCTTTAAAAATGAAGCCATTGAGTTTTTTAAAGTCACAATTTTGACATTTTTAACGGGTCTTGCAGGATATCTTATTCTGTTCATCTATTTGCCTTCAACCCGGGAAGCCCCTCTTTTACGATTCACAGATAGCAATCGCCTTGATCTTTGGCAAAAAGGATTGGAAATGTGGGTGGACAATCCCGTTTTTGGAGTGGGTCCAATGCACTATTCAGTAATGGGCAATACGCCAGGTGCAGCTCATCCGCATAATTATTTGATTCAATTTTTAGCGGAGTGGGGTATTATCTCATTTATCTTTCTGACGGGAATAATGATACTTTTTGCACAAAGTTCATTGAAAATCAGAAATTCCAATAGATACCTTCAATCACGTTCTATCGTGGTTATTGGGATGTATGGTTCTCTTTTTGCAGCTTTGCTTCATTCGCTTGTAAGTGGCGTGATGCATACGCCTTTAAGCCAGGTTTGGTTCATACTTATTACTGCATGGGTGCTTGCGTGGAATAAAAAACAACAAAAAGTCAGGTACAATAAATATCTACTCTGCCTCTTACTACTTGCATTTTTTGTAACAATTTTGATTTTGACTGTTCCTATTATTGATGAATTGTCAGCCGGCTACTTTGAGTACATTCAAAGCTTTCCAGAGTCCAGATTATGGCCGCGATTCTGGGACCAGGGAATTATTCCTTTATAGTCTTTACACTATTATTTATGTCAAATAATTCAAACATAATTATAGACATAATTAATTTTCAAATATATCGGATATGAGTAGTTTCCTGTAGCGGTTAATGAGAGAAAATTTACCTTTATAAAACTTAGAATAAAATGGGACAGCAACAATTACTTTTAGTCATATTGGTTACAATCGTGGTAGGAGTGGCAGCAGTTGTAGCTATTAATACATTCAGCAACTCTTCTGAAAATGCGAACCAGGACGCCGTTAGAAACGATCTGGGCGCTATAGCACTTTCTTCACAGGCTTATTATATGCGGCCTTCAATGCTGGGAGGCGGGGATAAGTCTTTTACTGGTTTTACTTTTGAGGGCATCGCATTTCCCGGATTGGTTCCTGAAGGTGCTGAAGATTTAGTCATATCCAATGAGAACGGGACATATACAATCACCAGTGCTGCCGGGAATGAACTGGTTATAGAAGGAAATCCTGCACAATCAAATGATGTACTTCTTGTTGCAACCATCAATCCTAATGAATACAGTATTGAAGTGACAGATGCTGATTCAGGGTCATAGAATATCATTAATAGACAAATATTGTTTCAGAGTGTAACAAAACAACCCTCAGGTAGTCTTGTAGGTATCAGAAAAGTTTCTTATACACTACTGACTTTTTTAATAAATCTACAGACATGGCCCAGTTTCGATTAAAAGCAGTATCTCCAGGCGGAAAAATGATCCAGACCGAATTTGAGGCGGTCAATAAAAAAGAAGCGCAGAGCAAGATCAAAAAGCTGGAGAGTAAAAACGGGATCCGTGTTAAGTCGCTAGACAAGAAAGAACTCTACATCTACAAGGTTCAGCGGCCTGGTAAATCGAAACAGACCGGTGAACAGGAAGCTTACAGTAAAGAAGAGCTGGAACGCGCACTTGTTAAGCTGGGCTACAAGGTTATAAGCGTTAATAAGAAGCTGTTTGATTTTAAAGGCGGTGTTCCTACCCAGGACATTGTGACTTTTGTAAGTTTGTCAGCCGACCTTCTCAAGCAACAGCTTCCATATGATGAAATCCTGACACTTCTTTATGAGGATACGCAAAACAAGCGTATGAAAGAGGTGATTAAGGAGATTCAGAAAGATCTGAAAGACGGTAAAGAAGGGCATGAGGTATACGGCAAACACGAGGATGTATTTGGTAAATTTGCTGCTTACATGCTTAGTGTGGCGTCCACATCGGGTAATATGGCGCTCGTATTTGAAAGTACGGCTAAATTTCTGGAGCGGGATGCAGAGTTCAAGAAAAACCTTCGCCGTTCACTTCTGATGCCGGCCGTTACGGTGCTTGCCGTAATTGCAACCGTACTTTTCTATGTAGGATACATATTTCCGGCTACTGCAGAACTTTTCCTGGAATTTGATATCCAGCTGCCACCGATGACGGCCAAAACCCTTGAAATAAGCTATTGGCTGGCCGACAACTGGATTACGCTTACACTATCCTTTGTGATACCCATAGCCCTGTTTACGTGGTACGTTAAAACACCCAAGGGCAAGTTGATGCTGGATAAATATATCATCCACATACCAGTGATTGGGGATCTGCTTCACAAAACGAGTATTGAAATTTTTGCACGTGTATTTTTTACACTCTACAGCGGATCCGGTCAAAATATTGAAGTAATTAAAGTTGCCTCCGAAGCATGCCGAAACTCCTACATGGAGAAACAAATAAAAGAAGTGGCAATCAAGAGAATGCTTAAAGAGGGTTCCGGTCTTGTGGAATCGATGGAAGAGACAGGTGTATTTACCACCACGGCTATCAGCCGTTTCCGGCTTGGTGCCGAATCGGGTGCATTGCGGGAAAATGCCAAGCAGCTGGCAGAATATTATGAAATACAGACAACCTATAAGATGGAGTCGGTAATCGACATGATCAATCTCTTTATTAACCTTTTTATTATGGTTGCCCTGATTGCCATTACGGTTGTTTCTTCTGAAGCGGCACTGATACAGCCCAATTCGTAATGATCGGGTCTCCGCCGGTAGCCTGCATGTAATGAGACAGTCGTACGTTGCTGGCGGGTTCCCGGAGTTTTATTTTCAGGGATTATGAATTTTACGGCAAACGGGCTACTTTCGGTTGGTTAAGATGCTTTAGGATTTAATTTTTAAATTAATAGGACGATACCAACGGTAGTGGATTGTTAATAGGGCAACTTACTGCAAACCACCTATCATTAGATACCAGCAATCAGGATCCGTTTACCCAAAATAATTGCTTGTACGTAAGTCCGGAGATTGCTAATCTCTTACCCCATGGGAAAAATTAATACACGGCAACATATTGGCGACCTTCTGCTGAGCAGGGGAGTGATTTCAGGCGATCAGCTTTCGATGGCGCTTAAAATACTTTCAGAGGAGCCTTCGCACTCAAACCGAAGGCTGGGTCAAATACTATACCAGGACCTGGGCATCGATCGCCATAAGGTGATGAGTCAGATTGCTGACATCTATGCATTTGAAGAGATCTTTGAGGAGGATTCGGAGCTTCCTGATGAAAAAATATCCGAAATCAAAGGGTATATAGACGATATGCCCCAGGATGTAGTTGACGAGCTGGCAAATCAGAAAGCCATTCCGGTTCGTAAATCGATGACTACCCTGACAATCGCTTCTGCAGATCCTTCAGACCCGAAGCTCTCCAATACAATATCAAAACTCAATTTCAAGCATTTTGATCTCCGATACTGCCGGTTTGAGCTGATCGACTTTATTCTCTCCAGGGTTTATGAACAAAAAAATGAATTTCTGGACCTCCTGGAAGAAATTGACTATGAGCAGACCGACATCCCGAGCGCAGAGGAGGAAGATGTCAATGAAGATGAGATTGATGCCGAAATCAATCAGAGCATGCTCAACTCCCTGGTTGAGGGGATGCTTGTAGAAGGTGTACGTCAGGGCGTCAGTGATATTCACATTATTCCAAGCGGTCCAACCACAACTGATATTCGGTTCAGAATAGACGGGAAACTACAGTTATGGTACCAGCAAAAAAACGTTAAGCCAGAAGCTATCGCAGCCGTTGTAAAAGACAAAACCCGGAATGTAGACAGGTTTGAGCGCGACAGCTCTCAGGATGGTTTTATTCAGAGGCTTGTTGATAATCACAACATCCGTTACAGGGTGTCGATCATGCCGATGGTAGGTGCCCAGTTCGACAGAAAATTTGAGTCGGTTGTTATTCGGATACTGGATGATCGTAAAGTGATCACAGATCTGAATGTGCTTGGTCTTCAGAAAAAAGCAAAATCCGATTTTGTAAAAGCAATTGAACAGCCATCCGGGATTGTCATCATTACAGGACCTACCGGCAGCGGTAAATCTACCACGCTTGTTGCGGCTCTTTACTATGTACTCGATCCGTCAAAGAATGTTTTAACCGTTGAGGAACCGGTCGAATATCTGATTAACGGGGCTCGTCAGTTGAAGATCAGCCCCAATATGACATTTGATATGGCCATTCGGGGTATCCTTCGTCATGACCCCGATATTGTGCTTGTAGGTGAGATGCGTGATTTAAAAACAGCCGAGATTGCCATTAAAATGGCGAATACGGGTCACCTTACGTTTTCCACGCTTCACACCAATGATGCGCCGAGTGCCGTCTCCCGTCTTTTTAAAATGGGTGTCGAACCCTTTTTGATTGCCAATGCGGTGAACCTGGTTATGGCTCAGCGCCTGCTTCGACGATTATGCAACAATTGTAAGGAAGCTTTTGACCCCCATCCTGAAACACTGAAGGGAATTGGATTTTCCGATGAAGAAATTGCTACTGAAACGTTCTATAAGGCAGTGGGCTGTGATAAATGCAACGGTATTGGTTTTAAAGGTCGCGCTGCCATACATGAAGCTCTCTACTTCAGCAAAGATATCAAACGGGCTATTCTTGAATCGGGTGGTGATATTGATGAAGATCAGATTAAAAACCTCGCAATAGCCAACGGTATGCTTACGCTGAGAGCATCGGGCAGAGAGCGTGTAAAAGAAGGAATCACCACCATAGAAGAAGTAATTGCAATCACCCTGGATGACTAACTTGTGGATTGATCGTATATGAACGACGGAAACCCGCTAAATATGATGCCGGCCTATAAGCGAAACCTTCTCAAGGATCCGCCGCACCTGCTGAAAAATTTTCATTATGAAGATGTTCTTGGCTTCCTGGAACTGGGAAGGGAGGAAAAATTTCAGAAAGGGGAGACGGTTGTGAATGAAAATGATCGTGTTAGCTCAGCATATCTTATCGCTGAAGGAAAAGTAGGTGTATGGCGTGATGGCATACAGCTGGCCGTCCTGGAAGAGGGGAGTTTTATTGGTGAAACCTTTCTTTTCAGCAAGCAAAACAGAATGGCGAAAGTAATCAGTGAAAATCAGAGCGTATTGCTCAGCTTTGAGCGGTATGATGTTCTTAGCTTTTTCAGAAAAAAACCGGAAAAGCTGTTTAATATCTTTACCAAGAATATTATTGAAATACAGCAGAAAAAAATCAATAATATGAACAGCCAGCTCCTCAATTTGAAAAGAAGACTGCTCAGCGGCGATAACTGGTAATACGTACCACCTGCCCCAAAGCCATTTTTCTTTTTAAGAAACTCAAAGGCAAAGTGCAATTTTACGGTTCATTTGCTTACTCAAACACACGTTAATTTGCACAGTCATACCTCAAAACCGACGGGGTGCAAAAATAAGCATAGTGCGAAGTGCTATGTTATTGCTGGCGCTCATTCTGAGCTGGACTCATCAATAGATCCCGATTTCTAGAACGGAACGTACCTGAAGCTATGCACAGGATATCATTCCAACAAACAATACAAGTTAACTGTCGCTGATCCTATAAGGCGCATTAACGATTCCGGTCAATACATCCTCCAAACCCCGATGGGGCGCATTCAGCAGTATAGCGCAAAGCGTTATACCAGGAGTTACAGTGAATTTGAAGCTCTGAAAGAGCGATATCCTGCGCATTTCTTGAAATAACATCGTCTTACTAAATCACGGTGATTATTTGTACCAGGATCATCTGCAGAATTGTATCTGAAAAGAATTTTGATCAGTAAAATATACTCTGAAACATATCTTTAATGTCTTCGCTTATTGTTTCCTCTGATACGTTTTTAAGTCCTTAATGGATTAAATCCTGTACACACCTTGGCAAGCAATATGTCCCTCTGCTTTAAAGACCTCCCTTAATCTGAAAAAATAGATTCGATGAGTCGCTTAAATTCCTATTAGACTAAATGTAACTCACCTGAAAAAGATCAAAAAAGAACTATAAAGTTGCAGATAATTTTCTTTTATTTATTTGTAACGATCGCAGTTCTTACAGGTCTTTTTAGCAGGGTTACATACACGACGTCTCAACGGCTATTAAATGAATACATCTACAATCTCGCTAAAACCTATACATGATATCTGCGGAAGGCTGGTATCAGAGATTCCTTCCTCTTTAAAGGGGTTTGAATATCACCGTGAAATCGGCAGACGAGTGGAAGCACTTCCCGAAACGGAACGAACTCTTCTGAGAGAAACTCTGAACAGTTTTCTTCTGCATATGGAAAAAATTGAAGCCTCCGATATTGATTTGGGAGGCCATGGTTGTATGGGGAAAATCTGGTACAGGGTTTTTGGTAAAAAGTCTCCCCTGCAAACCGAAGTGGATATTCCTGTTAAGGAAACAGACGTTCTGCTTCATAACGCGATTACAGCAGGCCAGCGCGAACAGTTGCTTGATATACGGAATCTGGATTTTTCCTACTCCATCAACAGGGAAGGAGATCCACTTCGCCGCTATCGGGCCAACATGTATTTCGACCTGGAAACCCTGGCACTGAACATGCGGAAAATTGACACTGAGATCAGGCCGTTTAAATCTCTTGGAGTTCACCCTGAAATCGCAAAAGCTTTAAGCCTTAAGTATTATAAATACGGTCTTACACTCATAACGGGTATTACCGGATCGGGTAAATCAAGTACGCTTGACACAATTATTGATGCTAACAACCGAACGGTCGATTCACACATTGTGATCATTGCTTCTCCGGTTGAATTGGTACATGAATCTGTTCGCTCGGTAGTTCGTCACAGGGAAGTGGGACGTGACGTGATGTCATTTAAAGCGGGTGCTATTCAATCACTGCGTCAGGATCCCGATATCATCGTGATTGGTGAGCTTCGTGATCCCGAAACGATTATGACAACTCTTGAAATCACTGACTCGGGCCACAAGACTTTTGGTACACTTCACACATCTTCCGCTATGGAAAGTATCGAACGTATTCTGGGTGAAGTGGAAACGGAAGAGCAGGACCGTGTAAGGAATCGACTTGCAGATGTTTTAACGTGCGTAATCAGTCAAAAGCTGGTATCCAGCCTCGACGGCAAGCGGGTACTGGCCAAGGAAGTTCTGCTTGTAACACCCTCGGTTCGCGCAGCTATCCGTAACAATAATGTGAATGAAATCTACCAGATGCTTGCAGAAGGAAGTGAGATGGGGATGAATACCATGGAACAGGATTTAAAAAGGCTGCACGATTCCGGAAAAATTTCCAAGGATGAGGCATACAATAATGCCAACAACAAGAAACGCATTCAACAGCTCTTCGAAGAGCTAGACTAACCTCAGTTCAATGTTTAAACCACGCGAATATATAGGGATCAGTCTTGAGGGCGAATTTTTGAAAATCGCCAGGGTAAAACCTTCAAAGAATGGATTAGAGCTCGTTCGTCTCGACAAGCTGAAGCTGGTGGAACCGCTGCAAACGGAATCAAAGCCGGTATTCGAGCAGGAGAAAACCGAAGATTCGGATGTTTTTTCCGAGGATGTATTTTCTGAAGAGGATCCGGACGCCATCTTTGGCCTCGATGATGATGACGACGAAGATGATTCAAATGATCTGGCAGAACTTGATCTGAGTGATATCGAAGACAGTGTAGATGATTTTGATGAGCCTGACCTGGTTAAGGAAGCTGGTACAGCCAGAAGCAATCAGGAGATGCTTGCACAGTATCTTGATGATTTCTCAAAGAGCAAAATCATGATGGCGCTCAATATTGAAAATGGGAATACCATTTTTCAGATCATCAGGAATGCGAATTACAACGACCTGAAGAAGAAAGATATAGAACAGAATGTTCAGGAAAAGCTTCAGGCAATTTATGGCAGCACACCGCAGTCTGATTACTATGATTATTTAATAAGAAATGACGGAACCCTCGTTATAGCTTCCATCGATGAGGAGTCACACGCACTGCAGCTGGTGAACCAGACAAAGGAGATGTTCGACAGGAATTACTACATCACGGATGTAATTCCTGATGAGTCTGCCATGCTGGGCCTCTACAGAAACCACTACGAAGACAATCAGGAACAGATTACGGGATTGATTCAGTTTGGCCCTAAAAAATGCAGAATGATCTTCACTCAGGGCCACGAGGTGCTGCAGGTATCTCCGGTAATTAATGAGGGAACAGAATCAAAGAATTTTCTGAATACGATTTTTTCCAAAATTCTATTCCAGCTCGATACAGGCGACATACCGGGTGTCGATCGCCTGCTTATTTTCAATAATACGGTTGGAGAAAAAGCAACCGACTTTTTCAGGCAAAACTTCCCCGACCTGATCTGTGAGGAGTTTAAGTTCGATCCGGATAAAATGTTGATCGGTGAATCCATGAAGGAGACCGTATCAGCTTTTTCGACGGCTATCGGTATTGCCTCACTTTCTGCGAACGGTGGCCGTGACAAATATCCTCCGCTTTCGTTTCTGCCCAAGTATGTCTCAGAACACCAAAAGGTATTCCAGCTTCAATGGCATGGAATAGCACTGCTGATATTGATCGGTGTAAGTCCGATAATTTTAAATCATTTCTACCAGCAAAATCAGTCTCAGATAGAGCAGTTGCAAACGGATAATACCCGAATACAGAGTTCTATAGAAGAGCTGGCACCCTTTGTGGAAGAGTCTGAGATGTTGTCTGCCCAGATAGCTGATTTATCCGGACAACTTACCTTGTTAACTGAACTCAGCCGTGACAATATACGGTGGACGGTTACCCTGGACCGGTTTAATCAGGCCGTAGAGCAAGTCGGCGGAATGTGGATCAATTCAGTTCGTCAAAATGACGATGTACTGATGGTGGATGGATACTCTCTTACACGGGAACGAATACCTATGCTTGCAAACCAGTTCCCGGAAGTGACATTGCTTTCTGTACGAAGAGAACAAATACGGGAACGTGAAGTTTTCTATTTCAACATGATGATTCGCAGCGTGATTGCTGATGAATCGGAGTTCACTCCCGAAAGTGCACGCCAAATTGACGAGATGCTAAATTTAGGGGAATAATTTATGTCATACGCAATTCGAAATACACTGATACTGCTTTTTGTGGTCCTTGTGATTTATGGAGGAGGATATGCGTACATGCATTTCGTTCAAAAACCACAAATCGAGGAATTGGAGTCTGAGAAGTCTAGCCTCGAGACACAGTATGCTCAGGATAGTCAGACCGCAGATATGCTTCCTTCTCTTCGGATTCAATATGAGGAATCGCAGGCATTCATTGATAACTACGACAAGACCATATTTCCGAACAACAATCCCGATGAAGTATTCAGATTTCTGACTCAGCTGAATCGTCAGGCCGGGCTAACATTCAACTATGTATTTCAGGATTCGACCATTACGGAAGACTATGGCATCATACGATCTGAAATTACAGGTACCGGGCCTTATCGCGGGTTTATGCGTTTTGTGAACGCTATTGAGCATAGTGAACCTGTTCAGAAAATAAGTAACGTCTCTATTAGTCCGCTGGGGCTCGAGGAGGGTTACCAGAATGTCAGCTTTGTATTTCAGATACAGAGTAATTACGACAGTCAGAATCTTTTCAATACGCAGCGTCTCCCCGATACGGCAACCGGTGCGCTTGCATCATCCCATAATCCATTTTTCCCGATCATCAGAAATGTTGAGCCAAATACAGACAATTTACCAAATGTGGACAACAGTACTCTGATAGGTATCACACCGGTAGCTGTATATCTTCGTGACCAAAATGGTGAGATGATAACGCTTCGTGAAGGTGACAGGGTATACCTGGGACGACTCGAGTCTATCAATACACGGGAAGGTAGAGTAACATTCAGACTAAACAGAGGTGGAATCATTGATGTGGTTACACTGGAGGTTCAACGATGAAAATATCAAACAGACTTATGAAATTTCTGACGGCAATCATACTACTCGTTTTTGCATTCGGTGACCTGGCGTACGTCCAGGCCCAGGACAGAATTCCGAGAGAATTCTCCGATCCGGATCAAATCATCTCCTTCGATCGCAGAACCTCCTTCGTGGAAGCTGTTGAAATATTAAACCGCTTCGCTCAGGACTACGACAATCGGTTTATCATTGACAGAACCGGTTACGAGGGAGAGATCGGTGTATCACTTCCGCCCATGCACTGGAGGGATGCGCTGGATTATATTCTGAGGGTACAAAATTTTGTGGCCCTCGAATCACCGGATGTTTTTGAGTTGGTTACGGCTGAACAGGCGCGGCAGATGCGAACAACAGATTCATCCCAGCCCCAGCAAGCTGCACAGGCGGGTGAAGATGAACTGATAATCGATACCAATACGCGTGAAGTGCGCATTAATGCCACATTCTTTGAAGGCAGCCGCAGAGCTCTGCGTGAAATCGGTGTTGACTGGTCAACCCTTACTTCTAATACACCTACAAACATAGGAGATTTCACCAGTGATGATGGAAGTGAACAGATACCATCTACTAATTTTACCGGAAGTTTTGTAAACGTTAATTCCCGGGGAGCTCAAAATGTTTCTCAGAATGCATTTAATGCGCTGGTTAACTTTGGTGACGTGGGTGGAATAGAAGTCCAGGCACTGTTCAGCGCTTTCGAAGCTGATAATCTGGGTAAAATACTGGCAACTCCGTCAATTAAAGTGATGAACGGACAGGAAGGTTTTATTCAGGTAGGGCAGGATTTTTCCATTAAGCAACGTGACTTTGCCGGAAACGTAACGGACCAGTTTTTCAGTACGGGTACCATTCTGACGGTTACTCCACAAATTGTAGAAGTGGGCGATACAACGATGATCTATCTTGACATTCAGGCCGAGCGATCATCCGCACAACCAGACCCGGTTAGTACAGTTATCAATAAACAGGAAGCCAACACACACGCTCTTCTGTTGGACGGTGAAAGTACAGTCATGGCAGGCCTATATAGAACCGAGGAGTCTGAAGTGCGTCGTGGAATCCCAATCCTCAAGGACTTACCGGTATGGTTTCTTGGTCTTCGTTATCTGTTTGGCTACAATTCCACGGATGTTCAGGAGAATGAACTGATAGTTCTGCTGCAGGCAGAGCTTGAAAAACCAATAGCCGAAAGAGTCAAAAATGCCTATCAAAGCCAGCGTGAGCTACTGGAAGAGAAACAGGAAAGGCACAGAAATAACCTCGACAGGGTAGTTGACAATCCACTGATGTCTAATGAGGAACAGGCCGAAATCACAGAGACTGATACATCTGAAGCTCAACCTGACACAGTTACCGTTGTTGAGGAAGAGACAATCATGGAAACTGAACCTGTTGAAGAAGAACCCGTTCCTGTAGAGGAGGAAGTTGAAGAAACCGATATGAAGGAGTGGCAGGAAGTTGAGGTAATAACCGAGACTGAAGAGGATACCTCGGATGCTCCTGCTGAATGGCGCGAAGTGGAAATGACAAACGTAAACGGTGAAAACGGTGAATACGATCACCTCGACTTTTACGTAATTGGAGGCTCATTTCTGAACAGAAACAACGCGGATCGTCTCTATGAATCATTTAAAGATGAGGGACTTGATGCCCATATGCTTCATGTGGATGCCACAGGATACTATTTTGTAGCATACAAAGGGTTCGAAACCGCTGAAGACGCCATGCCGTACCTGCTCGATATTCAGGAAAACAGGCAGTCAGAAGCATGGTTAAGCCGGGTAATCCGCGAAACAAGGCTTGATCTTAACGGCGACTAAACACAGACGCTGTTTAAGTATCGCGTCTTAAAACAGACGTTTCAGGGAGTCTCTGCAGTCATCCCTTCAGAAGCTGACTGCTTTTTAAGAAATGCCAGGGACAATGCATTGAATTGTTCCGGCTTATCAATATTTACAACGTGTCCGCTATTCTCTACCACTTCCAGGTAGCTTCTCTCGAACCTCTCTACCATTTTTTTGACGGGAGGCAAGAACATATGATCCTCCTCGCCCATAATATAAAGGGTGGGAGCATCCATCTCAGTTTCCTTAAAATATTGAAGCAAGGGATTCACTTCATAGGTTAACCTGAACCACTTGAGGAACTCTTTCCTGGCCAGATTTTTTGCCTCCTGAACAAAGAGTATTCGGGATTCTTCGTGGTTTTTCTTTGGCATGATAATCCATGCAAACAGCTTATAGAGCCACATGAAAGGAACCACTTTTTTGAACGTGTGACCTAGCCAAACCAGGATACGGCTTCGGATATCAAGTCTTGTGATCGCACCGCACATAATGGCAGATTGAACTACATCCGGTTCCATCTCGGCAATGGTTCGAATAATAATGGTTCCGAGTGATACACCAACAAAATGCGCTTTCGATATACTGTTTTTATGGATCGATTCCAGAACATCTTTGCTGACGGTTCTGAATGAATAACGCTCTTTGTAATATTTTTTCAGCGTACTCATCTCTTTCGACCTTCCATGACCGCGTAAATCAACAAGCAGCACATTAAATTCATCCTGAAACGCCTTAAGCTGCCTGTACCATATGTTTGAAGAGCCACCTGCGCCATGAATAAAAACCACCCAGTCCTTATCAGGAGAATTATAAAATGATTTGGTGTAGAGCATGTTTACAAAAAAATATCAGCGCGGGATAATGTTTAGCCAATGCTTAGGCTGTTAAACAACAGTGGACTTATATAGATTTAGCCATATAACGGAACCGAAAACGTAGCATTGAAGCCATTGCATTGTGTCGATAGAATTTACAGTAAAATAAACGGTTTGCATGAAAGTTTAATTCAAAATGAGTAAAATCCGCCGATTCTTTTACCTCTATTTGGATATAAAGCATAAATACAAAAACGATACCTGACTTTGACAGCACTAAAAAAAATTGGAATCATCGCTGGTGCTGTCTATTTATTTCTCCTGCTTCTTTCATGGGCTACACAAACACTTTTTCCTGCAGAAACTCAATTTAACCGGTTCGAAAAGTCAGATCAGCTCGTATACAATGAAGAGGAGCTGGATATCCACTATTTCAATATTGAAGCGTCTTCAAGACGAACAATGATGATTCTTATCCCGGATGCCTATCAACCTGCAGAGGAACTGATTCCGCTGGCTGAGACTCTTGCAGACAGCATGGGAGTGATCATACCTGTTTTAAATAAAGGCGGTTTAAGAAACTATATAAGCAATCAGGAAAGAGGGGAGATTCTTTCGAAATGGATCAATCAGCTGCCGAACCGGAATATACACATTGGAGGGTTTCGATATGGAGGGCTTGTTGCCATTGAAACTATTACAAAAAATGAGAATGATCTGAAAAGCCTCACACTGATCCAGTCGATGGGAATAGAGGAGATCCATTTTCTGGGCAATTACAGAATAAACCGCTCAGTTTATTCATTGATGGTTCCAGTATTTACAATTTTCAGGTATGGGTTTCCGCATTTCGGATGGGCTGAAACTATGCAATTCAACAGGCATTTCATTTCGACTATGCTTGCCATGGATCAAAGACATATTGAAAACCTCCTCCGGGAGATTACTGTTCCTGTCAGGATCATTCACAGCACAGCTGATCCTCAGATACCCGTTCAGACGGCACTCGAAATCTATCGGCTCATCCCACACAGTACACTTGATCTGTTGGCTGCCAAACCTGATCAAATACGTTCAAATCCGGATGACTGGAGTACACTCGTTCAATCATTTATCCGCCAGGTTGATAATCAAAATGGGATGAACAGGGCTTTGGCAAGTTCGGAAAGAATTGCGGAATCGATGGAGACCTTTTCAAGAGATGATATTGCAGAGCTTTCAGGCCAGGCACTATTACTACTTATACTTTTTTTGATCATTATTTCTCTGGTCAGTGAAGATTCGGCCTGTATTGCTGCCGGCCTGCTGTTTGCAACCGGACTTATTGGATTTCAGCATGCTCTGATCGGGGGCGTAACGGGTATTATTTCCGCTGACTTGCTGATTTATGCGTCAGGAAGATATTTGGGTTATCCCGTGCTTCAGATTGCTCCATTTAAATGGTTTATCAGGAAACAGGATATTATGAGAGCCAGGGATCTCTTTCAGGCGAGGGGTGCAGAAATATTGATTGCCACGCGTTTTGTTCCGGGCACCAGGCTGCCGGTCTATCTCGCTGCCGGCATTTTAAAAACAGACTTCTGGCCATTTCTCGCCTATTTTCTGGCATCATTGGCGGTTTGGGCACCACTTTTGATTTGGGTTACTTCTTTGATTGGCCAGCCTATGTTAACCTATATTGAACTATATCAGGAATATGCATTGCTGGTAATCTTAGCGGCATCAATACTGCTCTACGGATTTATCAAATACATCCTGCCGCTGGGTACTGTGAAGGGGAGAAGACAGGCATTTGAAAAGTGGAGACGGATTAAAGAGAAACGGGATAGATCAAATACTGAATAGTGTCAGCTTAACAAAAGTTTTTTTCAATGGTGAATTTCACTCCGATAACGGAGGCCATTGTAATTTTCCGTTGAGGGAAGTATTTCAATAAGCCGGGTTAGAATGAACCGCAGCAAACGTAACGCCAAAATGAAATTACCCGGCTCATATCAACGCTCAGCGGTCATTCCCACTCTTCCCCTTCGATAGCGGGGGTACTGTTTAATACCCTGCATCTAAATTAGGTTAAAAACTTATCTGCGTTCTTCGAAGAATTGCTTCAAAAGATATCCAGAATCGGCTTCCATTACTCCCTGGATAACTTCAAGACGATGATTTAAATGTGCGCTCGATGCAATATTAAACCGGGTTCCACATGCGCCCGCTTTTTCGTCCATAGCTCCAAAAACCACCCGGTCAAGTTTTGCCCAGACCATGGCCCCGGCACACATCGGGCAGGGCTCAAGGGTAACATACAGAGTACAACCTTCCAGATACTTGTTTTCTAGTGCAGCACAAGCAGCGGATATGGCAATCATTTCGGCATGTGCTGTGGGATCTTTCAGTCGCTCCACCTGATTGTATCCTTTACCGATTATGCGGTTTTGATGCACTACAACGGCTCCAACAGGTATCTCTTTCTCCATATACGCCCTTTCAGCAAGTTTAAATGCTTCGATCATAAACTTTTTGTCCATATTGGTACTATTGAACGGGTTTTGGTTAAACATTTGGGGAGAAAGTGTTATGTTAGCTACTTGTTTAAGACGCGGGGATGTTAATCAGAAAGCCATCAATGGCACACTCAAATATAGACAAATCATTACGGGATTTACTATTGGGAAACGTGCGGAGTGTTCCGAATTTCCCCAAACCCGGAATCATTTTTAAAGATATCACCCCGTTGCTTCAAGATCGTTACCTTCTTGAACTTACCTCGAGGTTACTGGCAGAACCTTTCAGAGGGGCTAAAATTGATTTTGTTGCAGGCCTTGAATCAAGAGGCTTTCTCTTTGGAACCAATCTGGCTCAGGATCTTCATGCGGGTTTTGTTCCTATACGTAAACCGGGAAAATTACCGGCTTCAACACACTCCATCGAATATGAACTTGAATATGGCACAGATTCTCTTGAAGTTCATACCGATTCAATTCAATCAGGTGACAACGTGTTGATCCATGATGATCTGATGGCAACCGGAGGTACTTCTGCCGCCGCCAGCAACCTGATCAGAAAAATGGGTGGAAACATTATCGGGTACTCCTTTGTAATGGAAATATCTGCACTGGGCGGACGCAGGTTTCTTGATCAGAATCTGCCTGTTCACTCCCTGCTAAAGGTTTAGGGAACAAAACCTGTTTTATTGCAATTAAACTAAACATTCATTAAAAAAATACATCATACAAACCCTATGGCAAAGCCAACTATTACCACACTTCTATCGTGTGTAGCTCTTTTTTTTGCCGCTGCTGCGTGTGGGCCTTCATTGGTTCTACAAAATGTTGATTACGCACAGCCCATTGAAAGCGTTCTCACACCCGACTCAAATAATCAGGTTCATGATCAGCGATATGCAATTAAATTTACTATCACTGATATTCTCTCTGAAGAAGAGATCTCTTCCGTTGATCAAATACGTTTAATCAGAAACAGTGCAGGGTACTACTTTGTCACAGCGCCTGGCTTTAGCAATGTATATGTTTTTGAGACGTCTGAATCTGAACTGAAGCTGAGCACACGTATTTCAGTTTCTGACAGTGGATTGGACCAACCTGCATTTAATCAAAGAAATACCCATATCGAACTGGTTGATCTCTCAACCGGCAACACGTATAACCTTGACCAAAACGGACTCAGATAAGAGATATAATTATGAAATTACTACTAAAGACGACTATTACTGCAGTTGCAGCTCTCTTGTTTGTTTCTACTGCAACGGTTACTGCACAACAATCCGATTACCAGATTCAACAGGAATTCAGATCTGAATATAATACTCTTTCAGAACGTATTGAGAATGCAGCTACACCTGATGAATTGATTGAGTTATCCCTTGATATTGATGAGTTTGAAGCGAACTATTCGGAGTACGCTTCCATCATAGATGCTGCTCTCTATCCAGAAACAATGAATGACCGCATAAGCTCCTTAAGGAGCAGATACTCAGTCAATCTGGACAATCTGCGTGCACTTCAAGAGTCGGATCAGAGAATCCGCGAACTGATGGGGCAGGTTGACGAATTCAGAAATCAGCTTGCGACCATGGACGAGGAAGTTGCCGATCTGAAGGAACAAATTGATCGTGCGAGTGCAAACGAGCGTCAGCAGGCCGCTTTAATTCGCCAATACAGGCAGAATATTGAACAGCGTGATGAATTCGTGTCAGACTTTCTTCAGGACTTGCTTCAGCGCTATGAAACCATGGACTCGGCTACGCAAACTGACGTGGCATCTGCTGCAGAACAGATGGACAGCAACCCTGTTGATGTTTTAAAGAACATCATCAGTGAATACACTCAAAATGCTGATCAGGATTCAGAACTTAGCGCTCCTGATTTTGTCAGAATGCGGGCTCAGCATGGATACTTTTTAAATGTATGGGATACAATTGGTGAAAGACTTGCAAGTACATTCTCTCCTGATAATCCGGTGGAAGCACGTCAGGAAGTTACAGATATGCTCTCAGCATGGCAGGCCAGTATTGACAATAAACTGTGGAATGCACTAAGTACCGAGTTTAATCAAAACGGCATTGAGCTTTCACCCTTTACAAGTCCGGAATCATTTAACTCGTCACTCAACAGCTATGTCGATGAAGCCATGAACATCAGCATGGAATCGAGCAGTGAAGAGAACTATGAGATATATCGCAATTTCAGCAGTTACTGGAACAATACTGTAAAAGGCCAGTGGGGAGAACTTCTGATAAACGGAAACATACTATCAGCAGAAGATATGGCAGCCATAGACGTTAAATTGAACACATGGGGTGAAAATGCAGTACCCAGTTCAAATTTGATGTTCATTCTCTTCCTGGTTAGCCTTGCAGTGATTATTGGCCTTATTGTACTTTTGGTTACCAAAAAAGGCTGATTAAATAGAAATATCAGAATAATGATGAAGCCGGTTGAGTAAAGCTCAATCGGCTTTTTTGTTTTGGAGATTCAAAGATTGGTTACGGCAGTGATATCTTCCGTCGGAGCATCCACTCAGCTGTAAGTAAGAGAATAGCTATAAAAAACCAGATACCATTCCTGTAGAGATAGTCCGTTTCAGTGACTGTGTTATCAGTATTGTTCTGATCAGAAATCTCTTCGAGGAATTCTGAAAGTTTTTCACTTCCGGCATTTTCTTCATAATAACCGCCTGTTACAGCTGCAAGCTGCTGAAGAAGGGCACTGTTTCTTCTGGTATCTATCATTTCTTCGTTTACTGAACCTATTGTAAAACGAGTTTCATCGACATCAATTTCTCTTCCCGCAGCTACAGCTCTGCCCCTGGCAGAATAAATGCCTGATGGGTACCTTCCCGCGTTAAGTTCATAATTGCCATCTCCCAGATGACGCATCTGGAATGACACGGGTACTGTATTCTGATCAAGCCTTGTTAGTGTAAGGCTGATTGATGCATTGGGTTCCCGTTCACCCCGCTCATTTATGAGGGAAGCCCTGAACTGTACCTGTTCCAGCTCCGTAAACGTATCACGCAACGGTTCCAGAATAAGAAGTCTATCCTCATTCGCTGAGGAGCCCCATGATATGATGTTAGTGACTATCTCTTCAAAGAACTGGGATACTTCCGATTGAGTGGACAGATCATACCGGTTCCACCCGTATGCATTCAGGTTCGCCACCCGCTTATTTCCATAATCTGCTGATACAAGAAGGGGTATTTCGGTCGCCTTCTGAGCAGATTGACCCCATAGATGTACCTCAGTTCCGGGAATCATCTGATACTCCCCGTCTTGTACAGTCAGTGAGGGGAGGCGGTTCCAGGTTAAAGGGGTTAACTCCATCAATGGATGTGAAACCGATGTTGTGTCCTGTGCAGGTAAAACGGTGAGTTCAGTATCTGAGCCCCTGAATTCAAACAGAGCGGGACTCTGCTGCTGGTAATTGCCGATCATACTGTAACTTCCGGGTGTTGACATAAAAAGAACGGAGGTGTCAGAATTTAACAATCGATTCAGGTTGCTGTCTCTCTGCACCGGAAGTCCGTGAATAACGAGCAGATCAATATCATCCGGATTAATACCGGAAAGAGATTCTCCGGCATAACGGCCGTTTCCAAGATACGTTGACTGAAGAAGCTCATATTGCCGGTCGGTAGCGATCAACCTGCGAACTGATGCTACATCAGGCATTATTTCATATGCTATCGACAATATTCGGGTTTTGTTGTCCAGTACCCTGAATGCCGCAGATGCACGATTATTCTCTTCGGTAAATTCCCCATCAACAGGTTCAGCTGATACGGTAAGATTCACAAACCCATCATTTGCATAGCTTCGGTCAAAATCAATCCACTCTGTTCCTGAGGATGAAGGAAATTGAATGGTTTTTCTATCTGCAGGTACTCCATTTTCGTAGAGAACGATATCTGTTTCCACATTCTCATAACCCCGGTGCCGTATTTCAACAGTAATCCGATGAATGGTATTCGTATAAATTGGGTCGGTATACTCGATTTCAGCAACGGAGATATCCCTTACCAATGTTGTATCTCCCAATGGAACCGTGATGAGTGGAACCGTCACGCTTTGTGCCTGAAAAACCGGATTTCGGCCCCGGGTAATAATTCCGTCCGAAAATAATACAGCAGCAGAAAACCTGTTTCCGTTTTCAAGCAGGTACTCCGTTACCTGCTGAATATTGGTTGAAGGATCACTGAAATCAGGTTCATTATCCTCTCTTACATAATCGCCAAATTGAAAAACCGGATAGGATAAATTTTCAGGCCTGTTCGCCAAAAATGCATCGTAAGCCGACCTGAAATCAGATTCTCCCTCATAGGATCCCCTTTCAACCAATATGCTGGAGCTGTTATCGATAAAAACAGCAACTTCATTTGGTGTGCTAACAATTTGTTGCCGGGTAACATAGGGATTGAAAAGCAGTGCGCAGAGAATCAATAGCGAGAGGGTACGCAGAGTGATCAACAATGGCTTGATATATCGTGACTGATCTTCCAGGCTTTTATAACTCCACCAGCTTACAAAAAGGGAAAGAATCACCAGCAAAATGATAATAAGAACAGGGAGTGCCGGTGAAAAGCCCTCTGGAAGTACACTGATCATGACGACTGTAAGAATTACAGGTTGTTGAGAAGCATCCGGATTATATCAACCGTACCCAGACCTTCGGCTTCCGCAGCATAGTTGGTAACAATGCGATGTCTTAATACAGGTACAGCAAGGCTTTCAATATCCTCAAACTCGACATTATACCGTCCCTGTGCCAAAGCCCTTGTTTTGGATCCTAGAATAAGGTACTGAGACGCTCTTGGACCCGCACCCCAACTGAGAAACTTGTCCGTAAAGTCAGGTGCCAGATCACAGCCGGGACGGGTCATGGTTACAAGCTTAACCGTTTTTTCCAATACATGGGTTGGAACCGGAACCTCTCTTACAAGATTCTGGAATTCAAGAATCTTCTCTTTATTTAAAATAGACTTAATATCCACGTGTCGCGTGGATGTAGTTTGCGATACAATCTGTTTCTCCTCTTCAACGGATGGGTAGTCGAGCTGAAGGTGAAACATGAAGCGGTCGAGCTGAGCTTCAGGCAGGGGATAGGTTCCTTCCTGTTCAATAGGGTTCTGCGTTGCCAGAACAAAAAAGGGACGGTCCAGTTCAAATTTTTGTCCTGATGCTGTTACGTTAAACTCTTGCATCCCCTCAAGAAGTGCTGCCTGAGTTTTTGGCGGGGTTCGATTAATTTCATCGGCCAGAATAATATTGGCGAATATGGGCCCCTTGATGAATTTGAAATGCTTTCGTCCGGTTTCCTGATCGTCTTCAATTACTTCCGTTCCCGTAATATCACCGGGCATAAGATCTGGAGTAAACTGAATCCTGCTGAAGCTCAAATTCATGGTTTGGGCAACGGTCTGGATGAGCAGGGTTTTTGCAAGACCGGGAACACCCACCAAAACACAGTGTCCGCCAGAGAAAAGAGAAATTAAAAGTTGTTCAACGATATCGGATTGCCCCACAACAACTTTAGATATTTCATCTCGAATAGATTGAAATGATTCGCTAAATTCAGCGGCTGCTTTTTCGGGTGCGGTGGGCAGATCAGAATGCATTATCGTACGTCTGTTTCGGTGCCGGACTGATTTGTGTTGTCAGTTACCGTATTCTCAGGTACCGGTATCTTAAATTCGATATAAACTTCATCACGCAAATCAGCAAGCCATTGTTGAAGCGTAGACATCTGTTTCCGGTTCAGTGCAATATCACGGATTCTTTCATAATCATCCTCAAGATTTGCCCTGTGCTCAGGAATAAGCCTGTCGAGGCGAACGATCCGAAACGCTGTAGAAGAGGTTCGGTTTTGGGTCGTAAATGATCGTGGCTCTGATATTTCACCTTCTTCATCCATCAGCAGTACAATTCTGTAGATGGAAGGTTCAAGCTGACTGATGGGAATAAGCCGGTCTCCGGTCTGTGGATTAAGTACTCTTCCTCCAAACGCTTTTGTTTCTTCATCATCTGAATGCCGGCGAGCCAGTTCGTTGAAATTTGCCCCGTGGTTCAATACGCTGTCCCGCAAAGCATTGAGCTTTTCAATGGCTGCCTGCTCATCTACAAGGCTTTCATCTATTCGTATAAGAATGTGGTTGGTTTCAATATTGTCACCCATACGCCGGTTGAGGCGAATGACATGAAAACCGAATTCAGTTTGTACTACTTCAGAAACTTCTCCCGGTTCAAGGGCAGTAGCGGCTGCGGAATAATTTGCGACAAGGTCATTAATTGACATCATTGGCAGAAGGCCGCCGCGAGCTGCAGATCCGTCGTCACTGTATTTCCTTGCCATTTCCTCAAATTCTTTTCCATGGTTGAGTATGGAATCCCGAATGGCGGAAGCCATCTCAAAAGCCTGCTGCTCTGCATCAGCCAGAGGTTCAGGATTAATTACAATTTGAGAAACGGCAACCTGTTCCGGAATTACAGGAATAGAATCCTGGGGTATGCTATTAAAAAACTCTTCCACCTCGGGTCTTGTAATATTGATAGTTCTGTATTTCTGCTGCTGCAGCTGCTGAACTATCATCTGTTCGCGAAACTGCTCCCGGAAATCGGCCCGAATCTGTATGATACTTTGGCCAAATACCTGTTCCAGCTGTTGTTCGCCTCCGGCCTGTCGGATCATCTGATTCAGTCGCTGGTCCATCTGCCGGTTAACCATGTCATCCGAGACAACAACACTGTCGATCTCAGCTTTTTCCAGCATTACATGATTGTCGACCATGCTTTGCAGTGCATCATACCATAGCTGTTCAGTAAACTGCACAGGCTGGTTATTCATCTGCAGCTGATTCATGTAGTTGCGAACTTCTGCATCCACATCAGACTTCAGAATAATACGATCGTTAACCACAGCCACAATTTGGTCGGTTACCTGGGTATTTTGTGCGAAAAGTTGAGTGAAACAGGAGAGAAGTATGGTGAGGAATACTGGTACTCTGAAGAGTTTAATCATCTGTAAATTCTGACCTTACTAAATTTTAATTTCCGGAACGGAGCATAGATTCGATCTCATTAACGTTCGCTACCCGGATTTCATTATTTGAATTGGCCTCAAGATACAGATTTCGAATGTAACTATTGGTAATTCTTCTGGCCTTCTCAAGTCTGAGCCACTCTTCAATTTGTGGAATAAGCCATTCCAGGTCGGGCGCTTCTCCAGCGGGCCTCTCTTCCATCAGCTGAACAAGATGATATTCACCCCCAAAGTAGTGTATGGGTGAGCGCTCGGTAAGGCCGATAACATTCAGATATCTGTTGAGCATAGGAATGGTTTCAGCGGCCATGGAAATCGGCCAGAACTGGTTCGATTCCCGCAATTGTCGTTCGGGATTTACGCTGTATCGCTCAAGAATATCTTCCCATTCATCGCCGCGCATCAAATCCCTGTTTGCATTATCGGCGTCGGTGCGTGTTCGTGTTGTTATATGTCTGAAACGTACATAACGCTCACTCAGAATAAACTGGTCTTTATGAGCCTGATAATAGTTTTGCGCTTCATCACGCGTAACCTCCACTTCATCAAGATTCTGCAGCAGAAGCTGCTCGCGCAGAGCTTCTTCAAGAATTTGCCTGCGCAGCCGCTCCATTTTTTCACGCACAGAAGCGCTGTTTTGCAAACCCATGCGCTCCGCCTGCCTCACCGCAACCTGCTTCTCTATCCACTGATCGATAAATGACTGTACAGCCTGTACAGAGTCTTCATTCATCACTGAGCCCGGTATCTGACTCAGCGCTTCATTGATGGTAAGCGATTGGTTCCCGACAGAAGCCAGAACCGGGGAGTTGTCAGACTGATAGGTGGGTGTACACTGAGCCAATAGAAAGAGAACGGTGAACAGAAGCGTGTATCGAATGTGATGCATAGTGCAGTATCTGTTACGGTTTGCAGCCTTTATCAAGAAAGGACCGGGTTAGTCCGCATTTGTTTCAGCATGATTAGAATAGCATGCCGGCAATGGTTGCTGTCATCATGTTGGCAAGTGTTCCTGCCAATACGGCCATAAGGCCAAATTGTGCCAGTTCCGACTTTCGGCTGGGAGCCAATCCGCCGATGCCTCCAATTTGTATTGCGATGGAAGAGAAGTTGGCAAAGCCGCACAAAGCAAAGGTTGCCATGGTTATGGATTTCGGTGACAGAACGCCTTCGCTTACAAAATCTGCCATCTGAAGATAGGCCACAAACTCATTCAGCACCACTTTTGTGCCCAGTAGCGATCCTACGCTAACCGCATCTTCCCACGGTATGCCAATAATGAAAGCGACCGGGGCGATGATCCATCCCAGGAGCGTTTCAATTGTAAGTTCTCCGCCGGGGATTAAAGAGTTGATGCCTGTAAACTCTCCAATTTCATTCAGAAAATAATTGCCCATTGCAAGTAGTGCAATGAAAGCCAATAACATAGCACCTACATTTGCCGCCAATTTAAGCCCTGTACCCGCACCGCTTGCGGCTGCATCAATCCCGTTGGCATCTGTCTTCTCAACACTCATTTTTACCTCGCCTTTGGTTACCGGCTCATCAGATTCGGGAAAGATAATTTTGGCGATCACCAGTGCAGCCGGTGCAGCCATAAGGCTGGCGCCCAATAATTGTTCTGCAAACATGAGACGTCCCACATCCAGCGAAACTCCCTGTGCAATAGAATATGAATTACCCAGCATCTGAACATAGGCTGCCATTACTCCTCCGGCTATCGTTGCCATTCCGCCTGTCATAATGGTTAGTATTTCTGACCGCGTCATCTTTTCAATGTATGGCTTGATAACAAGAGGCGACTCAGTTTGTCCCACAAAAATATTTGCAACAACAGACAGAGATTCAGCCCCTGATGTCCCCATGAGTTTCTGCATAGCCCTCGACATCACACTCACTACTTTCTGCAGAATGCCATAGTGATAAAATATGGCCGTAAGAGAAGCAAAAAATACAATGGTAGGCAGAACCTGAAAGGCAAAAAAGTTACCTAGGCTGCCCTCCATGCCCGGACTTTTGGCCAGGTCGCCAAAAATAAATTCGGCTCCCGCTGTAGTAAAATCGAGCACAACAACGAAAAAGCTCGACACCCAGCTGAAAAACATTTTAGGCCAGCCCAAAGGCGACCAGAACATAGCCATATCAGACCCTTTCAAAATAAAGACGGCCAGTACCAGTTGAATGCCAAAACCGGTAGCAACCATTTTCCAGTTTACCGCCTTACGGTTTTTGCTGAACAGCAAGGCAATGCCAATAATTGCCGCCATTCCGATTATGCCTCGTAAAATATCCATCAGGTATTCTTATTTATCGGTTGATTCATTTCTTTTTCCAACTGTGAATTCCGGTATCGGTTTACCTTTTTTATCATCTACCGGGGGTCTGAAACAGTGACGTGCACGTGGTTCATAAGCATCTTTTTCACCCACAAGAACCTGACTGCTGTTCTCAACAACACGCTGCGAAAAATTCGCTATAAGACCGCTTTCTGCACAAATGGCATGCAGTTTGGTTACATATTCGGCAATGGCAAGCAGCTGCGGCATGGGTTCAAATGGCCGTCCTTCAAAATCCATATCCAGTCCGGCGATAATTACCCTTTTTCCATCATTTGCCAGAGTGTTGGCTACGTCCACAAGGCGATTGTCAAAAAATTGCGCTTCATCAATACAGATCACACGGGCTGAGGAAGTTAACAGAACGATCTGGTCAGCCGTATTTACGGTTATACTTGGAAGTGATGTTTCATTATGTGAAACAACTTCAGTGTCACTATAACGGTTGTCGGTTGCAGGTTTAACGATGATAACACTTTGCCCTGCAATATGCGCCCTTTTTGCCCTGCGAATCAGCTCCTCGGTTTTTCCGCTGAACATTCCTCCGCATACAACTTCAATCCACCCCAGGTGGTGAGGGGTAAAACCGGGTTCATTGATCATATCAGATTTGCAAACTTACCATAAATTAGCTGATTCTGTGCGTTGAATATATCCCTGAATACCTTAAAACAAAAAGGAACTTTATTGTATTTACCCGTGATAGCAGCATATATTTGGCAACTAAAATGAACAGATCCGGCAGTCCTGAGAACATGGAGAAACTTTATCGAATGCCAGCTGAATGGGAAAATCATTCTGCAACCCAGCTCCACTGGCCTGCAAACAGGGAAACATGGCCTGGCGACCGTCTCGAACGCGTTGAAATTGTCTACGCAGAAATTATATCGGTTCTGCACCGATACGAACCTGTTCTCCTGCTTGTAAACACGGTGGAGGATCGAAAAAGGGCAGAATCAATTTTAAAAAAATTTGACCCCGATATCGATCTGAACCGGATACACTTCCACATTGTACCCCTGAACGATGTCTGGGCAAGGGATTGTGGACCTGTTTTTATTAAGCGCAGATCTGACACGTTAACCACAGTTCCCGAATATGCCATAACCAACTGGATTTATAATGCCTGGGGACAGAAGTACCCGCCATTCGACAGTGATAATAAAATTCCTGAATGGTTTGCAGACCATTTTTCAATTTATATGTTTTCACCAGATATGGTATTGGAAGGAGGTGCAATCGATACTAACGGAAAGGGTGTACTGCTTACCACCGAATCGGTATTGCTGAACCCCAACAGAAATCCGCAGCTGACAAAAGCTGAAATAGGGAAGAAGCTCAAGCGCTATTTGGGTATGGAAAAAATCATCTGGCTGAAAAAAGGGCTGGCCGGGGATGATACGGATGGCCATATAGATGACCTGTCACGATTCCTGAATGAGAATACAATCCTCACAATGATCTGTGAGGACGAAAATGATGTCAATTATGCGGCTTTAAATGAAAATCTGGACATTCTGCGAAAAAGCACCGACCCAAACGGCAATCCATTTCAGATACTTACTCTGCCCATGCCGAAGACCCGCATCGAGGGGAGTACCGTTGACGGATCCGAATATGTTCCTGCAAGCTATGCAAATTTTTATATCGCCAATGGCGTTGTTCTGGTGCCTCTGTACGATGAGAGATACGATCAGGCCGCAATCGACCTGATGTCGCGCTTTTTCCCCGGCAGAGACATTGTGGGGATTGAGTGCAGTGACCTGGTTTGGGGGCAGGGTAGTATTCATTGCATCACCCAACAGCTGTATGGACTCGAAAATTTAGGCTGAATACGCTATAGTTCGTATAACGGGCTGGTTTAATCCAGTGAATCCACCAATTCCCAGACTTCCCGCCGAACCAGATCGCGGGATCGGTTTATATTCTCAAAAAATTCATTTATATCCGTATCGGGATGGGTCTGGAGAATCAGCTCTTCCGTAAAGCCGAACTCCACATGTTCCAGATGATCATAATAGTCGATGGTTGAAAAATTGTACCCATACTCCAGGCCGCCCGGCAGAATCATCGCATTCAGTTCCCAGCCCTTCATAACATCATTTTCCATTCGTCGCTGATGAAGCGGCCGGGCCGTTTCATCTTCCATCATCTGGTATTCAAATTCATAACCCTGTCCCACATTCATATAGTTTTTCACCATGTATCGGCTGGGGCGGGAGTTCTCGTCCTGCATAACACTATTTCGGATTCTCCAAAGCTCTGAATGATTGGGAGTGAACACACCCTCAAATTCCTCCACAAGCTGCTGGCTGTTTCTGTCTTCAAACTCGGCGGCCACTCCGTCTGTTATGTCTTCGAATGCAGAGATCTGTTCACTAATGGTAATCGATACATAGTTATACTGAGATTGATGAGTGCCGGGATATTCAACCCTGTATAAATACCAGTCGGTTATAATTCCCTGATCTTTTCTGGCCTGTTGTACAGGTTTTACAACCTCACTGACTTTCTGCCGGAACTCCTCGGTGTCATCAGAAAATTGGTCAATGTAATCAATGTGCATATACTGCCCCTGGAATGACTGGGCAGAAGCCCGCTGAATGCAAAAGATGCTTGAAAAAATTAAGACGACTGAGAAGAGAAATGCTCGCTTTTCCACAATAACCTCCATATCTGTGTATTAAGGTTTACATCAATTAACAAAAATCCATGCACATTCTGAAGCGGACACCGGAATATTTAAACAAAGAGATGTATTCGTGATAAATGATTCCATGTCGTATCGAGAGAGGCCAATTTTGATATATTATTCTCTGCTTGTTTTCATATCTTCACCTCTTTACGACAGTGTAATCAAATACAGACGATGTCCACGATTTCGAATGAAAAGTATGAAGCGGTAATAGGTCTCGAGGTTCACGCACAGCTTCTTACAAACAGTAAGGCATTTGCCCCGGTATCATCCGAATATGGCGGTGCTCCCAATACACAGGTAACCCCACTCTGTCTCGGTCATCCCGGAACACTACCCGTGTTAAATGAAAACCTCGTGCGATTCATTATAAAAATGGGCCTGGCAACGAATTGTTCCGTTTCAAGAAAATCCATTTTTGCCAGAAAAAACTATTTCTATCCGGATCTGCCCAAGGGGTATCAGATTTCTCAATATGACACACCTATATGTCATGGTGGAGAAATTCAGATCGTGATGGAGGACTATGAAAAAACAATCGGGATAACGCGTATTCATATGGAAGAGGACGCGGGAAAATCTATACACGACCAGGATCCGTACCATACGCTTATTGACCTGAACAGGGCGGGAACACCTCTCATTGAGATTGTTTCTGAACCGGATTTACGAACCCCGCAGGAAGCTTACCAGTATCTGTCAAAAATTAAACAAATCGTTCAGTACCTTGACATCTGCGATGGTAACATGGAAGAGGGAAGTCTGAGATGTGATGCAAACGTCTCCATACGTCCCAGGGGCCAAAAAGAGTTGGGTACACGCACGGAGCTGAAGAACATGAACTCTTTTCGAAATGTGGAAAGAGCTATTGGTTTTGAAATCGAAAGACAAATCGAGCTTGTGGAGTCTGGCGGCTCAGTTGTACAGCAAACCCTATTATGGGACCCCAACAAGCTTACAACCCGTCAAATGAGGTCGAAAGAAGAAGCTCATGACTACAGATATTTTCCGGAACCGGATCTGCCGCCCGTTATAGTAACCGACGAGCTGTTGAATGATATCAGGGAAGAGCTGCCTGAATTACCGTCTGTCCGGTTCGACCGGTTTGTTGACGAATTATCACTCAGCAGTGAGGATGCCTACACATTAACGGAGACCAGGGCACTGGCAGATTATTTTGAAAACGTGCTGCATTACATTGATGATCCGAAAGCGGTAGCCAACCTCATATTAACCGAAGTGCTGAGGGTGTTGAATGAAAAGAGTATCAGCATTGCAGATTTTCCGATTGAAGAAGAAAGGCTGGGAGGATTGATTTCCCTGAAACTTGAGGACAAAATAAATTCCTCGGCAATGCAGCAGATATTTAACAGAATGCTTGAAGATAACAAAGAAGCTTCGCAGCTGGCTGAAGAGATGAATCTCATACAGGTTTCAGATTCAGATTTTCTTGATCCTATTATTGACGATGTCATCGAAGCAAATCCGGATGAAGTGAGCCGTTACCGTGACGGTAAGCGTGCATTAATCGGATTTTTTATCGGTGAAGTGATGAAACGCAGCAGGGGTAAGGCAAATCCAAAACTAGTGCGTGAAAGCCTGCAAAGAAAGCTCGATGAAAAGTAATTACAGCATCTAATTCCATCTATCTTTAAATGTTAAACAATACATATGTAAAATCGGGAGCTGTACTGACAGTTGCAGCTTTAGTGGTTCTTCTGGCCGGTTGTTCTTTTCAAAGTGACGAATCGGTAAACAATGCATTTATATCGGGAAGAGTTACGGTAGACGAGGAACTCGACAACAGCGGGGATAACAGCGGAATTGAGCTGCTTATTACAGCTCCTTCTTCTCTCCAGCAGGGGGCGGACACATTATTCCACGCTACCACGGATTCAAGCGGTTTTTTTGAAGGGACCGCCCGATTCGATGAACCGGAAGTTTACAGGATGGTTGTGCTGAGAAACAATAATGTATTTGGGTTTCAGGGGCTGGTTCTGGCCGACGGCGACACCATTACCTATACAGCCACGCTTCCGGATATTGGTTCAACATCCGATCTGAAATCAAAAGAGAATGAAATTTTTCGGGATCTGGAAAGGGTAGACCGTAACTTTAATCGAGTAGCGCAGTTTATAAATGCAGGGGCCATTCCTGCCGACAGTATAGAATTTGAAATCAATAAGTGGAGTGATATTTACTGGGATGTTCACGAACGTTATCCCGGCACCTATGCATCCATGGTTGCAGGAAACTCTTCAGTTGCTGTTGCAGGAGGCTGGAACGACTCACTTATGGTGGAGAGGGCAAACAGACTGCTTGAAACGGAAGGGTTCCTGAGAAGGGCTTCACGTGCAGCCCTGGCCGAATACTATGCCGAAACCGCAGGCATAGAGAGGGTTCTTCAGTTCTATGACCGGCTTGAAAACCTGGCAAAGTCCGAAAATCGGTTGATGGAAATACAAATTGATCGAATTGAACTGCTTTACGACAGCTCCATGACCGTCGAGGCAAACCGGTTTTTGCAACAATTCACGGATAACTATTCTGATAATGAAATTGCAATGGAATGGGCTGAAAACAAAAGCTATGATCTCGAATTTTTAACACCCGGCACGCCATTTCCTGAATTTTCATTCTTAACTCTAACGGATGATTCGATCTCGTCATCAATGCTTGAAGATTCTCCGTATCTTCTGGAAATTACAAGACTCGACAACAACCTTTATCAGCAGCAGTACGACCGCACCGTTGCCATACATCAGATTTACAGTAACTTTGGACTTAAAATTATCACGGTTCCCCTTGCAGCATCCGATGTGGCAATGAATGCATTTTATGAGGAACGCGGCCTGTTATGGAGTGTGATAGAACCCGATTCTTTTCAGGCTGATTCTCTGATTGAGCGTTACAATATCAATCAGGTTCCTACCCGGTTTCTTGTTAATGACAAAGGTGAGCTTGTCAGAAGATATGTGGGAAATGAATATGATGATGTAGTACGAGGTTTGCAGTCAATTATAACTCAAAACAGTGAATAATGAGACAGTTTTTAATCGCGGGTAACTGGAAGATGAATGCAGGCCCGAAGGAAGCAAAAGCACTTGCTGACCAGATTGCAGAGAGCTGGGAAGACAAAGACACGAACAGCGAAATACTTATCTGTCCTCCTTTCGTTTCAATTCCCTTCGTCGTAAAACGATTCAGGGATACGGGCCTCAAAACAGGCGCTCAGAATGTCCATACTGAAAATAATGGCGCGTACACAGGTGAAATCAGCACTGAAATGATCCATGAGCTGAGCTGTGAATACGTGATTGCAGGGCATTCCGAACGCAGGGCATATTTCTTTGAAACGGATGAACTTGTTGCCGAAAAGGCAAAGAAAATATCGGATTCAGGCCTTAAGCCAATTGTATGTGTGGGAGAAAAGCTTGACGAACGAAAAAATGACATTTATCGTGATGTGGTGAAAAACCAGACTGAAGCCGTGTTGGAATTATTGGATAGTTCCGATGCATCACAATTGGTCATCGCCTATGAACCGGTTTGGGCAATTGGGACAGGAGAAACAGCTACACCCGAACAGGCTCAGGAGATGCATGCGT
Organism: Rhodohalobacter mucosus; assembly: GCF_003150675.1. Classification (NCBI taxonomy): domain Bacteria; kingdom Pseudomonadati; phylum Balneolota; class Balneolia; order Balneolales; family Balneolaceae; genus Rhodohalobacter; species Rhodohalobacter mucosus. The sequence goes on along the minus strand of NZ_QGGB01000003.1, from coordinate 366,917 downwards.
TCATCAGGAATCTAATTGCTGATGAATGGGGTCAGGAAGCTTCTGAAAGTGTGAGAATACTTTATGGAGGAAGCATGAAACCCGGCAATGCTGAAGAACTGCTCTCTCAGCCCGATGTGGATGGAGGGCTTATCGGGGGTGCAAGCCTGAAGGAAGAGAGTTTCAGTGAGATCATATCTATTGCTGAATCAATTGATAAATAAATAATGGATACTGCCTATAATGTTCTTCTAATTGGAAGCGGCGGCAGAGAGCATGCCATTGCGTGGAAACTAAACCGTTCATCCAATCTTGGTAAACTGTTTATAGCTCCCGGTAATCCCGGTACGGATAAACTGGGACTCAATGTAAACCTGGATACCGCCAACTTCGAAGAAATTGCTTCGTTTTGTAAAGAACAAAACATCGACCTTGTTGTAGTTGGTCCGGAAGTTCCGCTGGTAGATGGTATAACGGATTACCTAGAAAAAGAGAACATCAAAGTATTCGGACCCCATAAACGCGCAGCCAGGCTTGAAGGAAGCAAAGAGTTTGCAAAAGAATTTATGGTTAAATACCATATTCCGACGGCTGACTATGCCGTTTTCTCTTCGCAGGATTTTGACGATGCACTTACATTTGTTCAATCTAAAGATAGCTATCCTATTGTACTGAAAGCAGATGGCCTGGCTGCAGGAAAAGGCGTATTCATCTGCGACAGTGAAGAAGAGGTTGTGGATCGATTAGACAAGCTGAAAAACCGGAATGCTCTCGGTGGTGCGGCAGATAAGCTTGTGATTGAAGAATTTATGGAGGGAGAAGAAGCATCCGTGTTTATAATTTCAGACGGACACACTTCTCACATACTCCACAATGCCCAGGATCATAAACGTATAGGTGAGGGCGACACCGGGCTGAACACGGGCGGAATGGGCGCGTATTCACCTGCACCGATTATGACAGAGGAACTTCTGGAGCAGGTAAAATCTGAAATCGTTGAACCCACCATCACGGGTATGCAGCTTGAAGAAGCAGCGTATCACGGCATACTCTATGTCGGGTTGATGATCACCGCTCAGGGGCCAAAGGTGGTTGAGTACAATTGCCGATTTGGCGACCCTGAATGTCAGGTTATACTCCCCAGCCTTGAAAATGACTTTCTTGAGCTGCTTGTAGCTACCACGGAGCAGAGGCTGGACGAAATGAAAATTACAATCGACAATAACTATCGCTGCTGTGTGGTTCTTGCAAGTGATGGCTACCCCGGAAGCTATGAAAAGGGTAAATCGATACGAGGATTAGAGTCCGTTGATGATAACGCACTTATTTTTCAGGCCGGAACTGCCCTGAATGGAGAGAACCTCGTAACTTCGGGCGGCCGGGTGCTAAATGTAGTGGGGAGTGGCAAGACACTGAAAGAAGCAATTGAGCATACCTATAAAAATGTTGATACCATTCATTTTGACGGATGTTATTTCAGAAGGGATATCGGCGCAAAAGGATTACAAAGGATTGGCTCATGAAGCAGCTGATGAATTTGAACCGGACCTGAAAGCAACTTTTCAGATCTGCAAATGATGTGGCTGATGGCAGATCTTTTTGATCAGAACATACCATTTAAAAATAGGGTTGAGGAAGCGTATTCATATCAGCTCTCCAAAAATCCCGTTTACCGTTCGTTCATCGATGCCCTGGGTATGGGGATGGACCGGATTCCCATGCCCGAAGAAATACCCTTGTTGCCAATTCGCGCTTTTAAAGATACCCGGGTGATTTGTACAGGTTGCAGTGAAAAGCTTCTGTTTAAAAGCAGTTCGACAGGGGGTGAGGGCAGGAGCAGTCACGTCATTGCAGACCCGGAGATTTATAGAACATCCTTCAGGACTGAGTTTTACCGGCATTTCCCGGAGCAAAAATATTCGATACTTGTATATGCTCCGGGATACAGCCAGAATCCCGATTCCTCACTGATCTGGATGCTGAATGATCTGGTGATGAATGATCCGGACGGATTGAGTAAATTTTTACCTCTGAATAAACCTTTAAGTTCCGAAACCGTCGGAGTAATCACCAAAGCCGGTAAAAAAGTACTCCTGTTTGGTGCAGCTTTTGGTCTGCTTGACCTGATTGAACTCGGATCTGATCCATTGCCCGATTCATCCCATATTATAGAGACCGGAGGCATGAAAACACACCGCCGTGAAATCAGTAAAAATGAGCTCAGAAAAAGCCTGTCCCGCGGATTTGAAATTCCGTTATCACATGTTCATTCAGAGTACGGTATGTGTGAAATGCAGAGCCAATGCTATGCGCTCGGATCAGAGTGGTTTGGTTCGCCGCACTGGGTGAAGGTGATGATCAGGGATCCTGAAAATCCATTAAAGAATTGCCCTGCCGGAACTGAGGGAAAAATCGGTGTCATAGACCTGGCAAATGTACACTCCTGTCCATTTATTCTGACTGAAGACCGCGGTGTGATGAATGAGGATGGCAAATTTCGGATTCTTGGCCGGTGGAGCTCAAGCAATTTAAGGGGCTGCAATTTCCTGATAGACGTTGACTGATCCATGCAAACCATTGATAGTCATATTGAAAAGTTGTCTGATGCCATACACAACTGGCTGCAGCCAGACAACAAGCATCTCAGAAAAGCAATTGAACGTTCAGTTGATGAAGGGCTCTTCGGTCTTGAAGATATTAAGCATCGTATACGACATCTTAAACAGTCTGTAGACTCCATCAGCCTGAAAAAGTGGTGTGACAAAGCAGGCCTTGTATCACCCGCTGAAAAAGATAACGTTGTATGCTGCCTTCATGCGGGTAATATACCGCTTGTGGGATTTCATGATCTGCTGGCTGTGCTGCTTAGCGGAGCATCTTACAGAGGCAAACTGTCACGGAAAGATCCGTATCTCATGGTCTCTTTACTTAAAATACTTGCTGACTTTGGTTTGGTGAGCAAGAATCACTGGTCAACCAGTTTGAGTCAATTCCGGTCAATGGATGCTGATGCAGTACTATTCTCAGGTTCTGCATCGTCTGTAACTCCTGTCAGAAAATTACTTAAAGAACTGGGTATAGCTTCGCAAGAAACCCCCGAACTGATCCGTACGGCATACTATTCTATTGCCTGGATTACAGACAATAGTAAAGAAACCATGGAAGAGCTTACAGAATCCGTTTTCAGGTATGGCGGGAATGGCTGCAGGTCTGTAGCAGTGGTAGTGGCTCCTTTTGGGTTGAATGAGGAAAAGTGTGAGTTTACTGATTATGTGGAGAATTTTTGGTTAAAGAATCCACAGCATCAGAAGCCAAATCCATCATTGAGCTACCGCTTTGCCTACAATAAAGCGGTGGGGATTGAACAGGCATGGTTAAATGACTTTCTGATAGAGGAGAACCTGAGTTTTCCGGATGAAAAATTCATCCTCCAATGGATAAAAGGAGGAAGAAAGGAGATTGAAAACCTGGTACAACAGTCAGCCGGTTCACTGCAGTCAGTTTACAGTAATTCTGAAATGGGTAGAATGATAGGCGGGAAAGCAATTGAACCACTGTCACTTGCACAAAAACCACCGGTATGGTGGAAAGCGGATGGTGTTGATACCATTGAGTGGCTGCTTAAAACATTGCGGTAGAAGTCAGGCATCTTCATTCGGTTAGATCTGTTCGTTTTCTGTACCTTTAAAAAAGAACTAAACCAATGACAAATGATATGTTATTGAACAGCAACCAGCTGAAATCAGCGGCACCATGGATCGTAGCCCCTCTGTTGTTTGCAGCAGCAACCGGCTGTGGCGGTATGAAAGAAAAGAATCAGCCAACAGTCGATAAGTCTGCATCCGGCACACATTCACTATTGGTTTTCTCAAAAACAACGGGTTTTCGTCACGAGTCCATCGAAGCAGGTGTGGAAGCATTACAAAAGCTGGGACGCGAACTTAACCTGTCACTCACGTTTACGGAAAATTCTGAATATATGGGATCTGACAGCCTGTTTAACCATGATGGAATCCTATTCTTAAATACAACAGGTACGCTGTTTAATGAGCAAGAGCGATCAAATCTGAAGCGGTTTATTCAATCGGGAAGGGGATTTGTTGGTGTTCACTCAGCTGCAGATACCGAATATGACTGGCCCTGGTACGAAGGACTTGTTGGGGCATATTTTGATAACCATCCAAACAATCCAAACGTAAGGCAGGCAGCCATAATGGTGAGCAATGAAAATCATCCGGCCCTGCAAGGTTTGCCTGAGCGGTGGGAGAGAGACGATGAATGGTACAATTACAGATCATTCAAAGAAGGGCTTAACATTCTTCTGAAGCTGGATACGGATAGTTATGAAGGAAGTGATCACCCTGGAAATCATCCGATAGCATGGTATAGGGAGTATGATGGGGGACGATCATTCTATACAGGCCTTGGTCATACCGAAGAATCATTCAGTGACTCCCTCTTTTTGAATCATCTGACAGGTGGTATTTTATATGCCCTTGGAATTGACGATTCAATGGATAAAAACCAATAAAAATCAGCGGTTCATTGGCAAAACCTACTAGTATAGATACATTCAAGCAGCTTTTCAGGGAACTGAGGCAAAGGGAGGGTTTAAAGCCTGTCTACTATCTGCACGGAGAGGAGACCTTTTTTATTGACCTTTTGCAGGAGGAGTTTGAAAAACTTATCCCTGATGAACAAAAAGATTTTAATTTTGATCTGTTATACGGGAGCGACGTTTCTCCTGCTCAGGTACTTGGAATAGCCCGAAGTTTTCCCATGATGGCGGAAAAGAGAGTAATTATCGTCAGGGATTTTTTAAAACTTGGCGAGAATACTGACGATGGTAACCTCAATGATTTTGCACCATATGCAGAACAGCCGAATCCGTCAACCATATTGTGTCTGATCGATTCAAAATATCCTGATAAGCGAACAGCTCTGGGTAAGGCACTTAAAGAGAGCGGGTCAACCGGTGTATATGAGTTTGATGTGCTCCCTGTTTACAAACTTCCCGAATGGGTAATCGACTGGACCCGTCACACCCACAGTAAAGAGATGGAGCCTGATGCGGCACGTATTCTTAGTGAAATGGCAGGGCAGGACCTGACCCTTCTGTCCACTGAAATAGATAAAGTGTGCACTTTTGTAGACACTTCAGATCGTATCACAACAGACGATATAAAAAAAACTTCCGGCTCATATCGCGATTACAGCGTCATAGAGCTGAAAAATGCAGTTCTCAACCGAAATCTGGACCAGGCCCTTGGCATTGCGGAACAGATGTTGCTTAAAAATAACTACAGCGCGGGAGAAGTAATCAAAACCGTGGGGTTCTTTTACAATGTGTTTGGCAACATCTGGCAAATTCGCCGGCTTACCGAGAAGGGACTGACCAAAAATGAAGTCCAGAGTCAACTTGGCATGAAGAGTAACTACTTCTTTAATGCACAATGGAGTGAAGCTTCCCGGTTCAGCCTGGCAGAGATGCCCGGTATCTTCGAAGCACTTCTGGATGCAGACAGTGCGGCGAAAGGCTACAGCACATTAGATACCTCCTCGATATTTCTCCTGCTGATCAAGCGCATCATCGGCTGAGAGTACCCGTCGGTGTTGCGATAACAGCAACCTTAGAATTACGGGGTATCATCATGAAAGCTTCAGCTACTGTTAAACTGCATCAAATGTCAGACGAAGATGTAATGGAACAGCTTCAGGCAGGAGTCGTTCAGGCATTCGACATCATCGTGCACCGCTATAAAGACAGGCTTCACAACTTTTTGTACCGGTATACTCACAACCATGAAGATTGTGAAGACCTCGTGCAGGAAACTTTTCTGAGGGTTTATCGCAGCCGGCACTCATACGAAAGAATTGCCAAACTGTCGACATGGATGTACACCATCGCGCTGAACCTGGCAAAAAGTATGTATAAAAAGAAGCAGCGAATGAGCCTCATTTCAATCCATGCTGATGAGCGCGATCCCGACGACAGAGAGTTTGAAATTACCGACTCAAAAATGCTTCAGGATGACCAGCTGCATCTTAAATTCAGTATGGATGAGCTTCAAAAAGCACTCATGGAGCTGAATGATGATTTCAGGGAAGCAATCGTTCTTCGTGATATTCAGCAGCTTACCTACGAGGAGATCGCAGAAATTACGGGAACAGCCATGGGAACCGTCAAGTCCAGAATCAATCGGGGACGCCAGCAGCTTCAGGACCTGATCGGCGACTATGTAAACTCGGAAACATTTTAATCATAGCGGAGTATGAATTTCTGAATACCAACAGAAATTCATACTCCATGAATATATCATTGCGTGAGGATGAAGTCATTTCCGGCTTTATCCTTGATTATTCCGACCAGTGCCTGAATGGGGCAGAAGAGCTCTCATTCAAGGAATTATTATGTTCTGATAACGATTTACGGCGTGCTGTGGATGCCAGTGATGTGATGCCCCGGATTCTGCGGAAGCTTCCTCAAAAGGGGGTTTCAGATCTATTCGACAGAAAAATGGCGGCCGCTTTTGCTATGGAGCTGGAAAAAGAGAATTCACGGCTCAATGCAGCAAAAAGCTGCAGTAAGCGACTTTCAGCTAATCGTTTCTGAGTTTGCTGATCATTCTGTTCAGTTCTTCATGATGGGGATCCGTTTGTAACCCGCTTTCAGCATACTCAAGTGCTTTATCTTCCACACCGGCCTTCATCAGAACCCAGCTAATCAAATAGTAGGCATCCGTACATTGATCGTCCCTGTCAATCGCGGTCTGAAAACATTTTACCGCTTCGATATGCCGGTTCTGCCTCATAAGAAAGTTGCCAAGATTCAGGTGCGACAGAGAATCCGAATCATTGATCTTCGTGAGATACTCAAAAAGTTCTGCAGCTCTTTTTAAATTTCCGGTCTGCTCAAAACAGTCGGCCAGATTATTCAGGGAAGGGATATGATCCGGTTCCCTTTCGAGAACCCGAAGATATAAATCGGCTGCCATTTGTGGATTATCATTTTCAGAATAGGCATTTGCCAGGTTATACTGAAAGCGTATCTCATCACTCTGCTCCACAGCTTTTGACAAATAGGTTATCGCTTCTTCACTGCGGCCAATAATCAGGTATCCAACTCCTATTTCATTCAGAAGATTTGGATCAAGTGGATTCGATTCTGCTTCTTTCAGCAGATGGTGAAGCTCTTTTTCTACGCTGTGTAAAGTACTCAAAACTGGTATCCGATTTGAATTTCTGCCTGGAATGAATCAATGGTACTGGTTGATAGTATGGCTTTTATTGGGCCCAGAATAGTTAATGCACCCACAGAAAGTGATATGCCATATTCAAAATCAGACCGGTTAAGTGATAGTTCCCATTGGTCTGAAAATCGCCCCGTGTACACATCCACGCCAACAAATCGATGATAAACGGGTTCTGCCTGCAGTCCAAATGATGCAAGCTGCAGATTTCTGCTGGCAACCTGAAACGTGTCAAATCCGCCAATACGGACATAACCGAAGGTATCTGAATATCTGTTAACCGTATGCCAGTAATTCCAGGGGAGATCATCGCCGTAGGTATATCCTCCGTATAGAGCGTGCCTGAAAGAGAGATTCTCCGATAGAGGGATAAATCCTTCCCATAAACCTGCTACAGAGGTAAAAAGAAGGGGGCTCATAAATGCCGTATTGCTGTGATATCCTTCAGCTACCAGCTTCTGACCATTAGACGGATATGCTTTCCGGTTATGGCTGTCATATCTGTATTTGGCAAAAATTCCATGATGTCCTTTCGAAACCGGTTCAATGTCAGCAGGATTGATTTCATTATCCTGATAATCAAACTCTTTTCTGATGCCTACAGTAAACAGATTCTGGGTACTGAAATAATTTCCGGCCGATATCTCGGCTTTCAGTGTTCTGCTCTTAAAACTGGACACACGGTCGAAATCACTGTACCACTCTACCAGCTCGGAATTAAACCAAACCGATGTTAATGCTGCCAATCTGGAGCCGAGAGCACCATAATAGATATAGTCCGTACCAATACTGATTCTGTCGCCCAATCTTGTTTCTAATCTGTTAATAGAACCAGGATGAAGCAGGTCCTGAAAACTTGACTCCAGTAAAATGGAGGCCTGTGTGTTTGATTCATAGCGCAAGCCCACATTGAAGTTATTGCGTTTACTCTCATGGATCTTAACCTGAAGGTTATACTGATACAGTGTATCAGGCTTGATTCTGTATGTTACCTGATCTATGTAGCTGGAACTGTAGAGCTTTGAGATACGGGCTTCAATATCATCCGGAGTTAATCGGTTTCCGGGTTCAAACTCAAGTTTTCGAAGTATGAATTCGTCATCAAAAAGCGAATTCCCTTCAATGATAATGTTGCTGATCGGCAAGGGAACAGGCGGTTCCATACCCGGCCTTTCAGGTGCAACACCCTGCTGTCGATTGGCTAATTCCCTGAATTCTGGCATAAATCTTCGGCCTGCCTCCAGCCCGATGTCCAGGAATCTTTCCATCAAATCAAAGTCTGTAATATCATATTTATTCAATTCACTGACCTCGATTACCAGATCTGCCATTTTTTTCTGTTGTTTCCCCCTTTCATTGATCCGGTACATTACAGCCTGATTCATGATCTCTGTAAGAGTTTGAAGACTGTCCTGCGGTACCAGGGGAGTGGACACATCAACTGCGATTATATAATTAGCCCCCATACGGATAGCGTCTTCAACAGGAATATTTCTTGCAAGGCCGCCATCAACGTACAGTTTCCCGTTTATTTCGTGCGGCACCATGGCAGAGGGTATTGAAATGCTGGCACGGATTGCATCAGGAAGGTACCCCGAACGAAAAACTACCGCCTCACCGGTTTCTATGTCCGTGGCAATTGCAGCGTAGGGGATAGGAAACTCGTCGAAGTCATCCGTAGAGTGAGCCATCCAGGCAAGATTTGACAAATACGTATAGATATTCTGGCCCGTAATAATTCCTGCCGGCAGGTCAATACCTTTCTCACTGATCGGAAAAGAAACAATGGTCCTCTCATCGAATCCTTTCTCGTAATTTGAGATATACCTGCGTTCCGGATTCTCTGTAAACAACTCTACAAAATTATTCTCTTTGGCAAGTTCAATAAGCTGGTCGCTGTTATAGCCAATGGCATACAATCCGCCAACCAGGCTTCCCATGCTGGTGCCCGTAATGTAGTCGATGCGCAAACCGGATTCTTCAATCGCTTTCAGCACACCAATGTGTGCAACACCCTTGGCGCCGCCTCCGCTCAGTACAAGTCCCACCCGAAGCGAGTCCGGTTTATTTGTAACAGAACTTTTGCTTTGTGCCTGAGACAGAGCATACGATTCAGGCGCTTCTGAAAAAGATAAGATGAGTAGAAAATTCAGTACGATGAGAAAGGGCCTGATCATAATAACACATACCACCTGTTCGGATTACGCACAGTAAAAGCAGGACCGTTTCTGAAGAAAACGATGCAGGTATGCGTGCTAACTGAAAGCTTTCTGAATAGCACCTTTAAGCTTTTCCGGCGTAACCGGTTTCTCGATATAGTCTTCAAATTTTGTCTCTGACGCTCTTTCTTTTGTAGCCGCTTCCGTGTTTCCGGTAACATAAATTACCTTCACATCCGACTTCTGGCGAATTTGCTTCATTGCCTCAATACCGTCCACATCATCGCTGAGACGGATATCCATGATTATTAAGTCAACTCCTTTCAGCTTAAGGGCAGATTGAACGGCGGCCTTCCCTTCAGAAACGGTTGCCAAAACCGTATGGCCAAGCTTATTGATGAATCTCTCCATTATAACCTGTTGAACTCCATCATCTTCAACAAGAAGAATTTTTTTGGGTTGATCAGCCACTGTGACGTTTAGTATGATTTAAGGTGTTGAACGGAAATCAAATAAGCTTATCGAACTGAATATCGGTATTCTTAATCTTAAAAACAGAGTAAATTAATCAGGAAGATACGGAATACCCATCTTTTGCAAGCATGTCGCTGATTTTGTCAGTGTGTGAACCCTGAATTATGATGGTTTTACCTTCAATATGGCCTCCCGCACCACAAGCGCCTTTCAGCTTCCTGGTAAGCTTTTCAATAACCTGCGGATTATGAGTAATACCTGTAATAACCGTTACAGGTTTTCCTGTTTTCGGGTTTCTGGTTTCTTTAATACTTGCTTTCAATTGAACTGGCAGCAGCCTGATTTAATTACGTTTCTGATATACGCTATAAAAACATTATTTCTGGTAAATTCCAACTTCCCTTGCGGATTCGATCTCACTTAAGTGATCCGTTCTGGAATAGGCTTTTGTGCACGATTTCAGCCGCAATCACGTCCTTTTCTCAAATCAGACAATGAAACTGTTTAAGTGAATGCAGAAAATGGTTAACTTTAGCTACAGCCGAAATGTAAATTTACGGAGATATCATTGCAGAATATACGAATGGATATACTGGGTTTGTCGACCAGTCCCAGCAGTGGAGGAGCTTATGCCCTGATTCTTTCAGAAATGGAAGGGAATCGCAGGCTGCCGATCATCATTGGTACTTTTGAAGCTCAGGCTATTGCACTGGAGCTTGAAAGCATTAAACCGCCAAGGCCGATGACGCACGATTTATTGAAAAACATGGTGCTCAGTTTTAATTCGAATGTAGAACAGGTCATAATTAACGATTTAAACGAAGGTACGTTCTTTGCACAAATTCACTGTTCCAGAGACAGTGAATCGTTTGAACTGGATGCACGGCCCAGTGATGCCATTGCTCTGGCAATCCGATTCGGTGCTCCGATATTTGTGAACAGCACCGTGCTGGATGAAGCGGGCATTGAAACCGAAGAAACCCTGGAAAAAACCGAAAGCAAGGTGAAAGGAGACGAAGGCAAGAAAGAGATGTCGAAACTGGAGGCGCTCGAAAAAGAGTTGAAAACAGCTGTTGAAACCGAAAACTATGAAAAAGCTGCCAAGCTTCGCGACCAAATCCAAAAAATGAAGGGGTAGATGAATTTTAAAAAAACCCCTCCTGAACTACTCAACTTTTCCACTCTATTTTCTGACTATCTCAACAGGGACAAAAAAATACTCGATTTTTTTGAGCACGACCCGCTGCAGGAGAACCTTGCTCAAGCAGCTCTAAACCACTATACCTTTCGGGGTTCCAGGTCTCATACTGTTCAGCTTTTACATGACTATAACTCCCCGTTTGATCCTCCCAGGGCAGTACTATCCAACATTGATTCCCTGGAAGACGAAAACACCTATGCAGTTGTAACCGGTCAGCAACCTGTTCTTATGGGCGGCACGCTATTTACCGTTTATAAAACACTGACCGCAATCATCTACTGCTCTCACTTAAATCGGGACTCCGGCAAACGGTTCGTGCCCGTCTTCTGGATGGGGGATGAAGATCACGATTTTGACGAAATTGCCTCTGTTACGATCCCCTCCGGCGATACCTCTCTTCACCTGGAATGGGAAACTGAACAGAACCGTGATCAGCGGGCTGCTGATATTTTGCTCAACAGTGAGTTTGAAAAACTCAAAAAAGTTATAAAAGGGACTCTGGGCGATACGGATTTCAGCAACGCTTTATGGGAGCTGATCGATACCTCGTATTCACAGAAACAGACAGCCGGAAATGCTTTTGGAAAGTTGATGATGGAGATGTTCGGCAAACACGGTCTTATACTTGCCGGCAGCAATCATGAGGGGATCAAGGATCACACCAGGCCTGTACTGCAGGCAGCTATTCAAAAAAGGCAGGAGATCTATCATTCACTTAAGGCTACATCCGATAAACTTGAGGATTCAGGATATCATAGCCAGGTCATGGTTCAGGAAAGCAATCTGTTCCGGATAGATGAGGATGGCACCCGGTATAAGCTTGAATTTTCAGAAGGTATGTGGAGGGATGATTCAGGGCACATGCCCGCAGTTTCAACTTCTGAACTCATCGGGAAGCTGGAAGAGAATCCTGCTCAGTTTTCCCCCAATGTTTTTTTACGGCCTCTGTTGCAGGATTATCTGCTTCCTTCCATAGCCTATGTTGGAGGGCCGGGAGAGGTCTCATACTTTGCACAGATGAAAGATACATACCGGGTTTTTGGTCAATCCATGCCTGTAATCATACCCCGGTTCAGCTGTACACTTATTGAAAACGCCGTTCATCGTGCAATGGAAAACCTTCCTTTTACCTGGACAGAGTACAATCAGCGTATTGAGGATCTTGAGTCAGAATTTGTCAGCCAAAGTGACAAACCGGATATAGAGTCCATTATCAACGAGTGGAAAGAAGACGTTCAGGAACTTACCGAGAAAATGAAACCGCGGGTGGGAGAGGTCGATCCCACACTGGAAAATAGTGCCGGAAAGGCATCAGCTGCTTTTTTTAATGAGCTTGATAAATTAAAAGGCAAGATGTACCGCTCTGTTAAACAGCAGGAGAGCGTGCAGCTGAATCGAATATCAAAGGTAAAAAATGCACTTTTTCCGATGGGCAACCTCCAGGAAAGAGAGATCCTTTTTATCTATTTTATGAATAAATACGGCATCAGTGTTTGGGATGATTTACTTGAGCTGCTGTCCGATGAGAAGCCCGATTTCCACTTTGTCATTGAATTATGAGCGATGAATCCGTAAAAAAGATTAAAAAGAAGCTCAGGGAAAAATACACAGAGCTCAGAATGTCGCTTGATGCTGATAGTACAGAAGCAAAGAGCAGAGAAATCCACCGGCATCTTTTTTCCACCGGCGTCTTTTTGGACTCCAAAACCATACACACCTACGTTTCAATGAATCACAGAAACGAGGTTGACACGTATTTACTGATTGAGAATGCCCTGGAGCTGGGAAAAAATATTGTGGTTCCGCGTATTGAAAGTGATACTCAGCTATCGCATCATCATATCAGCAGTACAGGCCATTTAAAGAGAAACGATTGGGGTGTTCCGGAGCCGAAAGGTAAGGGCACCGCATCACCTGAAGAGCTGGACCTGGTACTTGTTCCGATGCTTAGCGGAGATTATGAAAGAAATCGGCTGGGCTACGGAAAAGGCTTTTATGATCGTTTTCTCAAGCAAACAGATGCTGTAAAAATTGGACTTCTTTTTGACATTCAAATGCATGACAAACAGTTACCGGTAAACAGATTTGACGTGCCGCTGGATCTGTTGATCACGGAAAGCGGTGTTATATAGCATGAGACTGGCATCAGACAAGATTAAAAATCTCACCCGGTAACTTTAGGGAAAATATGTGCCGGTTGGATTACTTCTGAATTCAGGTTAAATATTCTCCGGAACTTCGAAAATTGATATCAGACTGAAACAGTCTGCCAAAAATGTCGTATCCATTTTTATCAGGTAATACAGAAAAGTAAATATCATGAGCACCAAACAGATGGAAAGCACTGTAAACATATCCGACAGGGAACTGCAGGGAACTTTGCAGGAGTTTTTGGAGGAAAATGAAAAGAAGACCAAAAAAAGTATCTGGAATATTTCAACCATTTCAGGTCTGGCTTTCGTCATCACCGCTTTTTCTTTTATCGGTCACTCTATAGCTACAGACATTATTGGCTTGCAGGCCATTCCAGGCGTTTATACGCTCATGGGTTTTCTTCCTTATCTCGCAGGTGCAATGCTGGGAATTAGTATTCTCACGATGTTTAAATCATCCGGAAACAAAGAGAAAAAAATCGAGCGTGAAGAGAAAATGAGGGTACAGGAAACCTACGATAAACTGGACGCATTTCTCTACACCGAAAAAGAGCAGAAGAAAAAGAAAAAGAGAAATTACCGCAGAACAGCCTCGGCCGCTGCCACCTCAGCATTCGACAAAGTTTCTGTACAAACCAGCCAAAAACTGTACAAATCCAGAACAGATAGTTACATATCCGGTGTTTGCGGTGGACTTGCCAAGTACCTTGGTATCAGTTCAACGGTGATACGGGTTATTTTCCTGGCGGCACTGTTTTTGGGCTACGGGAGTTTCTTTCTTGTGTATATTGCACTCGCAATAGTAATGCCAAAAGAGCCCATTAGCCTGATGGACGATTTTAACTAACACGTGAGTCATTTTGCTGATTACTTTTGAAGGAATTGACGGGTGTGGCAAATCCACACAAATTGAGCTGCTCAAATCCTACCTGGAGGAACATCATTATCCGTGCCATGTATTCAGAGAACCAGGGGGGACTGAACTGTCGGAAAAGGTAAGAAGTTTACTGCTCCACGACGATCTGCACATGAATCCCGTCACGGAGATGCTGCTCTTTTCTTCTGCGCGATCCGAGTTGCTATCTGAAAAGGTGATTCCTTTGCTGAGGGATGGGTTAATTGTGATACTTGACCGTTTTTATGACTCTACCACGGCGTATCAGGGCTACGGAAGGGGATCTCTTGAGATTGATCAAATACACACTCTGAACAATATAGCATCTCATGCAGTGGTACCCGACATAACGTTTTATCTTAAGATTAGTCCACAGCTGGCATCTGAAAGAACCAGAGGCAGTGAAAAAGACAGAATGGAGAATGCCGGCACGGCATTTTTTGAAAAGGTATGCAAAGGGTATGACGTGCTTGCTGAACAGGAAGATCGAATAAAGACCGTTGATGCCTCTCAGTCACCGCAAGAGATCCACTCCGTTATACGCGCTTACGTTGAGCAGAACCTTTAGGCTGTATTCTCTTTAAATCAGGTTTTAACCAGTAAAAGAGAGCGGGCAGAACAAACAGATCAGCCAACAGGGCGGAAAAAATGGTTGTCGTTACCAGTACGCCCATCATAGCAGTGGATGTGAATTCACTTGTGATAAGTGTCCCAAAACCCGCAATCAATATCATGCTGGTAACCACTATTGCCCGCCCGGTTCGTATGGTGGTTGCAGAAAGAGCGGGAAAAACCGATCCGATCCTGGAAAATTCTATTCTGAAGCGCGCCAGATAGTGTATGCTGTCATCTACCGCTATGCCCAGTGCAATGGTAAATATGACCGCAGTTGATGGTTTTATATCTACTCCCAGAAAGCCCATAACGCCGGCTACCATGATCAACGGTATCAGGTTCGGAATCAGAGCAATCAAGGCAAGCTTGAAACTTTTGAATAGACCCGCCATAATCAGTGTGATCACAAGAATTGCGATAAGAATACTCCAGGAGAGTGAATACACAATTTTATCCGTCAGATCTGCACTCAGAATTGTGGTTCCCGTGATAATGAGCTCCTCTTCATCAAAAAGATCTGAAGCAAAAGCGGATATCTCATTCCGTATTTCATTGATCCTTTTTGAACCGGCATCTTCAGTAAGCGCGGTCAATCTCAGTTTACGGTAATCAAAATCGACAAAATTAAACAGGTTATCTCCACCGTTGATTTCAAGCAACAGTGCATACTGTGCAATCGCGTCGTCGGGGGAGGGCATAGTTCCTAATTCTCCTTTCTGCGGATTGAGGGTAGTATGTACTTCACCAATAAGGGTATTCAGCCCTGTTACCTTATGTATTTCCGGATAGCTGAGCAGTTTTTCAGTCAGTGAATCTGCTTTACGATACATTTCATAGGTCAGAGCACCGCTTGCTTCTCCGGTGTTTATTATAAGCTCCATAGGAAATTGCGGTGACAGGTTTTCGGAAAAAAATCTGCTGTCCTGCATCAGCTCGGTATCTTCACCCACATCATCAAACACCTTCCCGTTAACCTCAATGTTTCGGATAGCTGAAGCAAAAATCAGAAGAAGAAGGAGTACACCGGCCAGTAATTTTCCGTAGTGCAGGCGGTTAAACGCGGTGAGTTTATTAAGCCACAGTATTAGAAGCGGGTACAAAGAGCCCGACTTTTCGTCAAAAACCCGTGATTTACGCCCCATTGTGAGCACGGCAGGCAAAAAGAAAATGGTTACCAGATAGGCTATAAGAACGCCCGCAGCTGTGTAGGCACCAAAGCGCTGCATGGGCTGAACCGTACTGCTGAGCAGGCTTGCAAATCCGATTGCAGTAGTGACACTGGTTAAAAATGTAGCGCTGCCCAGGGTTTTAAGCATTTCCAGAATGGATTCTCTTTTGGTATTGCCCGACTCTCTGGCATCGTCATATTTTGATATCATATGTACTGCATCGGCTACCCCTACGCAAAGCAGGATGGGAGCAATTGTGCTGCTCATGATCTCCAGAAAACCACCGGTAAGCTGTATCAGGGCCACAGTTATCAAAAGGGTAGACCATACAATGATCATTGGAAAGAGAACCCCCCAAAACGTTCTGTAGAGATACCAAAGCAGAAGTATGATCAAAATGGAAGAGATTGCAATATACATCACAATCTCGCCATTGAGCATATTCACGTACTGGTTCCTGAAATAGGGAATACCTGAAATATGAAACTCGTATCTGTCCCGGTAAGGGTTCAGAACCTCCTGAATTGAATTGATCAGGATATTTCTGTTGGAATAGGTATTCTGTTCCTGGTCTATTCTCAGAATGATCGATGTTGCCGTTCCCGACTCATTGACTATAAAACCTTTTAAAAGCGGATCGGATGATATACTCTCCTTAATTTGCTGCAGATCTCCTTCCGAAACTGCCGAATCTGATAAGTAGGGCTCAAAATCCAGACTGATACCGTCACTCGAAATATCCGTTGCATTCCAGATAGAAAGTGTTTCACTCACATACATAAGTGAATCGAGTCTTTCGCCAATCATTTTCAGATCGGAGAGAACAGCATGTGAAAAGAGTGAATCGGATTGAAAGCCGATAATGATCGTATTATCATCCCGTCCAAATTCCTCCTCCAGAAGCCTGTAATCCTCAATTACGACATCATCGTCCGGATAAAATCCTTCCAGATTAAAATCTGTTCGGATGTTGGATGCAGGATAAATCGATGCCAGCGCCAATATGGCAATGCCATACAGTACGATCCTGGGGTTACGCAGTATAAATTCGCCGAACTGTTTCAAAACTGATAAATAATTTTTGCTTACGGCTGATGAACCTTTCAGAGACGGTTCTCATTCCAATGATGATCAGAAATAGAGAGATATTTTTGAGAACAGAAAACTGTTATCCCTGAACTGGTTAAATGTAAAATGGCCGTAGAATGGGGATATCTCTTTTCCTCCGAATAGGTTCACACCGGCAGAGAGCTCCAATCCATCATCCAGCTCGTACACACCCTGGAGCTGAACCCAGAAATCATTCCCGAAAAAGTTATAGCGTCCGCCTGTTATCACCTGTAGCCTGTCGCGCAGAAAAGATCTGTTCATAAAAAGAGTAGCATAGGGAAAGAACTGCTGGGGAAGAATACGGTCTTCGTATTTAAAAATTGTTTCCAGATATCCCTGAAGACTAATTGTAGTACCGGCAACTTCAGACTGCAAGCCTGCCATCGACTGCAGCCATGGCTTTGTAAGAAGATATCCATCGTTTCTTAACTCAAACTCCTGCAGAACCAACAGTGCGTCTGTGGTACTCTCGAGAGCATCTTCAAGCCGGTTTACGGATACCGGCAAAAAAGTAAAAAGGGCATCGGTTACAAAGAGCGATTCAGAAAGCAATGAAAAGTTATCGCCAAGCTGCCAGTTCAGCGAGTATCCTGCCATGGGCGACACGCGATAGGTTTCTGACAAATCAACCGAGGGCGGTTCCGGAAAATCGTTAAAAAGCTCAACAGTTAAGGAGAACGAAGGCATTGGATGCGTCCAGTAATACAGCATCAGATCCAGGTCAACGGAGTCGGGACTTCTCAGTGAATATCGCAGTGCGGCCTGCATATCGGTAGCCGGTCTCTCTGATTCATACGTTCTGTATCGTACCGGAAGGGGGGCATCGATTGTTTGCAATGGAAACCATCTGGAGTCGGGCGAGGGAAACCTGTCTTTTTCAAATACGGGGGCAAAAACAAATTGCAGGGAGTTGGAGCCAAAATATCGTATATAGTTCAGTGAGGTTACTCCAAGTATGAGATCTGACGGATCCTGCGTTAGAAATTCACTCAGATCCAGGGGAGAGAGTATTCCGGTTACAAAAGCACCATTCGACCTTCCCCAGTTAATGACCTGTTTCCCGATTCTCAGGTCTGATTTGTCAAAGTAGAGCTCAAAATAGAGCTCCCGTATCAATACCTCAGCTTCCGCACGCTGAGCGTACCGGTGGATAATATCTGTTTCTGACTGAAACGAGCCACCGGATATGGATCTGTTTAACTGGAGCCTGAAGCGATTCCGTGCGGCAATAATTTCATATTCCGGTGTGGTTTGCAAGGCATTGTAATTTTGATACAGTCCCGTCAGACTATTCTGGGCAAATGAATGACTCGCAGGGAACAGCGGGAAAAAAAATAAAAATGCACAAACCGTTAGAAACTGAATTAACGGTGTATAAATTGTTTCTTTAAAAATGTTAATTCTCAAATTGATTGAAGCTTAATCAAAATATGCGTAATTTTAGTGCATTGTGGATTAGCTCTACCCATAATCCCACAATCATCCAAATCCGAATCAAAACTTTTCATTTTCGAAGTTTATCACACCTATGGCGCACGAAAGAATTGAAGTAGACTTACCTCTTGCCAAAGTATACGAACTACTTTGTAATCCGGTTCATTTCACAAAATTTCTCGAACGTATTGATGACGTTGAAAAGGTAAACTCACAAACTTTCGATTATACAACCACAATCGGCGGCGAGGAGTTTCAGTGGACAACCAATATTATCGATAATCTCAGAAACACCCGTTTTGCCTGGATTACGATTAATGGGAACCTGAATCAAACCGGTACAATTCGCTTCACTCCGCTGGATAGCGGCAAGCGAACAAGAGTTGATTTTACCCTCGACTACAGAACCTTTTTCGGTGAAGCAGAAGAGGATCTGGCAGCATTTATTGAAGAACTTCCGGTACAGCTGAAGAAAGATCTTCAAACATTTAAAGATCTGGCAGAATCTGACACCTTTAAGGATGAAGAATCCAGTTCTGAAAAAGTGGCAAGTGAAGTCGCCTGATCTGCCGTTTTAAACTGACCCAAAGAAAATGCGTTCCGATAATCCCGGATCGCATTTTTTTTATCCTGCTGTTCCATCATATGGTCTATACTTTTAGTGAACTCAGACAATCGGATCTGAAACATATCCCTCATTACCTTGTTGTCGGGAACCCTGTGAGCCACTCTCTGTCGCCGTTAATGCACCAGTTCGGGCTTGATTATCATGGTATAGAAGCAAAATATCATGCCCTGGAACTGAAGCAGCAAGATATAACGGGATTTATTGCATGGATGAACAGGGAACAGTTCCTCGGGTGCAATATTACAATTCCGTTTAAAGAATTGTTTTCCGGTTTTCTGGATGAAACAGATCAGACGGCAGAAGAAACGGGTGCAGTGAATACAATTGTCAAATCCGGCAGCATGCTCAGAGGTTTTAATACGGATGTTGACGGTTTTCTAAAACCCCTTTACGCCCATGAAGACAACCTGCACGGAAGCAGGGCAGTGGTGTTTGGAACAGGAGGGGCTTCCAAGGCGGTTTTTACCGCACTGCGACGCATCGGGGTTTACGAAGTGGTCTTTGTATCCAGAAATCCTGGGCTTTCAAGCCGGATTAACCCCGATCTAGATGGAGAGATTAAACTTCTCTACTGCGGCTATGATCAGGCTGAAGCATACGCAGAAGACGCTGCACTGATAATCAACACCACACCGCTGGGAATGACGCCGAATACGGAATCATCTCCGGTTGACAGAATGAATAGCGAAATACTTTCGGGCAAAATTTGCTACGATCTGGTATATAATCCACTGGAAACACGATTTTTATCGCTTGCAAAATCACAAGGTGCGGTGGTCATAAACGGCTTGGAGATGTTTATTTCACAGGGTGATGAAGCCTTTCATCTTTGGACAGGTAAAAATCTGCCGTACAATCTCATTTATGATTTGCTGACGAATCAATTAGGGAACACATGATTACGGTATACCATCCCGATATTTTTAAAGATCTGCCGGGTATTGAGGCATTTTTCACCGAAGCGAACCGAACCCTAGTCAATACTCACGGAACCGTGTCTGGTTTAAACCTGGGTTACAATACACAAGCCGAAAAGGAAGAGGTTGACCGCAATTTTGAGCATTTGTTTCATGAAATTGATTGGGAACCGTCACATATGGTACTGGCCAGCCAGGTACACGGCTCATCGTGCAAGGTCGTAAATGAACCCGGTACGGTAGATGGAACAGACGGCATAATTACAAAAAATGAGGATTTGGCTCTTGGAATCAGGGTTGCTGACTGCGCAGCTATTCTTATTGCAGACCCGGTAAACCGGATCATAGGTGCGTTTCATGCCGGCTGGAAAGGTGCCGCAGGCGGAATTATACCGGCGGGGATGGAGACCATGACCCGAGAGGGCGGAGATCCTGATTCTTTTTACGTTTACATAAGTCCCTGCATTTCTTGCCGGAATTTTGAGGTGGGAGAGGAAGTCGCAGAACAGTTTCCCGAAAAGTTTGTGGTAAAGGGAACCTATCCGAAACCTCATGTAGATCTTAAAGGATTTCTGATCAGCCAGCTGAACGATGGAGGAGTTGATTTGTCCAGAATCCAGGCGAGTGACGAGTGCACGCTTGAAAGCAAACGTTATTACTCTTACCGCAGAGAACGGGATAGGGCAGGAAGAATGTTGGCAATGATAAAGTTAACCTGAAATTTCCGTTCAGATTTGAAAATCAGCTATTGCAAAGGTTATGTTGCGCCGCTCCCGGAAGGACATATTTTCCCCATGAAAAAATTTTCCGGGCTTTATGACCACCTCACACAAAATGAGGGCTTCAAGCCTTCACAGTTCATTGAGCCCTGTATGGCAGACATGGCCGCGCTCTGTACCGTTCACTCTCCGGAGTACAGCAACAAGGTCTGGAACGGCACTCTGAACAGAAAGGAGGAGAGAAGAATGGGGCTTCCATGGAGTAAAAAACTTGCAGTGCGTTCCAGGCTTGCGGTGCAGGGAACGGTCAATGCGGCTTTGATGGCACTTCAGGATGGGGCTGCCGGCAATCTTGCGGGAGGAACCCACCACGCAATGCCCGGACATGGAGAAGGTTTTTGTGTTTTTAATGATGTGGCGATTGCGATCAGGGTTCTGAGGCAATCAAAGTGGGTGCGAAGGGTCCTGGTTATCGATTGTGATGTGCATCAGGGTAACGGTACGGCAGAAATATTCCGTGAAGAAGCGGACGTGTTTACATTTTCCATCCACGGCGAAAAAAACTACCCTTTTGTAAAACCGCCGTCTACGCTCGATGTGGCACTTCCCGACAAAACCGGCGACAAAGCCTATATCCGGCATTTGGGTGATTCACTCGATCAAATTTTTAATTCATTTAAACCCGATCTTGTGTTTTATCTGGGTGGCATTGACCCTCTTGAAACGGATCATTTTGGCAGGCTGTCTCTATCCCTGAAAGGGCTGGAAGAACGTGAACGACTGGTCATTGAGACTGTTGTCCAAAAAGATATTCCCGTCGTACTTCTGCTGTCGGGAGGCTATGCACCCACACTTCGAAAAACCGTTGAAGCTCACAGCATCATGTACCGGGTAGCACGGGATATTACGGCTCCTTATTTCTCGTAATCATTTTTCTATCTTATAGGCATATAAAGATTCAAAAATTACTGATTCAGTGAAACATCAAAACATTGCGATACTAGGTTCAACCGGCTCAATAGGCACTCAGGCACTTGATATCATTTCTGATAAACCTGAGCTCTTCACTGTGTCGCTTCTTACCGCAAACAGCAATTACCGGCTTCTCGCGGAACAGGCCAATCGTTTTCAACCGGATATGATTGTTCTTTGTGATGAATCTGTTTCAAAACAGTTTCAATCGTTGCTTACGTACAAGCCTTCACAGCTTCATTTTGGGCAAGAAGCCCTGATCCATGCCGCCATTGAGTCTACATACGACCTGCTTCTAAACAGCCTGGTTGGGTTTGCAGGTTTTATGAGCACCTATCACGCTATTCGGCTGAACAAAAAAGTAGCACTGGCCAATAAGGAGTCGCTTGTTGTGGGAGGAGAACTGCTCTCAAAACTTCCGGGATTTCTCAATGGAAACCTGATACCCGTAGATTCGGAACATTCAGCAATGCTGCAGTCACTGATCGGTGAAGAAAAGGAAAGTATTAAAAAGATCATTATTACGGCGAGCGGCGGGCCTTTTCGAACCTGCACAAAAGAAGAACTTGAAAAAGTAACCGTAGAGGATGCCCTGAACCATCCCAATTGGTCGATGGGGAACAAAATCACCATTGACTCTGCAACCATGATGAATAAGGGTCTTGAAATTATCGAGGCAAAATGGCTGTTTGACCTGCCGGCCGAAGCAATTGAGCCGGTTATCCATCCACAAAGCATTATACATTCGATTGTGGAATTTGTAGACGGTTCATCCAAGGCGCAGCTGGGTCCCCCAGACATGAAAGTACCCATTCTCTATTCATTAACGTACCCGTCAAGGGAACCCTATCCCAACCAAACACTTGACTATACATCGTCATTTCGAATGGATTTTGAACCTGTTAACAGGGATCTCTTTCCATGTCTCGACCTGGCTGTTTCTGCACTAAAGGAGGGGGGAGCCAAGCCTGCGATCCTGAACGCTGCGAATGAGATTGCCGTTGAACGATTTTTGAACGGCGAAATTCGTTATATTGATATCCATCAAATCATAGAAAAGTCGCTGGAAGAAATTTCTGCAGACAACGAATTGAGTCCTGACTCGTTACAGTACATTGATAAAGAAACACGAGTATTTTCGAATTCACTGTTGAAGTAATTTATGGAATGGATTTTAAGTTTTGCCAACACGGTTCTCATTTTTATCGCAGCCATTTTTATATTGGTGACGGTTCATGAATTAGGGCATTTCATTGCAGCCAAAGTGTTTGGAATGAGGGTCAATAAGTTTTCTATTGGTTTTCCTCCAAAAATCTTCGGTTTTAAAAAAGGAGAGACAGAATATGTAGTCGGCGCTACTCCGCTTGGAGGATATGTCCAGATTGCCGGCATGATTGACGAGTCGATGGACACCGATTTTGTTGACGAGGAAGTTAAACCGGATGAATTCAGGGCAAAACCAGTTTGGCAGCGCATCATTGTTATTACGGCAGGCGTCATTTTCAATTTTTTACTGGCGGTAGTCATTTTTTCCTCCATCGCATTTACCTATGGCGAAACAGTGATACCGGTTGATTCGATTAAGGGTATATATGTTGCCGAAGGGTCTGTTGCGGACCAGATCGGCTTGCAGACCGGCGACAGGCTTGTAGGCGTAAATGGCGAAAGAGCAAAATATTTTCAGGATATTCTGGACCCTTCAGAAATCACCGGACGTGAATTAACCTTTATGGTTGAACGCAACGGTGAATTATTAACCCTGGAAACGCCAGCTAATTTTCTGGACCTTGTTGGACAGGAAGGCTTTATCAATCAACTCAGTTTTCTGCCGAGTCGATTTTCAAGGGTACTTGAAGACAGCCCTGCGGAGGAGGCCGGGCTTGAGGAAGGTGATATTGTACGTGCGGTTAACGGCGAACCCGTTGATTACTGGCAGCAGCTTGTTGAAAAGATACAAAGCGCAGAAGGGTCTCTAGATATTCAGGTTGAGCGAAATGGGGAACTGTTCAGCACAACCGTTACACCCGATCCTGAAACCAACATGATCGGTATTGCACAAACTTCAGCTGAAGAGGCATTTACGGTAGAACGTCTGAACTACAACTTAGCCGAATCCGTGCAAAGGGGCGTAAACAGGTCGAATGCTACGTTTGTCGGAATTATCCAGGGGCTTGGAAGGATGTTTTCAGGCGATATATCAGTTCGCGACAACGTAGGCGGGCCCGTTGCAATTGCCAATTTTACCCGAGAAGCAACAGACCGGGGCGGATGGCTTGGATTTTGGAATATCACTGCTTTCTTAAGTATTACACTGGCTATCATGAATATGCTTCCCATACCCGCACTCGACGGAGGCCATTTCATGTTTTTGGTTTATGAGGGTATTACCAGAAGAGAACCATCCCCGAAAGTACGAATGGCACTTCAGCAGATAGGTTTTGTATTTCTTATTGGATTATTCATACTCATCACGTTTAATGATATACTTCGAACGTTCGGTGGATAAGTGATGCTTGCCAAAGAAGGGTTTTCCACCATTATAATAGTTTTCCTTGTTTCTGCCGTTGCCGGCGTGGCAGTATCCTACGGACCGCAGTGGCTACAGTTATCCGTATATCCGCTATTGGTTGTTTTATGTGGCCTGGTCATCTTTTTTTTCAGGGATCCTGATCGGGTTTCGCCCGAAGATGACAACCTTATTCTATCACCGGCCGACGGCAGGGTGGTTCTGATTCAGGAAGTGGAGGAAAACGAATATATAGGCAGGAAAGTGACTCAGGTCAGCATCTTCTTGTCTCCGCTTGACGTTCATGTTAACCGGGTACCCATTACCGGAAAGCTGGAGTATGTAAAGTACTATCCCGGTAAGTACCTCATGGCATGGGAAGATCATGCATCCGAACTAAACGAGAGGGCTCACTTTGGTGTAATGCACCCTTCAGGGATGAAAATGATGTTTAAGCAAATTACAGGTTTTCTTGCCAGACGAATCGTGTATCATATCGGCGAAGGTGATGAAATTAAAGCGGGAGATCGGTTCGGTATCATG
Source organism: Rhodohalobacter mucosus (assembly GCF_003150675.1). Lineage (NCBI taxonomy): Bacteria > Pseudomonadati > Balneolota > Balneolia > Balneolales > Balneolaceae > Rhodohalobacter > Rhodohalobacter mucosus. Next base: position 342,193 of record NZ_QGGB01000003.1, on the reverse strand, counting down.
AAATTTGGTTCACGGATGGATCTGCTTCTGCCTGAAAACGTTAAGATTCGCGTAAAAAAAGGGGACAGAACAGTTGCAGGCGAGTCTGTTATTGGGGAACTTGTTGAATCATGAAATACCCGATTCAGAAAAAACAATTTAGAAAAAGTCTCAAAAAGAGACCGAAACTAAAGCCTATCCCACGAATTGTAGTACCCAGTTTTTTCACTCTGATGAATCTGTTTTCAGGATTTCTCTCTATTCTGATGGTAGCGGAAGGCAAGCTGTTTTTGGGAGCATGGCTTATTGTGCTGGCTGGCCTTTTTGATGCACTCGACGGTTTCATGGCCCGCTTGGCCAATGCCACCAGCGATTTTGGCGTAGAGCTCGACTCCATCAGTGATGTCGTCTCTTTTGGTGTGGCTCCGGGTTTTCTGATTTATACATTTGCTCTCAATGAGCTTAATGTAGCCGGTATGCTGCTAAGCGCACTCCCGCCTTTGTGTGGTGCAATCCGACTTGCCAGGTACAATGTTGAAGCCAAATACAGTGATCCGCTTTTTTTCAAAGGATTGCCGATTCCCGTTCAGGCAATCATGCTTTCTGCATTTTATCTCACATTCAGAAACCGTCTGGAGTGGTTCCAAATGCTTAATGAAGGGGTGATTTCTGTTCTGATTCCTGTAGTGGTACTTCTTTCCTTTCTGATGGTAAGCACGATCCCATTCGACAAGATTCCCCGTTTTGACCAGACATCAATACGGCAGAACAAGACCAAACTGATCCTGATCTTCGTCTATTTTCTGGTCATAGTCATTTTTCAGGATATTGGCTTAATGGTGGTGTTCAGCTTTTTCATTCTGAAAGGGCTTCTGCTTGGAGCCTACATATTTTGGAAGCAGGCCTTTTCGGACGAACCGGACCTCTTTGATTCGGATTCCTGACTATGGGTGTTTCGACGCTGCCTCTCGAAGAATCTCAACTGTCTTTTCAGCATTCTCTGCACTCACCGGTATCACACGGCTGTTGTACTGAAATAAATAGCGCCAGGAATCTGTCGGGTGTTCTCTGAACCGGATGGTACGATCAGACCGGTTAATCTCAGAATAGAGTGATGTATCGGGCATTCTGCCTGTTTTAAACTCTATCTTATTTGTAATGGACAGAGTTTCGTTTGTTACAACGGATCGGTTCAGGTAATAGGAAAAAAGAAGTTCGCTGCTTTCCCTGTCGAAATCTATCCGGATCGAAATCCTTCCATCTCTCAGTTTAAAAAAACTCAGTACGGCCACCGCAAACAGAATAAATGAGCTGAGTTCAAGATAACCGGATATAAGTACATCACTGTTTACTCTGGAATAAACAAATAGTATGATTGCTAAAACCGAGCTTAGTGCTGCAATAAAAGGCCAGGAGCCCGAAAACTTTTCATGCACTGTTGTAAGATGCTCACTCATGAAAGCACTCGTTTGTTGATTATACGGCCATCAAGTGTTTCGTAGTGTGAAAAAAGGTTAGCCGCTAAACAGGAGTGTATAGGCATTACTGTAATCCAATCGCCTGCACGCAATCCCTCAACACCCGTAAGCGTACCGTGTTCCTGCGACAGGGCCGTCAGGATGGAGCCCTCTATAAGCTCTACGGAGTCAGGATAGCCGGAAATTCGCTGTCCGTATACCTGTTTATTGCCAACTTCTATGGAATCTTTGGACAGATGAACAGCTCCTCCATGTATCATTGCCCTGTTTTGGGCTTCATATACCTGTGCTACAGGTAATTCCGCAAAAAGTGCAACATCATCCGGTGTACAGCTGCCGATGGCTACCTGCATGCGATCATAGAAAACCAGGTTTCCGGGCGTGCACTCATCAAGTCCTTCAAACGAGTTTAGAACGGAAGCAGATGGTGTATCGCCGAGAGAGGTTTTTGAAGTGGGATACTCACTTTTAAACAATCGGAGAGCATTGAGGGAACCCTCAATCCGTTTCAGAATCTCTCCACGATTTCTGGCGCGATAGGTTCCGCCGTCATGAATATAGAATCCATGGAACCGTACAGAGTCAAGCGAATCTGCTGATTGAATGAGCCGGTGAATTGCATCAGGGTTTGAAACAGGCATTCCGCTTCGGCCGTATCCGGCATCAAGCTCAACATAAAAGCTGACAGGTTGTTTTATCTGCCTGTGAACCATTTTCAGATCTTCAACGGAGTTGATAAACAGCCGCACTGCACAATTCTGACTGAGGGTGTTTAGTTTTTTAATCATCCCCGGATAAAATGGAAAGGCTATCGTGATATCCTTCCATCCGTCCTGAACAAAATACTCCGCCATTTCCGGTGAGGTTACGGTAATTCCGGTTACACCGGCTTCCCTGAACCAGTTTCCCACTTCATGAGACTGGTGGGTTTTAAAATGCGGCCTGAACTCTGTTGAAGTTCGGGCAGCTTTATGGACGATGCGTTCAATGTTTCTTCTGCACCGTTTCTCATCGATAATTAGTCTGGGTCTTTGCGGCATTCTGTATATGATCAGGGCTTGGTAACCGTTTTCTTACTAACCGGGTATAAAATAATGAATGCACACGAAGAGAAAACCTCTTATTTTACGGCTCATCAAAACTGAACCCATTGCAAACTGAAAACAGAAAACCGGTTATAGGCAGACTGGAAAAGATTGACCTGCCCGACCTTTCTATCCGTAACCTGGATGCTAAAATTGATACCGGTGCCTATACTTCCAGCCTTCATTGCCATAGGATTGAACTATTTCAGAATAAAGGCGTTTTGTGGGTGCGTTTTCATGTGCTGGATCCCAAACATCCGGAGTACGAGGAGATTGAGTTCAGATCTCCGGTACATCGTATAAAAAGCGTAAAAAGCTCAAACGGAAGGGCAGAGGAACGGGTCATTATCGAACAGAAGGCAATTTTTAACGGTGAAAGCGGCCGGATTCAGCTATCCCTGACAGACAGATCTGAAATGAAATATCCCGTTTTAATAGGACGGCGGTTTATTAAAAACAGATTTGTTGTAGATGTATCTAAAAAATATTTATCACAATCTATCAAATAAATGCAGCATAAGGCTTTACGCATCGCAATACTTTCCAGAAACCGCTCTTTGTATTCTACAAAAAGGTTGATTGAAGCCATTGAAAATAAGGGGCATGAAGCCATTGTACTTGATCACTTAAAGTGCGATATCGTTATTGAACAGGACCAGCCTGCCATCTTTTATGGCGGTAAAAAAATTACCCACATTGATGCAGTCATACCCAGAATAGGTGCATCGGTCACATTTTATGGCGCAGCTGTGGTTCGTCAGTTTGAAATGATGAATGTGCCAACCGCGGTCGAATCACAGGCATTGGTTCGTTCAAGAGATAAACTGCGAAGTCTTCAGATACTTGCAAGATCGAATGTGGGTATGCCTAAAACCGTATTTACCAATTACAGTAAAGAGGTCAAAAACATCATCGACAGTGTTGGTGGTGCTCCGTTGATTGTGAAGCTTTTAGAGGGAACCCAGGGGTATGGTGTTGTGCTTGCACCCACTAAAAAAGCAGCAGAATCTATTATTGAGGCCTTTCATAGTATGAAAGCCAGGGTGATTGTTCAGGAGTTTATTGAAGAAGCCAAAGGGGCTGATATTCGTGCCTTTGTAATCGGGAATAAAGTGGTAGGATCGATGAAGAGGCAGGGAAAGGAGGGAGAATTCCGATCCAATCTGCATCAGGGCGGCTCCGGAAAGTTAATAAAACTCAGTAAAAAGGAGAGAGAAGTGGCTCTCACAGCTGCAAAAGCAATGGGTCTTTCGATAGCCGGAGTCGATATGCTGCAGTCGGAGCGCGGCCCGCTGGTACTCGAAGTGAACTCGTCACCTGGCCTGGAAGGCATTGAAAAAACAACAAACCGGGACATTGCAAGTGATATAATCTCATATGTAGTCGGCATGATTGAAGGGCACAGAAAGAAAAAGACAAGACGAAGGATTAAGTCCAATGCCTGACATTGTTGAGATTAACGGTGAGCGCGTTAGCCGCGGTGAAGATCGGATGATTGAAATCAGCATATCGCGGCTTCCGACATACACTGACATAACGCTTCCTGTTCGGGTAATTCGTGCTAAGAAAGACGGACCGGTACTTTTACTGAGCGGCGGTATGCATGGAGATGAAATAAACGGCATCGAAATCGTACGGCGAATGATTGCCAGGAATATGGTTGTTCCTGAAACCGGGACAGTAATTGCCGTACCGCTAATGAATGTGTATGGTTTTATTCAAAATGTGCGGGGAGTTCCGGATGGAAAAGACATAAACCGCAGTTTTCCGGGGGTTAAAGGGGGATCGCTGGCTAAGCTTGTAGCATACAGCATCATGAAACAGCTGATACCGGCAATCGATTACGGTATCGATTTTCACACCGGGGGTGCAAGCCGATCCAACTATCCGCAAATACGATGCAGTTTCGATAATGAAAAAAATCTTGAACTTGCACGTGCTTTTGCGCCTCCGGTTATCCTTCATTCACCCCTGATTCAAAAAACATTTCGCAAGGCTGCTTTCAGCAAGGGCAAGCGTATCCTTGTGTTTGAAACCGGTGAATCTCTGCGGCTGGACCAGAGCGGTATCCGCGAGGGAATTGAGGGTACCTTACGGTTGATGAGGTATCTGGGCATGATTGAAAAAGCCTCAGAGCAGGCAAATGGCACAGAGCTCTACATGAAAAGCAGCTGGATACGGGCACGGTATGCAGGATTGTTTCATCCGAAAGTAATTCTTGGCGACCACATTAAAAAGAGACAGGTTCTGGGCTTCATAACAGACCCGTATGGCAATGAAAGCTTCAGAATCGTAAATCCGCATGACGGAAGGATCATCGGACTCAATAACAGTCCGGTAATTCACAAAGGAGATGCATTGTTTCACATTGCAAGAAATAAAACGTAAGAATTATTATGTCTTTAAAATCAGATTTGATCTTTCATGTAGTATCGAGGCGCAAATGGCGTGACCTTAATAAAGGCGGATATTACAAGCCTGAAGATTTCCATGAAAAAGAATTTGTGGAATGCGTGACGGCCGGTGACTTAAACAGTTTTCTGAATGACCGTTTTCAAGGACGAAAAAATTTACTGATTCTGGTCATCGATTTATACAGGTTATCGAGCCGATATAAGAAGCACGGGGAAACCGGCCGTGTTCATATCATGGGCGGGGTTAACACAGATGCAATATTGGATAAGATCAGGATTGACTGTAATACCGATGGCAGCTTTGATGTAGAGGTTGGGGATAAATAGGCTTAAAGTTGTAAAGCAGAAGCAATATATCGATATCTGCATACTTTAGATTCGGCATGGATATATTACGTATAATATATATTATGTAAAGTAGAGATTATTCCACATATCCCCCTTTCTAAAAAACCATCTATTGCTACCTGAAATGATTTGCAGTTAAGGATCGCTAACTGCCGCTTAGCACATTTATGATCTCCTGAAAGTCCGGAATTCGATCCGAATCTTCCAGTATCTCCATATGCTCTATCTGCATATTCGAATTGATGACAAAGGCAGAACGTTTGGGAACCCCTTTCATACCAAAGTACTCTTCATAGAGAGAATTGAATTGTGCAGATACTTCTTTGTTAAAGTCACTTAAGAGCTCAAAGTTGAGATTGTTAACTTTTTTGTACTCCCTCAAAGTAAAAAAACTATCTGCACTGATTGCTGCTACATTTGCGTTCAATGAATTGAACATTTTCATATTATCGCGCGTACTGCACAACTCTTCGGTACATACTCCGGAAAATGCCAGAGGAAAAAAAAGAAGCACCACCCTATCTTCACCGATAAGTTCACTGAGCGCTACTGGTTTGCCTTCAGTATTCTGAAGTGAAAAGTCTTCTACGGTATCTCCGGTTTTCAATGTCATCGGCGGCAGTGTTTAGAGTTGTGCGGGTTCTTTGTACAAGTTTGTTTCTGATAATATCACAGGAAATGCTATTGAAGAGGTTATCATTCCAATGGACAGCAGCGACTGCCACATCCACTGTTCGGCAGCAAAAAATTGTGGTTCAAACCAAAAAAAGATGTAGGCCAGAAACAATACAACCACATTCAAAACAGCAACCCACTTTTTTTCAAAAAGCGAAAAATGCGCAATGGTTAAAAAAAGAAGTGACAATACAGATCCGCCTTCTATGATGATAAAGATGATATTGGTAAGCGCCTCGGTACCCTGTACTAAGGGATAAAAAAGAAGTATGATGAAAGGCACATAAACAAATGGATACGGATAGCGCGATATCTCGGGCCTCAGGCGCCTGATTGACATCAGGATAAGTATGAGCAGCAGTACAAGCAGTAATATAGCCGAATACTCTTTTAACAATTCCCGCCCTGTAACGTCAGTTAATGATACAATCTCCCGAAAAAACATCAGAATTAGCACGATTGCGCCCGTAAACAGCGCATCTCTTCTATCCTTTCCCATTCGGGTGATATAAAGATACAGGGAAATCGGCAGCACCAGCAGTAAAAGAACCTGGCTCCAATCGGTCATTGGTCCATTTCCGATTTACGCTGCTCAACTTTTTGATTAATTTCGCGATTACTCAGCTTTTCATTTTGATGAATCAACACCAGATCAGCTATTTCTTTCAGAATCTTACGCTCCGCAGATACCATTTCTGAAGCAAATGTGAACAGGTTTTTTCGGTTTCCATCACTATCTTTAAGTTCTCTCTCCCAATCAATTAAGGGTATTTTTCTAACAACATTTGTAAGCGCTGCCCTGTGCTTTATTATCTTCTTCAGCACGGTAAAAACATCGGTTTCCTCTTTCTCCGCACTATCTGTGGCAGTCTGAAAGTCTTTCTCTTTTTCTGAAAGCGGTGTTACGGAAAGTATCCTGTTCTCGCTGAATACTTCTTCCACAACGGGCCTGAAATGATGTACCTGCAGAAAATCAAGATAGCGGAGCATGTCCAGAATCGACATCTGGTCGGGAGGTGTCTCTGAATACGGCACCTGGTCGATGACATATTTTAAAGCCTCAGCCTCATCCTGCAGGTAGGTAACATCATCCAACAAGTGCTCAAACTGTTCCTGTGTAACCTCACGGTGGGCCATCATTCAGTTTGCGTTGAATTTTTCAGATTAAACAGACCAGTTTGAGGATGCTTTTGTGGCATCATTGCGTTTCTGCTGTTCGAGCATATCAACCAGGGATAGACCGGTATTCCACTCTCTGTCTCTGTCGCGAACCGAATGAATATTATTCTCTTCCTGAAAGTCCCAGAACTGACCGAACTGCCTGTTTCTATACTCTTTGAGATAATCAAGTCTCTCTTTCAGGTCCTCCTTGGGCACCAGGAGGCGATCTTTATCATACACAGCGTCTTCACGGGATTCAAAAACGATGTCGTAATCCTTGCTCATGACAATCGCTTCTTCCGGGCAAACTTCTTCGCAATATCCGCAGTAGATACAGCGAAGCATATTTATTTCAAAGAAGTCCGGATATCTCTCTTTGGGATCTTCCGAATCTTCATTGGCCTGCATGCTGATCGCAAGCGGAGGACAAGCTCTTGCACATAACCCGCATGCTACGCACCTCTCTCTCCCATCGTCTTCAACTAAAACAGGCCGGCCTCTGAATATTGCGGGCGGATCCCATTTTTCTTCCGGATAGTTCAGTGTAAACTGCGGAGCAAACATCTGTTTGAACGAATACCAAAGCCCTTTAAATATTTCGGGCAGATAAATACGCTCCAGAAAAGATAGCTTTCTTTCCCTCGTAAAATCTTCACTGAGGGAGTTTGCTGCAGGTTTGTCGAGATTCTGTTGCATGCCTGTACGTGCAGTTTAAATGTCTGTGAATTTATTCAAATGGAAAATAACCCTTTGAACCTTGGCTTTCAAAAGATATTGACTTGTTTTCGCTGTTATTTTTGACGAAATACCATTGTAATGGGTACGCCTTCAAAACTGAACTCTTCACGAATTTTATTTTCGATAAAACGTCTGTAATTGGGCGGGAGTTCCTCTGGATTATTCATAAAGAACTTAAATACAGGGGGATTGCTCTTCACCTGCACTGCATACTGAATCTTCAGCTTCTTGCCTCTTTTAACCGGCAATGGCCGATCTTTTAGTATTTTTTCTACAAAGCTGTTTAGTGCGGGTGTCGAAATCTTCTTTTTTCTCTGTTCCAGAACCTGATCTGCCACATCGAGTACCCTCTCGATACGCTGGCCCGTAAGCGCTGATATGGATATGATGGGTACGTAGTTCATTGTTGCTACTTTCCCGTGAATATACTCCTGAAACTCTTTAAGCAGGTTTGTATCCTTCTCAGGCACGCTGTCCCATTTATTGAGCGCAATCAGAATACCTTTATTAAACTTTTCGGCCTCCCTGAGAATTCGTTTATCCTGTTCATCAAAACCCTGCATAGCATCAAGCAGCAAGACGACCACATCCGCCTCGCGAATGGATTTATCGGTTCTTACGGTGCTGTAAAACTCAATGTTCTCTTTTACTTTCGCCTTTTTTCTTAGTCCGGCGGTATCCACCAGCGTATAGGTATTGCCTTTATACTCCAGCAGGCTGTTGATGGAATCCCTTGTTGTTCCCGGAACATCCGTTACAATACACCGGTCGCTTTTCAGAAGAGCGTTCATCAGACTGCTTTTGCCCACATTAGGCCGGCCCACAAATGCTATTCTTGGGTACTTGTGCTCTTCTTCCTCTTCTGTATCATCAGGAAGTAGTTCAACGACTCTGTCAAGAAGGTCTCCCGTTCCGCTGCCGCTAATTGAGGATACGGGATATATGGTATCAAAGCCCAGCTCGTAAAATTCATACGCCTGGTGTACTTTCTCCTCGTTATCTGCCTTATTAACAACACAAAGAACAGGTTTATCCTGCTTTCTGAGAATTTCAGCCACTGCCTTATCCAGTGAATTGACTCCGCTCTCCGTATCCACCACGAATAGGATAAGGTCAGATTCATCTATAGCGATATGAACCTGTTCACGAACACCCGATGTAATCACATCAGGATCGTCAGGAAGATAACCGCCCGTATCGATCACTGTAAAGTTTCTGCCATTCCAGAAACTTTCTCCGTAGTGTCTGTCGCGCGTAACTCCGTATTCGTCGTGAACAATTGCTTTTCGTTCACCAATAAGCCGGTTAAAAAGAGTAGATTTTCCTACATTGGGTCGTCCGACGATGGAAACGGTTGGTTGCATGAAGTGGATTTCTCAAATTAATTTATGTACTAAAGGTAAGGATTTTTAGTTTAAGCCAATGCTTGAAACGCTTTATAATTATTTTGGATTTGCAGGCTCGCTGGTTGTAGCTTTTCTGTCATTTATGTTCCTTGTATTCTGGATTGCAGGGGTTGCTGGAATTACACTTGGCAGAAGAAAACCTGCAAGGCAGATTTTTTTCATTTTTTTAGCCGTACTCATTCCGCCTTACCCGGTTGCATGGTTAATTGTGGATATGGTGAAGCAAAAGCGCGAACTCAGAAGACTCTGAACGCCTTCTCCGACGATACGTACTCATCCCCTGTTTTCAATTACTCTTCAAGAAGATTATTATTTTCATGCTCCTCGACCAGTAACCATGGTTCGAGCAACCTCTCCCCGATATCTTCAATAAACCTGGAGGGCTGAGAAAAATAGTCCCCGTACCGGCTTTGAAAAAGTGCCGGATAGGTAATAAAGAGATTCTCTTTAGCCCGTGTTACGGCTACGTAGAGAAGCCTCACCTCTTCATCCATCTGCCGGGGATCATCCATTGCATAACCCGAGGGCAAAATACCGTCAAGGCACTGAATTAGAAAAACATTTCTCCACTCCAGTCCTTTTGACGAATGGATGGTGCTCAATACAAGCGGTGATTCGTCTTTTTCAGACGCCTCGGTATCTATCACAGTGGCTTCAATGGGATCCAGTGCAAGCTGTTCTATCAGCTGGTTCAGGCTTTGATACGTGCCGGAAATATCAACGAATGTCTCCAGGTCTTTCATCCGCTTCGGGTAATCGTCAAATTGTTTTCTGCAAAATACCGAATAGTACGAAACAACTTCCTGCAGCTGCTCGGTAACCGATCCGTCCAGTTTTTTCAGTTTGGCGAAAAGCTCGCTCAGCGCCTTTAGCTGAACAAGGTACTTCTCACTTGCATTTGGAGCACGGTCGGGCTCGAATGGGTTGCCCCGCGTATGCGCCCACTGAAAGAGGTCTTCTGCGGTTTTGGGCCCGATGCCGTCAATCAGCATAAGCACCCTGTTCCATGAAATTAAGTCTTTGGGGTTCAATAAGACGCGAAGATGTGCAAGAACATCTTTAACATGTGCAGCCTCCGTAAACTTCTGCCCGCCGTATTTCACATAGGGTATATTTTTATTGTTCAAAACGACTTCCAGGTCAAAAGAGTCCCTCCCGTTTCTGAAAAGAACGGCCGTGTCGCTCAGCTCGTATCCCTGCTCTCTGAGGTTGAGGATCATTTGGGCCACAAAGCGGCTTTGATCGTTCATATTTGCAGCCTTTACCAGCCCGGGCAGATCACCCTCCTCGTTTTTTGTATAGAGTTGCTTATCGAATTTTTCTTCAGCTTCCTCGAGAACGCGGTTTGCCACATCCAGTATACGCTGCGTGGACCGATAATTTTCTTCAAGCTTGATTACTTTCGTACCCTCAAACAGTTCCGGAAAGGCAAGCATATTTTTATGATCTGCACCCCTGAAAGAGTAGATACTTTGCGCATCATCACCGACCGCCATTACATTATGGTGGACAGATGAAAACAGGGATGTGAGTTCAGCCTGAAGAGCGTTGGTATCCTGGTATTCATCCACCATAACGTAACGGTGTCGCGAAGCAATCACATTTCGCAGGTCATCATTGTCGCGAAGCAGGTCACGGGTTTTTACCAGCAAATCGTCAAAATCCATTACATAATTCAGCTCTTTGTACTCCTGATATTTTGCATAAATCTCTTCAATTAAATCGATATGCACCGTAAACTGCGGATATTCATTTTCCACCAGCTCCCGAACCGGAATCTGCCGGTTAATTGATGAGCTGAACATGAAATAAAGCGTTGACTTCTTTGGAAAACGGCTTTTCCTTTTTGGAAGGTCAAGCCTGTTTCTAACCAGGTTAACAGCTTCCATCGCATCCTGAGAATCAATAATTGTGAAGTTATCAGGATAACCAATCGATTCTGCGTGTCGGTGCAGAATTTTACTGCAGTAGTGGTGAAATGTCCCTCCTTCCACACGCCGGCATCGTTCATCAAGAATATGGCTGGCTCTCCTCAGCATTTCGTGGGCCGCCCTTCGGGTAAACGTTAGCAATAGAATTTCGGACGGATCCGTACCGTTTTCAACCAGGCGGGCAACCCTGTAGATCAGTGTTCTTGTTTTACCGGTTCCAGCACCCGCAACAAGCAGTACTGGACCATCAACATGGGTTACAGCCTCAAACTGTGCCTCGTTGAGCAAGTTCTCATAACTGATGGAGTAGCTGACCGCACTTTTATCATCCTTTGAGAGCACAAATTTTTTCATGCCCTAAACTATCAAAAGTTGAGGATATGTAAAAAGTATGTTTCAACAAGTAACTTCAGGTTATTCATTTTCATCATTTCCTTTTAGGAGATATTTTTACTACCATCTACGTAGTTAACAAAAATCTATATTTATCAGGCAATACGGAGTAAGTTTGAAAAAAATATTCAATACGCCCATGAAGGGACGTTTCATATCGCGGGGAATATTCATTGCAGCGATTATATCAATTATCGCAAGCATCCCTGCTCAGCCTTTACATGCCCAGCAGCAGTCGGTTGAGTTCGTTCAGTACTTCAGGGAACTGCAGAATGATTTTATCCGCGAAAGGGTCTACTTGCACACCGACCGGCAGTGGTATGTTCATGGAGACAGAATCTGGTTTTCAGCCTTCGTAACCGCCGGCCCGCAAAACCTCCCTTCTGCCATCAGCAGTGTACTTTACGTTGAACTGTTTGATCCTGAAGGCTCACTTATTGAGCGTATTCCCGTTCGCATTGAGAGCGGCAGAGCTTCGGGAAGTCTGACGTTTAATAATACGGAACCTGAAGCAGGCACCTACCGCATTCAGGCGTATACGGCATGGGCCAAAAATTTTGGCGAATCCTACATTCACAAAGCTGATATTGCCGTACTGTCAGACGAAGAGACTGATGATACCGCCGAATCGCCAAATGGATCACCGGACCTGCAGTTTTTTGCTGAAGGAGGAGAACTGATTGCAGGGCTTTCGCAGAGGGTTGCATTTAAAGCCATTGGAAATGACGGGCTGAGCCGGGATGTGTCAGGCTGGGTTTTCAGCCAGGATCGCACCGATTCTGTTCGCTTTGCCTCTGAACACAACGGCATGGGGGTAATTGAAAACTGGACGTCTGAAGAGTCCGGTTCTTTTGCTGTGGCAGAAATTGACGGGGAAATGATACGAACAGAGCTTCCAGCGCCTGTCTCAAGCGGTTCCATGCTGCGTGTTGACGGGAATCCCTCCGACTTTCTGATCACGGTTCGAAGCAATGACCCTGAAACGCAAAACGGCCAGTTGCTGCTTTTTGCACATGTTCGGGGTGAGATCTATTACGCATCGCTAATCCTGATGGAAAACGGTTCGGGTGAAACTGCAATACCAAGAATGCAGTTTCCCTCGGGCATAGTCCACTTTACGCTGCTGGGACCCAGCGGCAACCCGGTATCAGAAAGGCTCTCATTCAATGAAAATGAGCTTGACCGGATTGAGACGGATCTTTCCCCGGATCAGCAGACGTACTCATTGCGGGAAGAAGTGGCGCTGGATATTGCCATATCAGACGGCGAGCGTGTTCTGATTCCGGCAGATGTCAGTCTGACTGTATTTGATGATGCCTATGCAGACTATCAGCAGTATGCAACCGATATCCGAAGCAGGCTGTACCTTGAAACCGAATTACGGGGTTATATTGAGGATCCGGGATACTATTTCAGCGATGAACCAGAAGCCGGACTGCACCTCGACTACCTTCTTCTTACACAGGGCTGGCGTTCGTACGATATGGATGCCGTTTTGCAAAGAGATGATATAACTCTTTTTTCTTTGCCCGAGGAAGGCTTTTCACTTACGGGGACAATTAAAAGCGGGTTTCGCGGAAGGCCACTTGAAAATGCCACCGTAGCTTTTTCATTGGACGATGATGAAGAGAACCTGGATATCGTAACAACGGGTCCTGATGGTAAATTTATGATTTCCGGACTCGATGTTACAGGAGCGGCTTCATTTGTGCTGCGTGCCAACAATGAAAGTGGCGGTGACCGTGTACAAATAGAGCTGGATAACCAGTTTGCTAACCTTGAAAATTCCGCTGTCCCCCCTGCTGAAGAGCTGACGCAATCGTACTTTAGCAATACAGAGGACGAACGCGGCGCAACTGGTTCTGTCGCTATTAACAGCCTCAAGGAGCGCTCTCAAAGTGCCAGATCCGGCACTGAACGTTATCTTGAAGCTGAACTGTTCGGCGAACTTGACGAGATTACCGTAACGGGCGAACGGGAAGAAGTCGATGAAGAGGAGCAGTTCAGAAGGTTTGGGGAAAGACCTGGCCAGAGAGTCGATTTTGATGAGCAGGAGCATCTTTCCACACTGCCAATCAACATCGTCCTGAATCAAATTCCGGGTGTGAGCGTGGTAGGCAACCAGGTGGAAATAAGCACCGGATTTACCAACTTAGGCGGGTCTGCACCCCCTAGCCCTCTTATTTTGGTGGATAATATTGAAACAGATGCCTCCTATCTTCTCAGTCTTTCACCTGCGGATGTCAAAACGATCAATGTGTTCAGACGATCAGTGGAACTGGCATCGTTTGGCATTTCAGGTACAGGCGGGGTAATATCGGTACGCACACGACGCGGTGAAACAGGATATGTGGAAAATGAACGGGGTACGCTTGCAGGCCGTATTCAGGGTTATCAGCAGCCCACACAATTTTACTCACCCCGATATGGAATTACGGTACCCCGGGACATAGAAGAACCGGATGAGCGAATTACACTGCATTGGGAAGGTGATCTGAGCATCCCCGAAACGGGCGGTACGCTGCAATTCTGGACCAATGACGTTCCATCCAGATACAGAGTGGTACTGCAGGGTATAACCCAAACCGGCGTTCCGTTTTCAGCTACTGAAACGTTTGAGGTGACCGATTAAACCGGATTAACGTTGGTTCACCTTAAAAAAAATGAATTGAAATAAATAAGCCCCGGCGAATGGGCAGAAGTTCTTGCCAGGGCTCTGGACGGATGAGGAGGTTAACCCGTCATCCATCGATGCATTCGGGTCTATGTGTTATCCGTCTCAGTCAATTGCATTCTGGCGTTTGGCTTACCGCTTAACACCCCTGCCCTTAACAAGCCGGTACCCCTTCACTCCTTTCAGGGGAGTCTCCCAGTGCTCATAGTCAGCTGAAAGAGCGAATTATTGACAAAAGCGATGATGGAATTACCTTACATCAGGTTAAATCAGGCTTTCATAGGTTTAAACTGGCCGCGCATTTTTTTCTGGAGATTTTCAACAAGCACTTTACGGTCTAACCCCTCTACGGGTTCATCATTAATTGTTATAACACAATCTATTCGGGTTGTTTTAGCCATCCGTAGTGCATGTCGGCCCAGCGAAATGTCCCCGTGCCAGCAAATTGAATCCGTAGCAGCAATGTCAGAATCGGCTGTTTCATAATAGAGGGTAACTACGTGCACCGGAAGGCCTGTATCGATTGCAGTTTGGAGCAATGGTGACCGAAGCCGCAAAATCCTTGAACCGTCGGATGTCGTACCCTCAGGGAATATGAGTATTCCCTGGTGCTCGTTCAGGTTCTCCATCTGCTCCCTGTTAACCCTGTTTACATCACTTCTCCGCGCCCTGTCGATAAAAATGACACCCAGTGTTTTAGCCATAAAGCCGATGAGAGGCCAGGATCTTATCTCTTTTTTGGCGATGAATGTACAATCAAGTACGCCGTAAAGGGGAACTACGTCCAGATAGCTTACATGATTGGATACGACCACGAACGGTGCTTGCGGTGCTTTGCCCTCAACGCGCATCTTCATATTCAATATTGCACATATGCCTCGGCTCCAGTATTTCAAAAGGATGTTTCGCCAGGGCTCAACAGGTTTTCGGAAAAGTTTCAAAAACAGGTACCAAATGAAGTACACTGAATAGGCAGCTACCGTGTACAAAAAGAGCATGCAGAGTTTAAAAATAGCGCGCAATTGAGTCATGCCTTGGTTTTCGCGGGTTCCCGGAAATCAATTCTACAGAAGAAAAGGTGTAAATCGTCGATTATTAACGTGACGGTGACACTCGATTCCTGGGTGATTGACGATATTTGATCTATACTGAAATTATCTGTCGGATAAAATGGGTAACCGAACCGTTTGAAGTTACTTACACGAACAAAATCGCAGCATCTTGCTCAGGGTGAGACCGGTACACTGCTATGTTCAGAACTTGAACTCGGTTGTATTCTACTGCCGGAAAGATAGTTGCGTTAAGGGTACGGTTCAATAAAGATGTGGTTTCCACCATTTGTCAAGCTTCAACGTGATTTACCCTGATTAAATCGAGTCCGATTTTCATAACATAGGATATCACAAGGATGATAAATCCATATATCGTTGTGATGGATGAAACTTTCAACCCTCCCATAAGCATTGCCTGAGAAACCTGCCCCATCTGTTCGATGGCAGAAAAAGCCTCGTATAAACCGAGGAATTGGCCGAGTGCCCCAACTACAAGTGCCAGCAACCCGGCCTCTTTAAGAAGTCCTGAAAATTGATCTGATTTTTTTTCATCTCCTCTTCTGTACATGAAAAAAGACATCACGGCAAGAATAAAGCAAAAAAGCAGAATTAGTGTCATGATTCCCATGAAAACTGGTCCGCCTGCATTAAATAATTGAATCATTGTATTGATAGCTTAATTTATGGTTCTGTAAAATCTACCTGATCACGTGTATCGTATACAATGCTGAATCGGGCATTTAAACTGTCATTCACCGATAAAGTCTGATTTTTGAGGGGCTGTTTGCGATTTTCACGATAAAAAGATGCCGGTACATTATCACATACTCTTTTGGATATTTTCAGTACTCCTGCTTGTTGCCGGGTTTGGACGGACATATCAGAACTATGGCCAAGCTTTTTACTTTGTCTCTTTTCTGCTTCCGGTTGCCATGGGTACTTCCTATTTCTTCAACTACTACCTGGTGCCTTCATACCTGTTTCAGCGTCGAATCATCAGGTTTACTGTCTATCTGCTCTACACCATTGTGATATCCCTCCTCTTGCAGATGATTGTAATCACTATTGCTTTCATTGTCATAGCAAATTATAACTACGGGAGCTTAAACCCGCTGATGAGCAATATTTTTGTTCTCTTCATTGCAGTGTATGTCCTGGTTTTACTTAAAGCATTCATCCTGTTGTATCTGCGCATTCAGCGCAGTGATTCAAAAATTTCAAAACTCGAAAAAAACGTTGCACAGCTTGAAGAAGGTTCCATCACGGTTCGATCGAACAGAAATTTCGAGCATCTGTTACTAAAAGAGATACTTTATCTGGAAAGTTTTGGTGACTATGTAAAGATACATACCCGGGACAGAGTGGTAACTACAAGAAAAAATATTTCTGATCTTGATGAATCCCTGCCGTACAGCTTTATTCGCATTCACCGTTCATTCATTGTTAACCGTGACTGCATCGAAAGA
The DNA here is from genome assembly GCF_003150675.1 of Rhodohalobacter mucosus. Taxonomy (NCBI): domain Bacteria; kingdom Pseudomonadati; phylum Balneolota; class Balneolia; order Balneolales; family Balneolaceae; genus Rhodohalobacter; species Rhodohalobacter mucosus. Next base: position 325,393 of record NZ_QGGB01000003.1, on the reverse strand, counting down.
TACTCTTCAAGTGAAGTACATGTAAACAACATAGATCTGCCAATCAGCAGAACGTACAAAAAACAGGTATTGGACCTTTTGAACAGTGATTGATTTATCAGGGTTTACATGTTTACTTTATTTATAGAGTAATAAAGATCTTGCCTTATAGTCCCTATATTGTGCCGATAGGATTTTAAATGTCAAAGTTATATATGCATGGAATTACTTCTTTTATACCTTGCGCTAGCAATCGGGGTCTCGTTTCTCTGTTCCATATTGGAAGCGGTGTTGCTATCGATTACACCTTCATACATTCAGCTGCTTGATCAGCAGAATCATAAATCAGCGATAAAACTCCAGAAACTGAAGGCAAATATTGATCAGCCGCTTGCTGCCATCTTAAGCCTTAACACCATTGCACATACCATTGGCGCAGCTGGTGTGGGTGCACAGGCTCAGCTTGTATTTGGCAATGCCTATGTAACCGTTACGTCCATCGTATTGACGCTTCTGATACTGGTATTCTCGGAGATTATCCCAAAAACCATTGGAGCAACCTACTGGAAAAAACTTTCTGGCTTTGCCGCCTGGGTTACGGGTCCCCTTATCACACTTACATACCCATTCGTAATGTTGTCAAAAGGCATCACCCGTGTTATTGCAGGCAATCACAGTGATGCGCTTATCAGCCGGGAGGAGATCAGCGCTATGGCTGAACTCGGATACCAGGAGGGTATATTTGAGGAGGAAGAGTCCAACATTTTTAAAAATCTGATTCGGTTCAATTCACTCAGGGTTAAGGATATCATGACGCCCCGAATCGTCGTGATCAGGTTCCCGGAAGCAGAGCATGTCTCTTCAATACTTTCAAGGGATATAGATCTCACCGTGTCGAGGATCCCGGTCTTTGGGAAAAATGATGAGGATATCACAGGGTACGTGCTTAAAAATGACCTCTATCTCAACCTCTCCCAGGGAAAGGGTGACATACCGCTCAGCGGACTCAAGCGAAAGATCATCTTCGTGCCCGAGACAAACTCCATTAAACATCTGCTTGAACAGCTGCTTGAATCTCAGGAGCACATCGCGGCCGTCGTGGACGAATACGGTGGCTTTTCGGGTGTGGTAACCATGGAGGATGTGGTTGAAACACTTTTGGGAATGGAAATTGTTGACGAAGCCGATGCCATTGATGATATGCAAAAACTTGCCCGTCAGAAATGGAGGGAAAGAGCAAAACGTCTTGGCCTGCCGCTCCCTGATGATATGCAGACCAAAACGGATAATAAAGATGAGGAATAAGCTGTATGGTGTATATCGTAATGGGTGTTTCGGGCTGCGGCAAAACGACTGTCGGAACTCTGCTCGCAGAAAAGCTGGGCATACCCTTTTATGATGCAGACAACTACCATCCCGCACAAAATGTGAAGAAAATGAAGGAGGGTATTCCCCTCACTGATTCAGACAGACAACCCTGGCTGGAAGCACTCGCTGAACAGATCAGGGTATGGAACAAAGATAACGGAGCTGTACTGGCCTGCTCCGCCCTTAAACAATCATATCGAAATATCTTAGCCGCAGAAAATCCTGAACGTGTTCAATTTATCTATCTGAAGGGTACCAGAAAGGAAATTTTGGATCGCTTACAGAAGAGACGGAACCACTATATGCCCCCCTCACTCCTCGATTCGCAGTTTTCAGCCCTCGAGGAACCACCAGAAGCACTCACCGTTTCAATATCTGCACCACCTGATCAGATTGTCTCCCGGATTCTAATGAAACTATGACCCGTTGTGGTTCATCCTTGCATTAATCAGATTGATTCGGTAGCTATATCCGGTACAAAAAATAAAATACTCTCTATGAGCCAGTCAGATATTGGGATCTACGGCCTCGGGCTGATGGGCAGCAACCTTGCCCTGAATTTTGAATCGCATGGACACAACGTCTCGGTCAGTAACCGGACTGAGGGAGAAGGCGAGAATCTGATCGCCTCATTCATGAAAGAACACGGAGCAGGAAAACGCTTCACCCCCTCAGCCGATTTAAAGGAGTTTGTGGCATCCATTCAGAAACCCAGAACCATATTGATTACAATTACATCGGGTAAACCTGTGGATGACTTTATATCATCTGTTCTGCCCCACCTCGATGACTGGGATACGCTGGTTGATTGCGGTAACTCTCATTTTGAGGAGACGCGCCGAAGGGCTGCTTCCCTGCGTTTTAAAAGAATAAATTACGCAGGTGTAGGCATATCCGGTGGATCTGAGGGCGCAAGGTATGGCCCATCCATTATGGCAGGCACGACAAAAAAATGCTGGAAATCCCTTGAAAAGATTCTTGAACCCATAGCTGCCAGATCATTTGACGATACGCCATGCTGTTTGCTTGCAGGAAGCGACGGTGCAGGTCACTTTGTAAAAATGGTTCACAACGGCATCGAGTATGCTGATATGCAAATTCTTGCAGAAGTATATCATATCATGCGGACTCTTTTCAAAATGCATCCCTCTGATATTTCAGCGAAGTTCCGGCAATGGAACTATACATCCCTTGGCAGTTATCTGCTTTCTATCTCTGCCGATATTCTGCAGGTAAGGGATGATAGCGGAGTGCTTCTGCTTGATCAGATACTTGACAGTGCCGAACAAAAAGGTACCGGCCGGTGGACTGTGCAAGCAGCTTCGGAGCTTGGAATACAGCTTCCTGTAGTTTCTGCTTCTGTTGATTCCCGGTCCCTCTCTGCGCTCACCGGTTTACGAGGGCGGCTATCAGGCTCACTGTTCGGTCCCGAACCCAATTCATCGTCAGGCCTTCTCAGAAATACAGAAAACGCTCTGCAGCATCTTGAGCAGGCTTACCTTGCATCGCGTATGATCGCGGCTGCAGAAGGTTTTTACCTGCTTACAGAAGCCTCCCGGCATTATAAATGGACTATTGACCCTTCAGAAATTGCCAGGATCTGGCAAGGCGGCTGTATTATACGCTCTGAGCTGCTCAGAACCATCGTTGCAGCCTACGGACAAGGAAGCAATTTTAATCATCTTCTTTTATCTCCCATTTATTCAAACCGTTTCAGAAAATTGCAGGAAGGCTGGAGAGAAACCGTTACGCTCGCTATCAAAAGCGGTATACACGTGCCTGCAATGGCGGCCTCGTTGCAGCAATATGATGCATTACGATCTGCATATCTTCCGGCAAATCTGATCCAGGCACAGCGCGACTATTTCGGCTCACACGGATTCAGGGTGATAAATGATCCGGACGGCACACATTATCACTCAAACTGGAATAAACAGGATCTGTCAGACAACACTGATGACGAACCTGAAAACTCTCTATGATTGATATACAGCTGATAATCGCACCGTTAATCGGTATAGTGTTGCTGCTCTACCTGGTGATTCGTGTAAAGCTGAATGCCTTCATTTCTCTGCTTATTGCAAGTGTATGTACCGGATTAGCTGCAGGCATGCCCCCCTCAACAGTAATCGATAGTATTCAGCAGGGCATGGGAGGCACGCTGGGATTTGTAGCAACCGTAGTAGGTCTTGGTGCCATCTTTGGTCAGATACTGGAGCATTCGGGCGGCGCAGAAGCCGTAGCACGGAAAATGCTGAAGGGTTTTGGCCGCCAAAATGCATCCTGGGCGATGATGATTACAGGTTTCTTTGTAGCAATACCTGTTTTTTTTGATGTTGCGTTTATCATTCTTGTACCGCTGATTTACGCATTGGGCCGGGATACGGGTAAATCTCTCCTTTACTATGGCATACCCCTTCTGACCGGGCTGGCAGTCACGCATACATTCATACCGCCCACCCCCGGTCCCATTGCCGTTGCAGATATTATCGGAGCTGATCTGGGGTGGGTCATTTTTTTCGGCTTTATCGTGGGGTTCCCCACAGCCGTCGTTGCCGGACCGCTGTTTGGAAACTATATCGGTAAAAAAATTGACGTGCGTGTTCCGGACTACATCAAGCAGGAACTATCTGAGGAGAGCGATTCAGATTCCCTTCCCCCTTTCAGCCTGCTTCTGGCCATTATATCTGTGCCACTATTGCTAATCCTGGCAAACACACTTACACAAACGCTGGTAGATCAGGGTACCGTGCAAAGCAGTATACTAACCGATCTGGTCATGTTTATCGGCCATCCGTTTATTGCACTGACCATAGCTGTGCTGATTGCACTGTATTGGCTTGGGATAAAAAGGGGGACGGCTAAAGAACAGCTCTCAAAAATTACCATGGAGTCTATGAAGCCGGCCGGTATCATTATCCTGATTACGGGTGCAGGCGGGGTATTTAAGCAGGTCTTGATTGACAGCGGTGTGGGCGACATGCTGGCAGCCACGATGCAGGATCTTGGGCTTCCTGTAATGTTACTTGCGTGGCTGATTGCGGCCGCTGTGCGATTAACACAGGGATCGGCTACGGTGGCCATGATTACTGCAGCAGGAATTGTGTCTCCCATTCTATCCGGATTTGCATATGGAGAACCATTCAAGGCCCTATTGGTTCTGGCCATTGCTGCGGGTGCTACAACATTTTCGCACGTTAACGACAGCGGTTTTTGGCTTGTGAATCGTTACTTTGGAATGAGTGAAAAGGAAACGCTGAAATCGTGGTCGGTCATGACTGCCATTATATCGGTGAGTGGATTGCTGCTCTGCCTTTTGATCGCTCTATTCTTATAAACTTCTGTTACAGCTTGGAATCAGCAATCCGCATCTTCAGTGTACTCTATCTCCAGAATGTCCAGAATCTGAATTTCCCGTTTATACGTCACATAAATTCCTCTGTAGGTTCCTTTGCTTGAGAGTATCCCTGTAATTCTCAATCTCGTTTGCGGTCCGCCATTCTGATCCCTCTTTTCCCAAAACTCCTGCAGCTGATTAAAACTGTGCTCATTGAAAACGGGCTTCCATGTCGGCTCCTCGTATTCACACGATTGGAAACCGGAATCCTCAAATCCCTGCACATAAATGCCTTCAAACCCGACCTCGGTATTTACCGGGGGGCCATCATCGGAATTCAGGACTCCACAGGATTGCAACAGGCCGGCAATAAAGATTAGAAGCGTAAAAAATGACAATTTATGACTGTTCATTATCAGGAGATTGTAAAATTCAGCTCTTTGTTGATAACAATACAGCCGCAAACAGCATGATACCTACTTACTGCAAATCAGTTTGGTTTAATAACCAGGTTTACGATTCTGCCGGGCACAAAAATCTCCTTTACTATGGTGGCATCTTCGAGATATTTCATGATGTTTTCCTGCTCTTTGGCCAGGCTTAAGACAAATTCTTTCTCTTTTGCCTGTTCTGCGGGTACTTCGATATTGGCACGCACTTTTCCATTTACCTGAACGGGATACTCCACCGTGTCGCTTTTCAGGTACTCTTCGTTGAACCCGGGCCATTCGGCATAAGCCAGTGACTCGCTATGACCGAGCCGCTGCCATATCTCTTCCGCAATATGAGGAGCGAACGGTGAGAGCAATAAAACAAATGGCTCTGCAACGGTCACCGGAACATTTTCCCACTGATTGGCCTCATTAATGAAGATCATCAATGCTGAAATAGCGGTATTGAAACGCATGGCCTCAATATCTTCGGTTACTTTTTTTATCGCCTCATGAAGAATCCGAATCTGATCCCTGTCGGGTTCATCCCCGCTCACGCGGATGAATTCATCATCTCCCTCCTCACCAAAAAAGAGCCGCCAGGTCCGGTTCAGGAAGCGATTCACTCCCTCCACCCCTTTTGTACTCCATGGTTTAACCTGCTCAAGAGGGCCCATAAACATCTCATAGAGGCGAAGTGAGTCGGCGCCGTATGTCTCAACCACATCATCCGGGTTGATCACATTCCCTCTCGACTTCGACATCTTGTGCGCCCTTGCATCCACTGTAATATCCGTACCCTTCATCACAAACCGGTCGCCTTTCTTTTCAATATCCTGTTCGGAAAGGGGAACCCGCTCTGCATCTCCGGCTTTCTCAGCTTCGGAAGCAGATACCATTTTACCGTGATGCCTGTACGCTGTATACTCCATTTCTCCCAGAATCATGCCCTGGTGAACCAGCTTTCTGAATGGCTCTTTGGTTGATACAACCCCGCAGTCGTAGAGTACCTTATGCCAGAAACGCGCATAGAGCAGATGCAGTACCGAGTGTTCCGATCCGCCTACATAGAGGTCAACCGGCATCCAATAGTTCTCTCCGGAGCTATCGACGGGCCCCTCCTCGTATCCGGGACTTATATAGCGAAGGTAGTACCAGCACGATCCTGCCCACTGCGGCATGGTATTGGTTTCACGAAGGGCTTTTTTTCCGGTCTCCGGATCGGTTGTTTCCACCCAGCCTACCGCGCGGGCCAGTGGCGGCTCTCCGGTTTGGGTGGGCTGGAAATCATCCACTTCAGGCAGGGTTACGGGCAGTTCGTCTTCAGGAACGGCTTTCGGTTTGCCGTCAACGTGTATAATGGGGAACGGTTCACCCCAATATCGCTGTCTGGAAAACAGCCAGTCGCGCAGCTTGTAATTCACGCTCTTCTGCCCCGTACCGTTCTCCTCCAGCCAGTCAATGATTTTCTGTTTTGCCTCCGTAATGTGGAGTCCGTTCAGAAATCCTGAATTTATTGCGGGTCCATCGCCGGTGTAGGCTTTTCCGTCAAAATCTTCCGGCGGTTCCACGGTTCGAATGATCGGGAGGTCAAATGCCTCTGCAAACTCCCAGTCACGCTCGTCCTGGCCGGGCACGGCCATAATGGCCCCGGTACCGTAGTGAGCCAGTACATAATCGGCTATCCAAATAGGGATCTCTTCTCCATTTGCCGGATTTACAGCATATGCGCCCGTAAAAACTCCGGTTTTCTCTTTGCTGATCTCCTGCCGTTCACGATCCGACTTGTTTTCGGCTTTCCTTTTATACTCTTCTACAGACTCTTTTTGAGCATCAGCGGTAATCCGGTCCACCAAATAGTGCTCCGGCGCGAGTACCATATATGTGGCTCCAAACAGAGTATCGGGCCGTGTTGTAAATACGCGAATTGCCGCATCATGATCCTGAACCCTGAAGTCTATTTCAGCTCCTATTGATTTTCCTATCCAGTTTCGCTGCATCTCCTTCGTGGATTCGGGCCAGTCGAGCTCCTCAAGGTCTTCCAGCAATCGGTCTGCGTATGCGGTAATTTTTAGCACCCACTGTCGCATCGGCTTTCTAACCACCGGATACCCTCCCACCTCACTCTTACCGTCTATCACCTCTTCGTTGGCCAATACGGTTCCAAGTTCAGGACACCAGTTAACGGGTTGTTCGTCTTCGTAAGCGAGGCCTTTTTCAAACAGTTTCAGAAAGATCCACTGCGTCCATTTATAATAATCAGGATCCGTTGTGTTTACTTCCCGGTCCCAATCGTATGAGAAACCAAGCATCTGCAGCTGTTCACGAAAACGTTTGATATTGTTCTCTGTAGTGATCCGCGGATGAGTTCCTGTTTTAACTGCATACTGTTCTGCGGGCAATCCAAACGCATCCCACCCAATGGGATGAAGTACATTGAATCCTTTCATCCGTTTGTACCGAGCCAGAATATCTGTGGCGGTATACCCTTCGGGATGGCCAACATGCAATCCTGATCCGCTCGGATAGGGAAACATGTCCAGTATATAGTATTTGGGCTTATCCTGATCTTCAGGGGTCTTAAACGTCTTGTTCTCAAGCCAGTACTTTTGCCATCTGGGCTCTACGTATTTGGGATTGTACGAACTCATTTACTTATTTTAAGTGTCGATGATTTGCTGCTAACTATTTTTAGCATTTTTCAAGCGTTAAAGATAGGGAAAAAAAGGGTCGGACTCACAGGCAACTGACAACGCAAACGGATTAGCCATCAGAGAAATCGCTTCGTCAGTGCTCCGAATTCATCTATTCTTCTGTCTCTAAAAAATGGCCACTGCTGTCGGTATTTTTCAATCTGTGAAAAGTCGAGGTCAGCGGTTATAATTCCTTCCTGCTCATCTGCTTCTGTTATTATTTTCCCAAAAGGGTTGCAAATAAAGGAGTTTCCCCAGAATCGTGTGCCCCCCTCTTCGCCAACCCGGTTAATGCCGGCAACAAAGCACCCGTTGGCAATAGCATGGCTGCGTTGAATGGTTTTCCATGCATCAAGAAACTCCGCTTTCTCCGTATCATGCTCGTCGGGCAGCGTACCGATCGCAGTCGGATATACCAAAAGCTCTGCACCCGCCATTGCCGTGAGCCTGGCTGCTTCGGGAAACCACTGATCCCAGCAAATAAGTGTACCAATTTTGCCCTCGGAGGTATCAAAGACTTTAAAACCCAGATCACCGGGTGTAAAGTAGTATTTTTCATAAAAGCCAGGATCGTCGGGTATATGCATTTTCCTGTAAATACCCGCAAGTTTTCCTTCTTTTTCAATCACAGCCATAGTGTTGAAATATACACCGGGTGCTTTTTTTTCAAAAAGCGGAAGCAGGATAATGACACCAAGCTTTTTTGCAAGCGCGGTGAATTGTTCGGTTGTTCTTCCGGGAACCGGTTCAGCCCACTCAAAAAAACGGGAATCCATTTCCCTGCAAAAATATGGTGTGTTAAAAAGTTCCTGAAGCGCAATTACTTTCGCACCGGCCTCTGCAGCTTTTGAAATAAGATGCTCGGCCAGCTGCATATTTTCCAGGATCTTATCGGAACAGGGGTATTGTAGGGCAGCAAATTTCACGGGTACGCGTTTTTGAAATACGGTATGGTTCAATCTTAAAGTGAATGTACGTAAATTGGACTGCAATCACAGTGTATCATTTTTTGGTGAATCGTTACCATATCAACGTTGTAGCCTACATAAAGAATATGTTTTCAACCCTTTCCAGCCGTATGGATGAGAACATGCCCTGATTCGCAACGCAGATTTTCGACTGAAAGCAGCCGCGATATGTTTTTTCCCGGTACTGAAGTTCCTTACCTTTATACACTGAAAAACAAATGCTCTAATGGATACATATACGACACCTGATTTTTCCCGGACCATTCCCATCGACAAAGTCGGTGTTGATGAGCGCGTGGCGCGTCTGAACAAGCGAAGCATTAAAAAAGAGTCGAAGCTTCAGGGCCTCAAACTGGCTCTCAGCATGATTGATCTGACCACGCTGGAAGGAAAAGATTCGGAAGGCAAAGTAATTCAGATGTGCGCAAAGGCACGCACTCCCTATGCACCCATGCCCGACCTTCCCCATGTGGCCGCCGTATGTGTTTATCCGAATATGGTTGCCACAGCCAAAAAGGCGCTGAAAGGCACCGGCATAAACGTGGCAAGCGTGTCAACAGCGTTCCCTTCCGGCATGGCACCGCGAACCGTTAAGCTGGAAGATACCAGGTTTGCCGTAGAACAGGGAGCAGATGAAATAGACATGGTGATTTCGCGGGGAGAATTTTTAAAAGGCAATTACAGCTACGTTTTTGACGAAATAGCTGAAATCAAGGATTCTTGCGGCAGCGCACATCTTAAAGTTATACTGGAAACCGGCGAGCTGGAAACCTATGAAAATGTGAGAAAAGCCAGTGATATTGCGATGTACGCCGGTGCAGACTTTATTAAAACGTCCACGGGAAAAATTTCCCCTGCAGCTACTCAGCCGGTCACACTGGTTATGCTTGAAGCAATCCGGGATTTTTACAGGGAGACCGGCAGAATGACGGGTATGAAGCCGGCCGGAGGAATTCGCACTGCCAAGCAGGCCTTGCAGTACCTGGTTCTTGTTAAGGAAACCCTGGGTGCTGCATGGCTTACGCCAGAGTGGTTCCGGTTCGGAGCCAGTTCGCTTACCAATGATCTCCTGATGCAAATTGTGAAACAGAAAACAGGCATCTATGAAGGCCGTGAATATTTTTCCGAAGATTAGAATATGAATATGAAGCAACCCAAAAACCGCACCTTGCAATGGGTTACAATACATATTTGTCAACACCCTTTTCATTTTTGACTTCTAACCCAACCCTATGTCTGATCAAACAGAAGAAATGAAAACAGAACCCGGATCAAATGGGTCAGCCAAGCCAACATCGCCAAACTCGGATTTGAAACTGGATTTTGCATCCTTCTGGGAATACAGCGATGCACCCCAGAGCAGCGATTTTGTGGAGCTGAAAGAGGAATATGGACATTTTATCGACGGTGCGTTCGTAAAACCAGAGAAAGGGCGAATGATGACAACCGTGAATCCGGCCAATGAAAAAGAGCTCGCCAGGTTTGCCGAAGGAACCTCGGAAGATGTTGACAAAGCTGTAAAAGCGGCACGAAAGGCTTATGAAAAGGTCTGGAGCAAACTCTCAGCCCGTGAACGTGGAAAATACCTATTCAGAGTTGCGCGAATGATTCAGGAAAAGTCGCGGGAACTTGCCGTGATTGAAACCATGGACGGTGGCAAGCCTATCAGGGAATCACGGGATGTGGATGTACCTCTGGCAGCGGCCTATTTCTTTTACTACGCCGGCTGGGCAGACAAGCTTGAATATGCTTTTCCAGGCCGAAACCCACAGCCACTGGGTGTTTGCGGGCAAATAATACCCTGGAATTTTCCGCTCCTGATGCTTGCATGGAAGATTGCACCCGCCCTGGCTGCAGGAAATACCGTAGTACTGAAACCCGCAGAAACCACTCCCCTAACGGCTCTTATGTTTGCAGAAATATGCAATGTTGCAGGTGTTCCGCCGGGTGTAATCAATATTGTGACCGGTGCAGGCCAAACAGGTTCCACCCTGGTTGATCACCCGGATATCGACAAAATCGCATTTACGGGTTCCACCGAAGTTGGTAAAATTATTCAAAAAGCTGTTTCGGGTACCGATAAAAAATATACCCTTGAACTGGGCGGTAAAGGCCCCAACATTATTTTTGAGGATGCTCCTGTCGACCAGGCCGTTGAGGGTATTATCAACGCCATATTTTTTAATCAGGGACACGTTTGCTGTGCAGGCTCCCGTCTGCTCGTTCAGGAAGGCATTGCCGATCAACTGATCAGCAAGCTTAAAGACCGCATGGATACGCTGATTGTGGGCGATCCGCTCGACAAAAACACCGATATTGGAGCCATCAACTCCAAGGCCCAGCTTCAAAAAATAAAGAATTACCTAGAGATCGGAGTGAAAGAAGGCGCTGCGATGTATCAGTCGGATGGACCGCTGCCTGAAAACGGTTATTACTGCAGGCCCACCATTTTCACTGGCGTGGGTCAAAGCAATCGTATTGTACAGGAAGAAATATTTGGACCTGTACTGACCATTCAAACATTTCGCACGCCTCAGGAGGCTGTCGAGAAAGCCAATAATACGCCTTTTGGACTTGCAGGCGGGATATGGTCTGACAAAGGTTCTAAAATTTTCAATATCAGCCGGGAAATACGAAACGGAGTGGTTTGGGCCAATACCTACAATAAATTTGATCCCACGTCACCTTTTGGCGGCTACAAGGAGAGCGGGATGGGCCGTGAAGGAGGATTACACGGACTTTATCCTTACGTAAAACTCTCTCAACCGGTTCGATCATAATTTCACCTTATACCTATTTTACGCTATGTCACAACGAGTTGATGTTCTGAAAACTTATAAAACCTACGTAGGCGGCTCTTTTCCAAGGAGTGAATCGGAGCAAACCTACCAGATCAAAGACAGCAGCGATAAAGTTATCGCAAATGCGTGCCGTTGTACCCGCAAGGATGTACGCGATGCGGTTGGAGCCGCTGCATCATCCTTTAATGGATGGAAAACGCGTTCGGCTTATAACCGCGGGCAAATTCTCTACAGAATAGCGGAGATGCTGGAAGGACGTAAAGAACAGTTCGTGGGAGAGCTTTCCCGTAAAGGCATGAAACAGGCTGAAGCGGAATTTGAAGTTCAATTAACCGTTGACCGGCTCATCTATTATGCCGGATGGACAGATAAATATCCCCAGGTATTTGGTTCCGTGAACCCTGTAGCCAGTGCCCACTTTAATTTCAGCGTTCCGGAACCAACAGGTGTGATTGGAATTATCAGTCCGGATGAAGACCCCCTGCTCTCTCTGGTCTCTCTTGTTGCACCGGTTATTGCGGGTGGAAATACATGTGTGGTTTTGTCATCCGAAACCAACCCCCTTCCAGCCGTAACTTTCGGTGAAGTATTTCACTCTTCCGACGTACCGGGTGGCGTGGTTAACATCCTTACCGGATTCAGGAATGAAATGACTCAGTCACTCAGCTCGCATAAAAGCGTTCACGGCATCCTGAATGCCGTAGAGGATTCAGATTACAGGAAACTTATTGATGAAAATGCATCTATAAACGTAAAGCGCGTTCATCACGTTGAAACCGAAAACTATACTGATTCTGTGATTGAATCGCCGTACCTCCTGCTGGAATTCCAGGAAATCAAGACTACCTGGCATCCGGCCGGAAACTGAAAAATATCACTATACACTATGAGAATATTGACTCCGGCGGCAGTTTTTATGGCGCTGATTCTACTCGTCAGCTGTTCTGCAACAGAGCGAACAACCGACGGTGACAATGGTAACAGAGGAGATGAAAGCCCTTATCTGGATATTCCGGATGAAGCAGCGGATGAATTTGTTCTGGAAAACATGAATGACTTCGAGAGGCTGCTCTTTGAAACCAGGAATTCGCTTGAAGATGAGTCTTCGGGACTGGATCATGAAATGCCGGAAAAGTTTACTGAAAAGGCCGCCACAATGGAAGATGAGGTGGATGAATTTGCAGGTTACAGGGTTCAGATACTCTCAACACGGGATGTTGTTCATGCTGACACAACAAGAGACGGCTTTGTTGCCTGGGCCGATACAACACTTGCCGGTTATAACCCAAGCGCTTATGTATTCTTCCGACAGCCCTATTACAGGGTCCGAACGGGTGATTTCAGAGACCGTGAACTGGCTATAGAGTTTTCTCGTATTTTGAAAGAGTATTACCCTGATGCGTGGGTTGTTCATGACAGGATTGAGCCCTACCGCATGCCTGCAGATACAGCAGATATCCGTATCCGCAGACCTGATGAAATGCCATCGGCCTTGCAAAAACAGGGAGTCGATTCAATAGATGTACGGTTTAACTGACGCAAATCCGGGGTTAGCAAGTAATCTGATCTGACTGACCCGCTCAGACGTTGAAACGGAATAGCATTACGTCACCATCCTTTACAACGTACTCTTTGCCCTCCTGGCGCATTTTGCCGGCATCCCTTGCAGCTTTTTCCGATCCAAGAGTTTCGTAGTCGTTAAATGAAATGGTCTCTGCTCGGATAAAGCCTTTTTCAAAATCCGTATGAATTACGCCTGCAGCCTGCGGTGCCCTGGTACCTTCACGGATTGTCCATGCGCGCACCTCTTTAGGCCCTGCAGTGAAGTAGGTAATCAGGCCCAGGTTTTGATACGCAGCCTGTATAAGACGATCAAGGCCTGACTTTTTCAGCCCCATCTCTTCCAGGAACATCTGTTTCTCTTCTTCGTCCAGCTCTGCAATTTCGGCTTCAATTTTTGCACAAAACATGACTACTTCATCACCAAATTCGTCCGCGATACTTGTCACAGCATCCACGTATGCATTGCCGTCATTTACGTCCGACTCGGATACGTTACATGCATAGAGTACAGGTTTTGCTGAAAGCAGAAACAGATCTTTGAATGCCTCTTCAGAATCACGGTCAGTATCGAATGTTCTTGCTGTTTGTCCATCCTGCAGATGATTTATCAGTTTTTCGACGGTTTCAAGCTGCGCTGCTATTTTTTTATCTCCGCTTTTCGACTGCTTTTTCAGATTGTCATAACGCTTTTCAACCGATTCAAGATCTTTCAGAATTAATTCATCCTCAATGATGCGAATATCCCGTTCAGGGTCAACCGAACCCTCCACGTGTATAATGTCATCATCATCAAAACAGCGAACAACATGTACAATTAAATCCACTTCACGAATGTGTGAGAGAAATGCATTTCCTTTGCCTTTTCCTTCTGAAGCACCTTTCACAAGCCCCGCTATATCTACAAACTCAATTGTAGCGGGAATGGTCTGTTTGGGATCTACCAGCAGTTCCAGCTTCTTCAATCGTTCATCCGGAACGGGAACAAGTCCCACATTAGGATCAATGGTACAAAAAGGGAAATTTGCTGATTCCGCACCGGCATTGCTCAGTGCGTTAAAAAGAGTTGACTTACCGACATTGGGAAGCCCCACAATACCGCATTTTAGATTCATGAGATGATATCAGTTGATTAAAGCTAATCCAATGATTTTTGTTGAATGAATTTGGTTTCGGGTAAAACGACAGCTGTAAGTTTGCCGTACCCCATTCGATTATAGACACAGCCTGTATCTATGCCGATCATCTTATCACGCTGCACAGGAGACGGCCTGGGGGTATGACCAAATACGACGGTTTTCTCCCAAGGAGTTTGATAAACATTCAGATGTTCCCTGCCCCAAAGAAAAAACTGTCCGGAGCTTTCATCGTCGATACTCTTCTGAATGGTTTGATGAGGTGGAGCACCGGCATGAACAACAAAAAAGCTCTCCGTTTGGTAGTACATTTTGGTTTCCTTGTAGAAGGTAATATGATCTTCGGGGAGCTCTGTAACGCGAATGTCTGAGCCGTAAGATTTTAATGTGGACTCTCCCCCATTCATCATCCAGTTGTAAGCGTCTCCCCTTTCGTATGCATCCAGTAGCATCTGTTCATGATTGCCGCGAAGAAACACACAAGACCGTTCGTTCCTGACCGAGAGCAGAAAATCAACCACCCCTTTCGAATCCGGTCCCCTGTCGATATAGTCGCCTACAAACACATGGGTATAGTGGCTCCAGGGCTCCAGTTTCTCCCATAATGCTTTCATTGATTTCACACATCCGTGAATATCACCAATTGCAATCAGGTTATTCTTCATTCTGATGCTGAGCTTTCGATAAGACCACGGCCTTTCTTTTGGATTTTCCCCTCACTCTTGAGCTCGGTTAAAACAGCGTCCAGTATACCATTCACAAAGTTTCCGCTTTTACGGGTAGAGAATTTTTTTGCAAGCTCAATGCCTTCATTAATGCTGACCTTTGTTGGCACATCATCGAAATAAAGAAATTCGGAGAGAATCATGCGTAAAATGAGCTTATCTATTATTGCAAGTCTCGTTACTTCCCAGTTATTAATGTGTTTCTGAATTAACCGGTCATGTTCCGGAGCGTGATCCACCGTAGTCAGGAGTAATTTTTCAGCAAATCGAAATGAATCGGGATCATCGCCGAGAGCTTCTTTCAAGATATTACTGGTTACATCCTGGGTTGAGTTCCCGCCTACTTCTTCCGCGTATATTGACTTGAGTGCGGCTTCTCTTGCAGCTCTTCTGTTATGCATGAATTTCAATGTTTTCAAAGAAGGAAAAATACAAACCTTTCCCATCAGCTGAAAGTAGGAATCTCTTTTCACTTTGCAATTCAATCACGGTTCACTGTATATTCAGAAACCGGGTTTATAGCTCAGTTGGTTAGAGCGCCACGTTGACATCGTGGAGGTCGGCAGTTCGAATCTGCCTAAACCCACATTACTTCTCCGCAAACCGGCAGGTTTATTTCATTGTGAAAGGCAGGCAGCGTTTACTCTCTTTTAGCTCTGCTGGGGTTCAATATCGAACCTGAAGCGAAAACCGGTTCCATTCTGCGTGTCGACATCCACCTCTGCTTCTATCTGTTTTGAAAGGGTTTTAATGAGCGTTATGCCCAGGGATTTTTTCCCAAGGGTATCAAAATCAGCCGGCAGTCCCACTCCGTTGTCACGAACATTCAGCTCTACGCGGTTGTCACCGATATTCTTGAGTGCTATTGAAATTTTTGGGTCTCCCTTAAATGTATCGGGAAAAGCGTGTTTAAATACGTTTGTTACGATCTCATTCAGTAAAAGTCCGCACGGAATCGCCTGCGTAATGGCAAATTGAATCGGATCCGTATCAAACTGCACATCAACATCTTCAGCCTTGAGTGCATGGGTTTTCATGATCACTTCAATCAGCTCTTTCACGTAGTGATCGAATTCAATATTGGAAAGTGTTTCGCTCTGGTAAAGTTTCTCATGAATGAGGGCCATCGAATTGATCCTCATCTGGCTGTCTTTAAGGGCTTTGCTGGCAATCTCGTTTGCGGTTCTGTGCGACTGGAGCTCGAGCAGGCCCGTAATAACGGCAAGGTTGTTTTTTACCCTGTGATGAATCTCAGAAAGTAAAACCTCCTTCTCCTCGAGCGATTGCCGTATCTGGCGCTCTGCTTTTTTCCGGTCGGTGATGTCCACATAAATGCCGTAAATAGCAATCGTTCTCCCCTCAAGCAGTACCGGAACCCCGTAAATAAGTACATCAATAAGAGATCCGTCACGTTTACGGCGTACACTTGTAGTCTCAAACGGTTCCTTACTCTCAGACAGCGATTGTGCCTCTTCGTACTTGTCATCGGGTGCAATCACCGAATCGATGGCCAGCCCTTTGATGTCTTCAAACTTGTAGCCAAAGATTTCCTCAAAACCGTGGTTGGCCATTTGTATCTCTTTGTGATCGTCGAGCAGCGCAATGCCTATGGGGGCATTTTGAAAAAGCTGCCTGAAGAGCTCCTCATTGTGCCTCAGCTCCTTCTGCTGCTCATACTGATCCGATATATCGCGGCTGATGGTAATCACGGCTTTTTCGCCAAAATAATTACCCGGACTCAGACGCACATTCTTGGGAAACACTTCACCGTTTTTTCTTTTTCCCCACCACTCAAACTCCTGTTTTTCGCCACTCAGTGCTTTTTCAAACAGCTGCTGTGAATATTCAAGATCCACTTTACCCGGAGCGGCCAGCATTATCGGATCCTTGCCGATGATCTCGTTTCTCGAATATCCGTTCATGTCGAGCGCCGTTTTATTGACTTCGATAAATTTACCATCCCTGTCCTGTATGTAGATTGCGTCACCAATTGAATCGAACAGCGCACGGTAGCTCTCTACGGATGTTTTGTATTTTTCGGTAGCCTCTATTTGCTTGGTTTGGTCTACCACAACCCCGATCAGCGCGGGTTTGTCTTTCATCATGATTTTAGAGCCATACACTTTTACGTGAATTGTTTTCTGGCGCTTCGTTACGGCTCTCAAATCAATTTCAAATGAATCAATTTCACTATTCTGCCACATTTCCCGCAGTTTGGAGAGCTTATCCTGATCATCCCGATGGATGAGGTCAAACGGACTGATATCCTCCACGAGCTCCTCTTCCCGATAACCGCTCATTTCGCACAAACGGGGATTAACATACCTGAAATTGAAGTCCTGCAGCATGTAAATACCAACCAGGGATGCATCACTCAAAACCCTGAAACGTTCTTCCGACTCTTTCAGCTTAAGTTCAGCCTCTTTCTTAGCTGTAATATCTTCAACAAGGGAGTAAATGCTGAGCAATTTCCCGCTCTGATCATAAATTGCGGCATTGTGCCACGTACAGAAAAGTTTATCTCCCGACTTGGTGCGCTGTTCCGAGTCGATTGAAAAATAGGTGCTTTTCTTTTCGATGAATTTCCCGATGTTTTCCTCTGCTTTATCTTTCAGCTTTGAGGGCAACATCCCAATCTCGAACAGGTTTTTACCGATAATTTCAGAAAAACTCCATCCAAAGATACGGGTCGCCGCATCCGACCAATCGCGCACATTGGCATCCTTGTCCCATTCAATGGTAGCAACCGGCAGCTGAGCTTTCATGGTATCTACACGGGGGAGCGTATGCAGATTGGTGCCGAGGGTATCCACTTTATCGGAAATATCGTGTGCAACAGCCAGCTGAACCAGATCGCCATGGTATTTAATATGCTGACGCGTAAACTGAATGTAGAACCTATCCCCTTTCTTAGAGTGGTGAATCCATACAGAGGCAGGCTGAACGGCACTGTCGCCTGTATTAAGGGTCTTAAACTCTGCTTTATCTCCCAGGTCGGTAACTTTCATCGACCTGAATTCATTTGTGCTGTACCCGTACTTTCGCACGGCTGCATCATTTACATCAATGATCCTGTACGTGTAGTGATCATAGATGAACATGGCTTCACTTTCAAAAAAACCTGACTTATCTTTCTCTTTGGTTAACTTGTTACTCATTCATGCAAATGTTTACTGCGGTGGTCCTTCTATATATGATAAGGGCAAACGGGCAGGCAAAATGTTACGTTTCCATGATATTTATCCTGAGCAGATATTGGTTTAACGGAATCTCAGGATTTTGTATTTTTGCTATAATAAAACAAATAAAATATATATTTAACACAGTCCATTACCTAACAAATTAATGCCAGACGATTTCATTACCCTCACTTTCCCTGACGGCGCTCAAAAAAAATTCCCAAAAAATATAACAGGCATTGAAGTTGCGGAGAGCATTTCAAAAGGACTGGCCCGAAATGCGCTAAGTGTTACAGTTAACGGTGACATAAAAGATCTGGATGCCCCCATTTCACAGAGCGGAACCATTACGATCAACACATGGGACAGTGAAGATGGCAAATATACATTCTGGCACTCTTCTGCCCACCTGCTTGCGGAAGCCGTTCAGGAACTCTATCCGGATGCCAAATTTGGCATAGGTCCGCCCATAGAAAACGGGTTTTATTACGATATCGACTTTGGCGAGAAAACTTTTGGACAGGATGAACTGCCTAAGGTTGAAAAGAAAATGATCGAGCTCGCCCGTAAAAAGTCGGAATTTAAGCGCAGGGAGGTCTCCAAAGAGGAAGCGCTCGAGTTTTACAGGGATCGCGACAATGAATATAAGCTGGACCTGATCCAGGATCTTGAGGATGGCACCATCACATTTTACAAGCAGGGGTCATTTACCGATCTGTGCAAGGGGCCCCATATTCCTGACACATCGCTGATCAAAGCAGTGAAGCTTACCAGTCTGGCCGGCGCATACTGGCGCGGTGATGTGGAAAGTGAACAGCTGACCAGAATTTATGGCGTTGCTTTTCCAAAGCAGAAGATGCTGGATGAGCATCTTAACCAGCTGGAAGAGGCAAAAAAACGGGATCATAAAAAATTAGGCAGAGAGCTGAGTATCTACCTTATGGACAGAATGGTAGGTTCAGGCCTTCCCCTCTGGCTTCCCAATGGCACCGTGCTGAGACGAACCCTCGAACAATTTTTGAGGGAAGAACAAAAAAAACGAGGGTACAAAGAGGTCATAACTCCTCACATTGCCAATCTGGAGCTCTACAAAACATCCGGTCACTATCCCTATTACAAGGATTCGCAATACGACCCAATTCAGGTAGATGATGAGGAGTACATGCTTAAGCCGATGAATTGTCCCCATCATCACAGAATCTATTCCAGCGAACTGAGAAGCTATCGCGATTTGCCGCTCAGGCTGGCCGAATTTGGTTCTGTGTATCGTTATGAACAAAGTGGTGAGCTGAACGGGCTGTCCAGGGTAAGGGGCTTCACACAAGATGATGCCCATATCTACTGTACGCATGATCAGCTCAAGGATGAGATCAAGCATACAATAGATCTTACGCAGTTTGTATTTAAGACCTTTGGCATGCCCGTGGATATTCGCCTCTCCTTCAGAGACGACAATGATGAGAAATACGGTGGTGACCAGGAACACTGGGAGCGTGCACAGCAGGAAATCCGGGAGGTTGCCGATGAAATGAACCTGGATTATCGCATCGCACTGGGTGAAGCCAGCTTTTACGGTCCCAAAATTGACTTTATCATAAGGGATGCGATTGGCAGAAAATGGCAGTTAGGAACGGTTCAGGTAGACTATGTGATGCCGGAGCGTTTTGACCTCACATACGTCGGGTCAGATAATGAAAAACACCGCCCTGTAATTATCCACCGCGCACCATTCGGATCCATGGAGCGTTTTGTCAGTATTCTGATTGAACATTTTGCGGGCGATTTTCCGCTTTGGCTGGCTCCCCTTCAGATGAAAGTGTTGCCGATTGCAGACGAATTCAATGACTATGCCGAAACGGTGGCAAAGATGTTTTCAGATGCCGGTGTACGTGTTGAAATCGATGATCGATCCGATAAAATTGGTGGAAAAATCAGAGATGCAGAAAATGCAAAAATTCCATATATGTTAATTGTTGGTGCCAAAGAGCAAAAAGATGGCACCGTATCAGTAAGAAGACACAAATCGGGCGATATCGGAACGTTTTCGCTCGATGAATTTTTCAAGACAGTGAAGGAAGAGATATCTTCCTATGCACTGCCACCCAACCAATAATAAAATACAGAGGTATCTTATCGCTAGAAGAAGAACAACCATGAGAAGAAAACGAGACGATGATCGTCCGAAAGTGAACGATGAGATTCGTTCATCCAAAGTTCGGCTGATCAAACCTGATGAGGAGCACGAAATCGTTCCTATCGAGCGTGCTCTCGAGATTGCTGAGTCATTCAATCTTGACCTTGTCGAAGTTGCACCAAATGCAAGACCACCCGTCTGCAAGGTGATCGATTTCGGCAAATTTATGTATGAGAAGAAGAAGAAAGAGAAGGAAGCCAAGAAAAAGCAGCACACCATACAGGTGAAAGAGCTTCGGTTCAGGCCCACTACGGATGATCACGATCTGGAATTTAAAACACGCCACGCGAGAGAATTTCTTGAAGGGGGCGACAAGGTAAAAGCAACGGTTCAGTTCAGGGGGCGTGATATGCTCTATACTGAGCAAGGTGAAAAGCTTTTGGTTGAACTGGCCGATTCACTAAGCGACGTTAGCAAAATTGAGTCAAAGCCGGCCATGGAAGGACGCAGAATGATAATGATTCTGGCACCTGAAAAAGGATAATGATCCAGCTTTTATCCTAGCAAACTTGTGCTTATCTTTACCGCCTTTGATAATGTTCAGTTAAATAAGGAAACAATGCCAAAAATGAAGTCGAATAGTGGCGCCAAAAAGCGTTTTAAGTTTACCGGATCCGGTAAGATTAAGCGCAAAAAAGCGTACAAAAGCCACATTCTCACCAAGAAAAATGCCAAAAGGAAGAACAATCTTGGCAAGGACACATTGGTACACAAAGCCGATGAAAGTTCTGTAAAAGATCTCCTTCCCTACGGTAACTAAACAAACCAATTTATTAACCACTAAACGTTACATAAAATGCCACGTTCTACAAATCTGGTGGCTTCCCGTCGCCGTCGCCGAAAGATTCTTAATCAGGCGAAAGGCTACTGGGGCAGACGTAAAAACGTTTATACTGTTGCCAAAAATGCGGTAGAAAAAGGTTTACAATACCAATACCGCGACAGGAAAGCTCGCAAAAGAAATTTCCGAAGGCTCTGGATTACTCGTATTAACGCTGCCGCACGTCTCAACGGAACCACTTACGCAAAGTTGATACACGGAATGAAAACCAACGACATGCAAATTAATCGCAAAATGCTGGCCGACATTGCCGTTCGTGATCCGGAAACATTCTCTGCTCTCGTTAAAGAAGCAGTTAACTGATTTCCTTATTTTTTACAAGCCGGCAGATCTGAAACATGGTTTGCCGGTTTTTTTTTTACCTCAGGCCCTTTCACGCTACCTGTACCTATGATCGACAAAATCAACCGGTTAAAAGAAGAGATAGAAGATTTCGATATCACTGATGCTCAATCACTTGAAGCCTTCCGCCTCGAATATTTATCAAGGAATGGTAAAGTTCAGGATATGTTCAAGCTCATGGGCAGCGTCCCAAAAGATCAGAAGGCAGCCGTGGGCAAGTTAATGAACGACGTTAAGGTGTTGGCTCAAGAGAGGTTCAACCGTGAAAAAGAGAAACTGGAACGGGCACAAACCAAACAGTTCGGACCGAAAGACGACATTACCATTCCCGTTGAACCCACCTACACCGGATCTTATCATCCGCTAACCATTGCGCTCAATGAAATTAAACAGATTTTTCTGAGGCTGGGTTTTAATATAGCAGACGGACCTGAGCTGGAAGATGACTTTCACAATTTTACTGCACTTAATTTCCCCCCCGACCACCCCGCCAGGGATATGCAGGACACATTCTTCATTCGAAGAAATGATACCGGGAGCAAAGACGACCTTGTGCTGAGAACCCACACATCGCCGGTACAAATCAGGCTGATGAAAGAGAAAAATCCTCCCATACGATCGATTATGCCCGGCAGGGTTTTCAGAAATGAAGCGGTTACCGCCAAATCCTATTTTCAGTTTAACCAGGTAGAGGGTCTGTATGTTGATCGCAGCGTAACCATGGGCGAACTGATTGAAACACTTGTCATGTTTGCCAGGCTGATGTACGGAAGCGACGTAAAATATCGCGTACGTCCCTCCTTTTTCCCTTTTACGGAACCCAGTATAGAGATGGATATTTGGTGGAACAATGAAAACGGCGGGCAGTGGCTGGAAATTCTGGGTGCCGGAATGGTAGATCCCAACGTGTTCGATGCTGTGGGGGTTGATTCAGAAGCCTATACCGGATTTGCCTTCGGCATGGGGGTCGACAGGATTGCAATGCTTCGTTATGGCATAGACGATATACGCCTGCTCTATGATAATGACATTCGCTTCCTCAATCAGTTCAAATTATAAACCGTTATCCTAGTTGCTGATTTAATTCATGAAAATTTCCTACAACTGGCTCAAAGAATACATTGATCTCTCATTAAGTGCTGAAGAGACGGCTGAAAAACTCACTCTCCTCGGGCTTGAAGTTGAAGAAATTGAACATATAGGCTCCGGTTTTGAAGGGTTTGTTGTCGGCGACGTAATCAATGTCCGCAAACATCCAAATGCCGATAAACTGTCTCTGTGCGATGTTAATCTTGGTTCAGAAACCGTTCAAATCGCCTGCGGAGCCAAAAATGTTGCGGCTGGTCAAAAAGTGCCTGTTGCTACAATCGGCTCTACCCTTCCCGTCCCGATGGATGACGGACGCTATCTGACTATTAAAAAAGCAAAGCTTCGGGGAGAGGTTTCAGAAGGAATGATCTGCTCGGAAGCTGAACTTGGACTCAGCGATGATCACTCCGGTATTATGGTATTGGATGATTCGCTGAATGCAGGCAAACCGTTAACCGAGGCGTTACAAATTGAACAGGATACCGTATTTGAAATCGGCCTTACACCCAACCGGCCGGATGCATCCTGTCATATCGGGGTGGCCCGTGATTTATCTGCGGTTCTTGATCTTCCGCTGCGCAATCCTTACCGGGAAGTCTCTCTACCTGATGATTCAAAAGGTCTGGACTCAAAAATTTCCATTCGGATTTTGGATACGGATAAATGCGGACGATACGCAGCCCTGATGGTTGATAATGTAAGCGTCGGTGAGTCCCCCCCATGGCTTAAAAACAGATTGTTATCGATTGGATTAAGGCCGATCAACAATGTGGTTGATGTGACGAACTTTGTACTCCACGAGATCGGCCAGCCTTTGCATGCATTCGATTATGAACTCATCAGAGGTCATACAATTGAAGTAAGAAGCTTCGATAAGGCTAAGGAGTTTACTACTCTCGACAGCGTATCACGCAGCGTGCCTCCGGAGTCACTTTTTATCTGTGACGATGAGGGCCCGGTAGCCATTGCAGGCGTCATGGGGGGCGAAAACAGCGAAGTAAATGAGAACACCTCAACAATTTTAATCGAAAGCGCCTGGTTTAACCCATCCTCCATACGGAAAACATCCAAACAGCTTGCTCTCCAGACAGACAGCAGCTACCGCTTTGAAAGAGGCGTCGATCCCACAATTCAGCTTAAAGCTGCTCACCGTGCAGCAAAATTGATTGCAGAATTAAGCGGAGGAGAAATTATTGGCGGGCAGGAAGATATCCATCCTGTTGAGCATGAACCAAAACAGGTTTCCCTGAGAATCGCGAGACTGAACCATGTGCTCGGCAGCGATATCACTTCGGATCGTGCTGCCGCTATTCTAAAAAAGCTTGAGTTTAAAATAGAAGCAAACAAAGATGAGACTCTTGTCTGCAAAGTACCGCTCTTTCGTCCCGACGTAGCACGCGAAATTGATCTGATTGAGGAGGTGGGCCGCGTATATGATTACAACAACATTCCCCGGCCCGAAACAGCACCATTTATTGCTCCTGAACCGCTTTCCGAGGTTGAAAAATTTCAGCAAAAAGCACGTAAAGCGGCTCGTTCGCTCGGTTATAAAGAAATTTCAACCGACACTCTTCTCTCCGGGAAGGAAGCCGGTATGCTTGCAGATGAAACCCTGCAGATACAGGCTCTCAATCCTGTTTCGCAGGAAAACACGACGCTGCGAACGCATCTTGAGGGTGGATTTCTGAAGGCCGCCGCCTATAATCTCAATCGAAACGCTGAAACACTCCGCTTTTTTGAAATTGGCCACACCTTTCAAAGAGATCAAAGCGGAACCTGGATTGAAGGTGTAAAAGAAGAGGTTCATCTGCTGATGGGACTTTGCGGAACCTCTTCGAAAGAGAACTGGCAGGATGAATCAAAGCCGTTTACGGTTTTTGACCTGAAAGCGGATCTTGAATCCTTTCTTAATTTTATGGGATTCGGGAACAACTTTTCTTCCAAGGCAGAATCAAATCACGTACTGCTCTATACATCCGGCAAAGAGGAAATTGCCACGCTCAAGCGAACCGATCGCTCTGTAATGAAAGGGTTTGATGTGGATGAACAGTCCTATACGGCGGAAATTAATCTTTCGGCTTTATATAACCTGGATTTGGGTACACGTGAAATACGGTATAAGCCCGTATCACGCTACCCCGTTTTTGAATTCGATGCGGCTTTTGTGGTCGATACATCTGTCCGTGCCGGCATAATGCAGGAAACTATCCGGAAGGAAGCGGGTACTATATTACATAACGTTACTGTTTTTGATATTTACGAAGGTGAGAACCTTGGCGAGAACAAAAAAAGTATTGCATTTAGGCTCACTTTTTTAGATTCTAATAAAACACTGACCATCAAAGATGTAGAACCGGTAGTTCAAAAAATTGTCCAGTCCCTGGAAAAAGAAGTCGGTGCTATACTCAGATCCTGACCCTTTAATTTCCACAATGGAATTCAACTCATACAGATGAATTGGTTATGGCCGTAAGTGAAATTCAGAAAGAGACGTTTATCAATCTTCTGGAGCAGATTCGAAGCCATGTTCAGCTTTTAAAAAAGCAGAATAAAGAGCTCTCCAGAGAAAATCTGAAGCTCAAGTCAAAACTTGATGAGATTCAGAACGAACAGTCCGACATCTTCTCATCCATCAGCGAGTCTGAGAGAATAGCCATGCGCCACAAGATTTCCGGTTTGATTGAAAAAATTGACACCCATCTGGAGGGGAAATAGTATGCAATCCATCAAGGTTACAGTTCTGGGCAAGC
>NZ_QGGB01000002.1:300000-518124 GCF_003150675.1 Rhodohalobacter mucosus | reverse complement strand
TTGTTAAAAAAATTGCGCAGCAGAAGGAGTATTTTTGATTCATCTAAGGGCGTAGGTCATCTGTTTATGTAAGAATGTTGAGTTCTTGATTTATAACGGTTTGGCAAATAAGCGGCACGGCTAAGTACTTGAATGTAAGCTACTAAACGCAAACGTGTCCGCTTAATTTGCATTGTTATGCCACGGATTTTCGGATTGAAATGCAATCTGTTTCAAAACTCTTTCATGTATTTTTCCGACCAACCATTCTGAAATAGGGCGCCAATAAAAGTGTGGATAAATTTCCATCTTATACCATGTTGTGCCTTCGAGTAATGTTTTATTATTGTCAACTGAGGTCAATCTGAACTCTCCATTTGTAGATCGAAAAAAATCATGAATGTGCGGCGCGTTCACATTATCATAGAAACTCAGTTCTTGTAGGGAAGCAGGTTGCTCAATGACATCAAATGCAAGGTGGACTGGTTCATTCCAAACAGTAATAGGTTCTACAAACGGGCCAGTTGAGAATTCACAATAACGAATTGCCCCGACACCTTGTCCTTCAATGGTTGCTCGAACGGGATAAGCGATGCCAAGTTTGAAAAACCACTCTGGATCTTGTTCAATTTCATTGAATTCAATCACGTTATCCCAAACTTTATTAATATCAGCAGAAATCTCAACAGAGGTTGTGACCGAAAATGTTGATGATTGGGGAGAAATTGAATCAAACGCTAAAAAGGCAGGGAATAAAATCAGAATTGGTAAACCACCTTGTAAATATGAGACACGATTTGTCGCAATTTTTCTCCCCAGAACAGCGCCTAAAAAAACTATAGGAATCGCTAGAGGAAGAGCCATAGCTACACAAATAAGGCCTTCAAGAGAAAATAGTATTACTGATCCACTGAGAATTCCCAATGCAATAAACGCAACCCAATTGGATTCTTTAAGACTTCGAATTCCTTTTGCATTAAACAAATAGGTTGCAATCAAGCCTATCAAAAACGGTACAAGAACGAATACAGATAAACCGTAACTGTCAAATATGAAAACAGCTATCAGAATAACAGCAATACCGGCAATAATACTTGCTATTACACCTATAAGTGCATGTTTAAACCGATCCTCTGAAGATGTATTTTTTTGATCTGTTTTTCCTGTTTGAATTGGCTTGGAAGGTTGAATGCATAACCACAGCATGACTAAGTAGTTCAGTACCGGCAGAAAAAATCCCAAAACATACCATGGTGATTTACCTGCGTCAATAGCCCTTCGATAAGTCATGCTAACACCTACCCAAATAAAAGGTAGAGTCCAAATAATAAAAGTGAAATAAAACCAAAGCGGGAACTCCGAAATTTTATCAGCTCGAACTTCAAGAAGAGGAATTAAGTAATCAATCGGTGTCCAGAAAATGCCTGCAACCATATATATGACAAACATATCTACAAGGTATTTGCCAAGCATGAGTGACAAGCCAACAGTAAAATAAAATTTTTGATCTACAGGCTCTTGAAACCCAAAAATCTGATTTAAAAGTTTGTTCATGATTTTAATTTAGGGTAAGCGGCATAACGGTTTAGCGGCTAACCGGCGGATCAAACAGCTTTCCAATGACTGAAATACAAATACCGTCCGGTTGAGCCGCTGGTTATTTGACGATTGGCTTACGATAAAGAATCTAAAATTGCTTTGGGTCTCTTTTCAGCAATTTTCAATAGCACTTTTGCCGGTCCTTGTGGCTTTCGCCTTCCTTGTTCCCAATTTCTGAGTGTACCCACGCTAATTCCAAGAAGAGAAGAAAACTCTTGCTGGGTCATATCGTACTTTTCACGGATCGCCACAACATCAGGCTCTTCAATCACGGTATACCTGGACGGTTTACGTTTGCCTTTCCGCATGTTTCCGGCCTGCTTCACACTTTCAAGTAATTCATTAAACATTTCATCATTCATGACAGTTGGTCCTCAACCAGTTGTTTCAGTTGCTTCAATTGATCTGCGGTGAGATCGTCTTTTTTGCTCTTCGGATATGCATAAAGCATATAAATTTGATTATCCTCGGTGAAGTAATAATATATCACACGGATGCCGCCTCGTTTTCCACGTCCAGATCCGGCCCATCTCAGCTTTCGGATGCCGCCGCTTCCTTTGATAATATCTCCGGACTCCGGCCGGACAGACAACTGCAATTGAAGCAGGTGATATTCCTTATCTGAAATCAGTTTTTGAATCAGCTTCGTAAAAATGGGCGTTTCAAAGAACTCCATTTAGTAACGGTTAGTTTTCAGGAAAAGTACGTCATTGACGTATAATCTGCAATTGATGAACGAATTCTGAATTAGCTTCTAAATTCTAGAGGAGGGTAGGCAAATAACGGCCCAGCATTTAAGCGGCGGGGTGTTCCGCCGCTGGTTTAATGTAGTAAAACCGAACCAAATCAGAAACTTGGGGCAAGCACTCAGCGTTCTGCCCCGTCCGCTTAAAATGCATTGTTAAGGCACGGAAGGACCCACGAGCTGTAAACCCTGCCAAAACCGGAGCCCTTTAACAGCCACGAAACGTTGATTCGAACCGGCAGGCGTTGGAAAGCTGTCGATTCGAGGATTCACAAACAACGCTTACCAAGCAGTTAACAGATCCGAACCCAACAGATGGTATTAGCCAACCGTGGCGAAGGGCGCCAGGGAAAACCCCGGAAAAGGCACAGCAGGCCCCGCGTTCATAGCTGCCAGCCAACAAGTAGCATCTTTCTGAAAAGGACAGGGGACACCGGACAACTGCAACACAAACCAATGCCCAAGGTGGCCACAGCTAAATGAGAAAAATTTTTAAAACAATGAGCCGCCACCACGCTCTGGGGAAAACCCTGAAGATGACCGCCTTTTCCGGAAAATCTCGGCGCTTCGCGCTACCTGACGATCTTTACCAACGCGAGGCCTGCCCACATTACAGGCAGAAATTTTGAACGAGTACATTGGCGCCCCGTTTTGCTTGGGAAAAACTGTTAAGAAGCACACCAAAAAACGAGCTGAAAGCGGCGGACTTTTTGGGATTTTTAGAGAAGCAACCAACCCGCACCCATTTGACAGAACCCAACGCGCCTGCCGGGCCTTAACGGTTTGGCAAATAAGCGGCTTGTACTTACCGCTTAGGAGTTAGTTAATGAATATGATTTTTACAACGAACAAGCAATTAACCAATAAGCAATCAGTGTACAAGTCCGCTTAATTTGCTTTGTTAGCCTCTTTTTAATTCATCAGGTAAAAAAGCATCAATTTCTGAATCACTAAAAGTCATATCCTCTAGCTTTTTTAATGCTTCTTGAGCCTTTAAGTAAGCTTTAGGTAAAGTGCTTGGTGCACCTTCATAAACAGTGCCTAACTTATCCAATAATTGATCTCTTTCTTTTTGAATCAATGATATATCTTTTGCATCGATCTTTAAATCAGTAAGTAGTGATAAATACTGTTCTCTTATTAACCATAATTCGTTAGCTGCTTGTTTATGTTTTTGGGCAATTTCACCTAAGTCATAGTCCTTTGTATAACTATTGATAATTAGTAAAGCTGTTGATAGCAACCCAGAAAGAACTACTCCTACATTACCACTACCAAATAGAATTGAGATAATTCCTCCTGTCGCAAGTGCAGAAAGTATTATCTGCCAAATTTTAATATTTGAATGCTTACTTAATAATATGTCACTACACTTTTCATGTGTTTTATGAGAATAAACTACTCGACCGTAACATTCTCGAATTTGACCTTCTAGGATTTTGATTTTGCTATGTTGGGAATTTTGTTCCAAAGATTTCTCTCCATTTTTGATTTGAGGACCAGTTTTTACCACTATTTTGGAGTTCAATTGCTTCGAGTGATTTATTGTAAGCTAATTTAGCTTTGTATTCAAAATTACCTTTTCTAAAGATCAACTGATTACTTCCAAGTGCAAACCAATAATTTTGATTTGGATTTTGGTCTTTAAGAAACTTGAAAAAATCTCGAACTATAAAATCATAATAAAAATAGGATTTGTCTTTATAAAAACACTGATTAAGATACTTCAAAGCTAAAGTATCTATTAGTAATCCACCCATTGGTACATTACAATTGTCTTTCCAAGAACGAGTCATTTTACATAACCGCTTAAGGTTATAGTTTAATTTAGGATCGTTAATTCGTATTTCATTGATCTCAGGATGCGGGTCAGTTTTTTTCCATCTACCACCGTTATTAGAATCTGGAAAAGTATATGATTTGTCATCATGTTGAAAAGCAGGAACAACTTCAAATATGATACCGTCATAGAAACTTACCTGAATCACTTGGCCATCAGCTCCAAGGTTCGTAGTTGAATAAGTTTTGGAGATAGAACTTTTTACAGATTGTAAAAGTGAAGATTGACCATTTCCAGTATAAGAATCGTACTTAGATTTAATGTGATCAGGAAGTACAAAAATCATGTCAATATCACTAACCCCGCTTATCGCTGTATTTCTACCGTAAGACCCGACATATCTACTAAACAATGAATCATCAGGACTACTCCAAAAATCTGAATTCAATCTAGTTGTAATGGCTTTATATCTAGATGAAATTGTTGACCTGGTACTTGAGTCAATAATTAAATTATCACAAAATTCCTTAAAATTTTCGGCTACTCCCATATTGTATCATTGGAGGCTAACGGGCCAGCGTTTAAGCTGCGAGCCGAGCTTTTAAATTGAAGTCCCGAATCCTAAACGAGTCAGCTTAAAACGCATTGTTATACGTTTAACACATTAGATCTTTGTCTGGATCAAAGTCATCAAGCATAATCTCATTTTCATCAATATTAAAAGAAACAGCCTGATTTTTCATTATTTCTATAACATGATGAAAAGCAGCCAAATAACCTGCTGTAAAAGCTTCTTCTTCATCAGATGCTTTTTTTAAATCTTCATTTGCTTTAAGTGCACGCTCTTTTATGAGAAAAGACAGATCTTGCAGGTAATTTTTATAAGTATCACTCATCGAATTATTTTTTAACCGTATAACGATTTGGAGGTTTATCGGTTATGCCATTCTAAATGTTGAATTATTTTAAAAGCGAGAAATGCTAATAACAAAGCCCCGATTTTTAAAAGCTCAAATCTAAGCAGACCACTTAATGCCATGATTAAAGGTTTTAATCTGCAAATTTGATGAAAGCAAATAAGAGAAAAAACCCTATTGCTCCAATCCAAAATCCAATATCAAATAGCTTTTTCCATAATTCTTGCTCTTTAAAATTTTTCAATTCTCTGGCTCGGTAAATAATAATTGGCAGGAGTATTAATCCAACCAATAAAAGCGGATCAACTCCAATTGAGTGGGCAACACGAACTAAATAGTCAGCAATTTGTTCTCTCCAAGTCTTCATGAATTACATTTAAATAATACAACGTATAACGGTTCGGTGGCTAAGCGGCGAGGCGATAAGTTCTGCTAAAGTTTTAAACGCTAACTCGTCCGCTTGAGCCACTTTGTTATACCGCATGGTTTTTTGAGTTATAGATTTCTATCAAATTCGTTTCCATGGGAGGATCAGCAACTTTAGGAAACCATTCTTCGAATGAAGTACACTCTTCTAGGTAGTGGGTTATACTTTTAACTAGATCATCCCAGCCAGTCATCTCTTCGCTGACTTCTAACAATTTCCCCTCCTTTGTGCCTATTTCCATACAAATTTCATCAACGGTAAGAAGATCTCTTTTGAAAACTTTGACCGAAGAAATTTCTTTCCAACTTATTTTGTGTGCTCCATTGATATGAATTTGCTCATCATTAAAAGTGATTCTTATATCTGACTTTTTCATAGCAAGTCTTTAGATCAGCTGTAAAACACGCATGTTATACCGCCCCGAAGTTAGATTTCGTTTTAATGGTATTCCAATTTAAAACCCTCAATGTTTCATCAGCTTTTTCTCTAACCTGCTTCCAAGCCGGTGATTCGCGTAATTCCGCATAGCTTGTTGGTAATTTAGATTCGTGAGTCTGGAAAAATTCATGAAAATCGTCAACATATTTTCTCTCTTTTGAGCTAAGTAATGGCCGGATATGCTCACGAGCTTCATTGCTGTAAAAATCGTCAAACCACATACAGATAAATTCATCATAAATATCTACATCAACTTCAGCTTGATAACGATCTTGCTTCTCTAAAGATGCCAGAAGCTGTATCAAATGAATGAAATTTTCTTTTAGTGGCTTCATCATAGTTTGATTATGCGGTATAACGGCCTTGCGCATAAGGGGTGCACGCATGAATGTTAAATTAGCAAATAAAGAAAGATGAGTTGTAAATCCAAGAGAGGCAAAGAATAGGCGAATTACGTCCCCTTAATGCGCTGGTTAGCCGGACCGGAACCCTGGTTTGTAAGGTCGAGGCCAAGCCGAAACAGCTTGCTATATCATTCTACGATATACACTTCGACTAACCGAGCAATTTTTTAGATCTCGGAAGTTTCCCTTGATAAGCAATTCTAACGGTGTTAAGTTTATTGAACAATGTTCAAATAAATCTATAACCGTAATAAAATATTTATGACACGCTCCAGGCGAGAAAAAATTCGTGATATCACACGCGATGAAATTAAAAGTACTGCTCGGCAATTGATGGCTGAAGAAGGTACCTCTGGCCTTTCAATACGTGCCATCGCTCGAGAGATGAAAATGACGGCCTCGGCCCTTTACTATTACTTTTCCAGCTTAAACGATCTTATCACAGCCCTGATTGAGGATGCGTTCACACAATTGGCAGACACTATTGAAGCCGATATTAATAATCCGGAGCTGACCACGTCTGCAGAACGAATAACCGCTGTAGCTAACGCTTACCGCGGGTGGGCGCTCAGTAATCCCACTGATTTCCAATTACTCTATGGAAATCCAATACCCGGCTATTCGCAACCAACAGGTATTACCTATCCACCGGCACGCCGCAGTTTTCTTGTTACTGCCCAAATTTTTTCCGAGGCGATTGAAAGCGGGGAGATCGACCTGCGGACTCATTATCACAATTTTCCACCCTCTTTAGAACAATCGCTGCACGATTTGACAGAAGTGGATGGTCATAACTTGCCTTTGCCTGCATTGTATTTAGCAGCGACAGCTTGGGTGAAGATGCATGGTCATATCATGCTTGAACTGTTCGATCTGATACAGCCCGTCATCGCGGATGTAGACGAGTTTTTTCAATACGAGGTAAAGAATTTTATTCAAAACGTAGGACTTAAATAAACATAAATGGAGGATCTAAAATGAAAATTCATGCGATAGAAACCGGCAAAGTAAAAATCACAAAAAATTGGCGTATTGGTCGCGGTAACGGTCTCATGCGATTTAAAAACACCCTGTTAGACAGCGAATTTACCGAGTGGCTGCCCATCTATGTATGGGTGATAGAACATCAGGAGGGTCTCATTGTTATTGATACCGGCATTCCGGAGGACGCCAATAAACATGTTTGGTTCCCACCATTCATGCCTCTTGTGCAACGTGCTGCCAAATTCAAAATGACAGCGGAACAGGAAGTGGGACCACAGCTAAAGAAAATCGGCTTGTCGCCAGATGATGTGCGCTGGGTTGTGCTGACCCATCTGCACCAGGATCATGATGGTGGACTGCATCATTTCCCAAATGCCGAGTTTGTTGTCTCATCTAAAGAGTGGGAAATGTCCACCGGGATCAAGGGAAGGATGAACGGTTATCTCAATCAACGATGGCCTGATTGGTTTAAGCCACGAATTATTGATTTTAGCAGCCAGGAACTATTTGGGCCGTTTGCTGGTCATCATACACTCACTCAAGCACGGGATATCCATCTTGTACCAACTCCCGGACACAGCCCGGGGCATCTGTCGGTGATTCTGGATGAAGATGATCTGTCTATCATGTTCGCAGGAGATACCTCTTACACTGAGGAATTACTCATTGAGCAAAAAGTTGATGGTATCGGAGCCGATCCGGACGTTCAACAAGAGACTCATCAAAAGATCCTGGAATACGCTGAGCAGCATCGCATTGTTTATCTGCCAAGTCATGATCCCGGTGCAAAGGAGCGGCTGGAAAATCGTATTCCCCTCAGCATAAACGCAAACCTTGAATTGGAGGCGCAAGCAGTATGAAATTTCAAAATGAAATTGAGATTCAGGCGTCAATCAATGACGTGTTTGAGTTTGTGGCCGATATGAGGAATATGCCAAAATGGAACTATTTTGTGATAAAAGTAATCCAGGAAAATGGGGTCGGTCCTGAACGTGGTGCACGTTACTATCAAACACGTAAAACGGACAGCCAGCGTTATGAAATGATCCATTACGAACCGGGGCAAAGCTTGTCTATCAAATCTATGCCTGGCAGTTCACCTACGTTCGAGCGTCATTTGCGTTTTGAGTCCGTCGCTAACGGTACACGTCTGATTGACGAGATAACACTCCGCACAGGTTACCCCAGGATTCTTGAACGTTTGGCTGTTGGGCGCATTCGCCGGGCCGTTGCGGAGAATTTACGCAAACTCAAGGAGTTGCTTGAACAAGGGCAGACTCAACTTCAAGACAGGCGGAGCATCTACTTGGCCTCCTTTGATGGGGCCGAAGCCAAACACTAAATGTACCAAACCGAATCACGTCCAGAACTACAATGGCTGAGTACTTTCCGACTAACATATGTATTAGCAACATTGCATATGGATGATAATGTCAAAATTTTCATTCTCATACAACTATATGAGGCTTAAACAGCGAAAGAGGCCCAAAAAAATACGATAAGCATCTTCGATAACTACTTTCATTTTTGGCCTATTATCGAAGATTTTTTGTAAGGGATTGACAATTTAGGGTTCATACATTTAAAAGCACGATGAGCCGACTTCTCAATTCTGTAAAACAGGAAATCAGACGCAGAAATTACAGCTACAAAACGGAGCAGTCGTATATTTTGTGGATAAAACGCTTTGTGATCTTCTGCGATATGAAACATCCTCTCGATGTGGAACAGAAGCAGGTCGTGAACTATTTGAATCATCTGGCCAATGTGAGGAATGTGGCCGCATCAACACAAAATCAGGCGTTATGTGCACTGGTGTTTTTATACAGGGAAGTGTTGAAAAAACCCGTTGGCATTCTTGATAATATTACATCTGCAAAACGCTATCAGCATATCCCGGTAGTGCTGTCAGAAAATGAGGCCAAACAAATATTGACTGAACTGACAGGAGTAAAAGGGCTGATTGTTCGGCTGCTCTACGGCTCCGGCCTTCGTATTTCAGAATGCCTGCGTCTTCGGATTCAGGATCTCGATTTTGATTACAGGCAAATCGAGGTTCGGAATACAAAGGGAGCTAAAGACAGGGTAACCATGATGCCGGAAAGCCTGGTCACGCAGCTCAGGAGTCAGATAGACAAAGTGCACAGTTTGCACAGGAAAGATCTTGCCATGGGAATGGGGGAGGCACTGCTGCCCCATGCCCTATCCAGAAAATACCCGGATGCATCCGGGGATCTGAAATGGCAGTATCTTTTTCCGTCAAAAAAAATTGGAAAGGATCCTCGTTCGGGATTCCGCCACAGATATCATCAATCCCCGCAATCCATTAACAGCGAAATCAAAAAAGCCGTACGTAAAGCTGGAATCAGAAAAAAAGTATCTGCGCATACGTTTCGCCACTCCTTTGCCACACACCTTTTAAAAAACGGTTACGATATCCGAACGGTGCAGGAATTGCTGGGTCACAAAAGCCTGAAAACAACCATGATCTACACCCATGTATTAAACAAAGGCGGAAAGGGCGTTAAAAGCCCGCTGGATCAGTAAACTGACTGGCGCACCGGTTATCCATTTTACCACCCCTGCGTATTCATCGGAATCCGGTAAATAGCCGAAGGTGAGGTCACATAAAGCTCCCGCAGCTCATCTCCGCCCCAGGCCAGGTTGGTAATCTGGTGATCAAAGGGAATTCGCTTGATTACGTTCCGGTCACGGTCGTAAATGATGAGTCCGTTCGGGCCGGTGGTGTAGAGCCGCCCGTCGGTGTCGGTTACCATTCCGTCAGAACCGCCCATCTCCGCCAGGGCTCCTACATTCGCAAAGGGTTCCGGATTTTCAATATTGCCGTTATCGAGCACCTCAAACCGCAGAATCTGTCCCGTATCGGAATCATTGATGTAGAGATAGGACTCATCGGGTGAAAAAGCGATCCCGTTTGGCAGACGAAAACGGTCGTACAATAGCTCCACGCTGCCGTCTGAATTAATGCGGTATACGCCTGCAAAATCCAGCTCCTGCTCCTCATCGGAAACGCCGAAGGTTGGATCAGTGAAGTAGATCAATCCGTCCGACCTGACCGTCAGATCGTTGGGGCTATTCAGGCGCATGCCGTTATACTCCGAAGCAATGGGCGTTGTGGTCAGGCTGTCGGTCACTTCCGATACCATTCCCGCATGCTGAGCCAGAAGCAGCGTGCCGTCTGGACGCGCATCAATGCCGTTCGAATTCCCGCTCGGCTCCAGAAACACCTCCGATTCCGGATTTCCTGGCGTCCACTTATAAATACGGTTTGCGGGAATGTCGCTGAACAGCAGGTATCCATCGGAATGCCAGTAGGGGCCTTCGGTAAACTGAAAGCCCTCGGTTACCACTTCGGGTTCGCCGGCTGTTGGGTCAAATTCCTGCGTGCAGGACAACAGGGTCAGCAAAATAAGAGCAGAACAGAACAGTAAAAGAGATGGTGAGAATGGTTTCATAACGTGAAAGTTGAATTAAATAATTTTATGGCAAGACGTTACAGCACATCCTTTAAGGTGGTAATTTTTTAGGAAACGCGAAAATTCTTGTACGCAAAGTGAAGCAATGGGGTCGATGCGGTACAGCGCTAGATGCATAATTTTGTACCCGTCCGTGTAAGACGGACTCATTTTTGTACCTTTCAGATTAATCTGTATATCAGGAAAGCAATGAAAAAGAAAAGCCTTAGAAGACTTCAAAAGAAAGCGGACGAGCTGCACATCCCTACGGTAAAGCGGCATATTTTTCTCTGCGCAGATCAGACCAAACCCAAATGCTGCAAGCTGGAGACGGGGCTGAAGTCATGGAAGTTTCTGAAGAAACGGCTTAAGGAACTGAACCTGGACGGCGAATCCGGCATCTTCCGCACAAAAGCCAACTGCCTGAGGGTATGCAAGCGCGGACCCGTTGCGGTGGTCTACCCCGAAGGCACATGGTACCATTCGTGCACCCCGGAAGTGCTGGAGGAGATCATTCAGAAACACCTGATTGGGGGCGAGCCGGTAGGGGAGTACACTTTTGCGCAGAATGAGCTCCCGGGCGGGGTTGTGAGTCCGGGGAGTGAACATTAGATTAAGCGGACCAAAAATTCTGTTACTATTGATGTTAAACCCATTTCAGTTATGACGTTACCACGCTGCTTTTTTGCAACCTTTTTGCTGCCTGCCATTCTGCTTTCAATAGGCTGCGGCGGACAGGGGGAGCCGCAAAACCGCGACGCGGTTACCGTCACTGATGTTGATTCGAACAGCCTCACTACCGTGATCGATACGGAGTCGGGCGTGCTGGCCGGTCCTACTGAAATCATGCGCATTGATGATGGCCGATTCGCAGTGATGGACCGCGGACGAAACAGCGTGCTGCTGATGAATGAGGAGTGGGAAGAGACAGGAAGCTTTGGAAGCACCGGAAGCGGACCCGGGGAGTGGGATGAGATGAGAGGAGCCGGCAACCTCATCTATGGAAACGGACGGTTTGTGGTCTCCAACCGGGCCATGTTCCGTTTTGATTTCTATGATTTGCAGGGAAACTTCATGGCCTCTGTTCCCTATGCGCAATACATGAATTACCAGTCGAAAGCGATGCTGCCTGATGGGCGTCTGCTGGTTGCCACGGAGGGACAGGAGGATGCGCTGGCAGTGATTCTGGGTCGGGATGAGGAAGCAAATATTGTGAGTGTTTTTGGGGAGCCGGAACCCCTCATTATGGAAAGAGTCAATATTGAAGCTGAGAGAACGGCATTGGCTTCAGAAGAATTAACCCCGCGCCTGAAAAACCAAGCTATTGTGCAGGCTTTCGGCGAGGGATATTTACTGATGATGAACGGACTGGGTGAACTACGGTACTACAGTCAAGATGGGGATCTGGTCTGGACCCGCCCGCTGCCTGAAACGGTGACGTCTCCCATTTTTGATCTGGTAGTACGTATCAATGAGGAGTCTAGGCCGCATACGATGTACCCGCTTGAGTATGCATTCGACATGAAGACGGCCAACGGGCTGGTGTATGTGCTCACAGCCACCCATACCGAGGCGGAAGAGATCCGGCAGCGCCTGTTGGTGTATGACGAATCCGGTTCTATGGTGCATCATTACCGGTTCAATCATTCAGCGCAGGAGATGATCCTCCATCAGATGGCCCCGATTCCGGATGGGACAGTGTACTTTACAGATCCTCTGAATGCCGAGATCGTTCAGTTTAGTCCGGATGACATAGCCGGAGAAAACAAATGATGGTAAACCACAGTAGAGGAGTGATGATCAATGAGTAATTATTTCGCGGCCATCTTCGGAGCCGGAATTGCCGGCACAGCCATCGCCCTTGAGCTTCAGAAACACGGGAAAAAAGTTCTGCTGATAGACCCGCATGTTTCGGAGGAGTCACCCGGCGCACCTGCGGCATTGGTGAACCCGGCAACCGGACGCCATGCGCGGATGAGCTGGGAGGCGGAAGCGTGCATGAAGGCACTCCGTGAAACAGTTGAAGTCGTTCAAAAAGATCACAACGGCGAACTGCTCATCTCCGATACGGGAGTGATTCGGCCCGCCATCAGCGAAAAGCTTGCGGTGAACTTCCGGGAGTCGCTTGAAAAATATGAGTGGCCGGACGGCTGGATTCGCTGGATGGACGAAAAAGAAGTATCGGATCTGAACCCGAATATTGCCCCGAATTACGGCGCCCTCTTCCTGGACTGCGGATTCACGGTCTTTGTGGACCGCTACCTGAACGCCTTAAGGAAACATCTACGGCTGAACGGAGCGGCCTGCAGGTATGAAGCGGCACGCTATGAATCCGTTCCTGATGGGAATGCCTATCGTATTACATTGGAATCGGGTGAGACTGCTACTGCCGACCATGTAATCGCCGCCGCCGGAGAACAGACGCCTTTCTTTAATCATTGGCAGTATCTGCCGCTGCACCGTGTGAAAGGGCAGATCGTCCGATACGAGGCAGACCGTGACCTGAACTGGGACCATGCCGTTTCGGCAATGGGGTATACGCTCAGGCGCGGAAAGCGGGACCTGGTTGTGGGATCCACCTATGAACACAAGTTTGAGGATCTGTCTGTGACCGAAAGGGCGGCGGAACAGATTCACGGCAAGCTCGCCAAAATGCTGCCCGGCATAGCAGAGAAGGTTACTATAAAAGGCCAGCTGGCCGGAGTCCGCGTCACCACACCGAACAAGCTGCCCGTGATCGGCCGCCATGAGGAACATCCCAATCTCTGTATCTACACGGCCATGGGCTCCAAAGGCCTGCTCTTCTCTTCTCATGTGGCACGCTTCCTGGCGGAGCACCTGGTTAACGGTAGCCCCATTCCTGATGAGCTGGATACAAAGAGGTTTGACGGGTGAAGCGGTCAGCTATTAGCTATCAGTTACAGCTTATAGCATTCAGAATGATTATTTACATTGTAGGGAATAGTGCAATATATTCGTAAATCTGCGAAACTCTGCGATTCATCTGCGAGACTCTGCGAGAAATCAATAGAGCCGGATCTTATTCCAAAGATTGTAAGCTGAACGACTACTGTGTTAACCGCAGCGTACGCTGAGTAGGCGCAGAGAGCACAGTGTTTTTGTATGGAGATCTGCGAAACACCGCGATTCATCTGCCCCTAGGGATCGCTATGCGACGAGACTCTGCCCCGCAGGGATCCCAATGGGACGAGAAATCAATAGAGCCGGACCTTATTCCAAAGATTGTAAGCTGAACGACTACTGTTTTAACCGCAGCGTACGCAGAGGAGCCGCGGGGAACGCTGTGTATATAAATCTGCGCAACTCAGCGTTTCATCCGCGAAACTCAGCGAGAAATACATAAGGACAAGTTTTTAAATCAAAAATCACTCATTGAATGGAAGTTTCCCTCTGGATGATGTTGACAGCAAACAGTTAAAATGTGCTATCTGCATGCAAAACATATTTCAGTAGGGGATACCCTGATCTTTGATGCGGCAGTCGATAATTAAGATATTTTACTCTTATATTGAGAAATGATGAGGATTTTGTTCACCATATTGCTCATTCCGCTTCTGCTGATGTCTCTTACGGAGATCCACCAGGTAATTGAGGCGGGTCTGGATGAATTTACAGATTATGAACGCCCCGAACGCACCTGCAACTGCATTGGCTGCTCGATGGGCATGCATGGTGAGGAACACAAAGGAGAAGCGCAGATGTGCGACATCACCATGGGTGCCGAAAACGGAGAGAAGCCATGCCACTGCGCCATGAACAAGAATCATGGAGACAGAGAAGCCCCGTCCGTCTGCAGCTGTACCACCAATAGCAGTAAACAGCAGCACATTCTCTATAATACACCCGATAAAAACGCTCTGATAGCTTTTATACAATTGAAGCTGCACAATCAGAAAACGGTCCATTTCAGGGCGTTTATGGATCCGGAAACGCTTGCCGTTTCAAACGATATTTTTCACCCGCCCCGTACATAGTTCATTCCACCCTCCATTACGAAAAAAGTACGCCGGTCTCATGATGAATGAATTCCGGCCTGTTTAATTCAGAAATTTAAAAGGAAGAATTATGTCTACGCTTAAATTTTTTATAGTGCTGGCAGCACTCTGTATGCTGCTGCCGGATATCACTCTGTCTGATACATGTGCTGAAAGCCCGGATCTCATTAACCTGTATGCAGAAAATGAAGTCTCCGGAACCGTACGCGCTTCCGATACCCGCGAACCTATTGCGGGAGCTCACGTAACTCTGATGCCAGAGCAAAGGATAACGGTCACCGGGTCAGATGGATCCTTCACCATCACCCTGCCCGCTGCCCGCGAGGAGATCCATCTTCGTGTATCCCATATCGGGTTCAGAACCGGGACCCTTCATCTGTCAGCCGATGCACTAGATGCTTCAGTCGATATTCTGCTCGACCCTGTTGCTTCCACGATGAGTCCGTTAACGGTGCTTGCTCACCGCGAAATGGGCACTCCGGGCAACGAACTGGATCCGGAAGGGTCGGCGCTGCTGCCCATCGATTCCGGTGCTTTTTTAAGAGAAGCCGGGAACGCATCGGGGATTCGCAGGGGCGGTTTCGGTATCGACCCTGTGTTGCGGGGACTCAGCGGCAGCAGGCTGAACGTCCGCCTCGATGGACTCACCACTACGGCTGCAGCCTGCCCGAACCGTATGGATCCTCCGACCTCTCACATTCGCCTTAGCGATATTGAACGGGTTGAAATTCACCGCGGCCCGCACGCCCTGGAATTCGGTCCCGCCTTCGGGGGAACGGTTAATTTCGTTCCCCACGAAACCCCGGTCATGACGGAATTCACCATGAGCGGAGACCTGAGGGCAGGATATGAGTCAAATACAGGTCACCGAAAAACCGATCTGCGGCTTCGAACAGGCGATGAAAAATGGAGCCTTCTATTAAGCGGCGGTTTGTCGGGGACAGATGATTATACGGCGGGTAACAGTACGGTCGTGCCGGCAGGTTTCAGGTCAGCTGATTATGGACTGGAAGGATCTGTTCATGTTGCCGAAAACAGCCGGCTGAGCGCAGGATGGTCGCAATCGTTTATCAGAGACGCAGATTTTCCGGCACTTGGAATGGATATGGCCCAGGATGATACCTACAAGCTGAAATCCGGCTTTGAATGGACACCCGCACGCTCCGATGTGTTTCGGGAGATAAAATTGAACGGTTACTGGAGCCTGGTGGACCATGAAATGAATAATTTCGACCGAAGCTCATTTGCCGACCGCAGTGCAGTGGCGCTTGCTGAAACGGAGTCGGCAGGTTTTCACGCGAAGGCCAGGGGTCTGTTTACAAACGGTACATTCACCATTGCAGCCGGGCTGGATAACCAACTTGTTGACGGCACACGCTTCGTGGAGTTTAAAACCGGGATGAGAGCCGGCCAGAATATGGAATACAATCTCTGGCAGGGAGCACACGTCTCCAATCTGGGACTCTATTCGGGTATGGAGTACTTTGCAGGCGAGTGGACGCTGTCTGCCGGGCTTCGGGCCGATTATAATATGGCGGATATAGATGAGCCCGCTCCCAGGTTTCAGGACCGTGATAACAGTTCCGGGTATCTCAATCTGAGCATCAGCGGTGGAATTACCAGGCCGCTGTCGTCAACCACAACAGCCGGTTTTTATATCGGACGCGGAGTGAGAAGCCCCGATGTTACAGAACGGTTTATCAACTTCCTCACCATCGGGCGCGATGGATATGAGTATGCGGGTAATCCGGATCTGAAGCCGGAAGCCAACAATCAGGCTGATTTCGTTCTAACCTCCGACTTCGGCCGGTTCCGGCTCGAAACCAATCTGTTTGCTTCCTACATGACCGACTACATCTCGGCCGTGTTTCTGCCGGATGTGGCACCGGTAGGAATGATGGCTCCGGGTGTGCGTGAATTCAGAAACCGCGGCAACGCCTGGTTTACAGGGTTCGAGCTGTCTGCTGACATAGACCTGGCAAACGCCTGGTATGCAGGTTTCAGCAGTTCATACACCTACGCAGCCTATGCGGACGACGGCTCTGCAGTTGCGGAAATACCCCCGTTCGAGGCGTCGATTAAGACGGGTGGAGCGTTCCTGGCAGGTAAAGTGATGCCGGAAGTGAGCGTGCGAAGAGTGCTGCCTCAAACCCGGTTTGACAGCGAATTTGCAGAAACGCGAACACCGGGATTCTGGCTTGCAGATATTCAGACGCGTGTACTGGTGCAGAGTGGAATCTCCCTTACCGGCGGCGTGCGAAACCTGTTTGATAAAACCTATTACGAACACCTGAACCGCAGGTTCAATCCGGGCGTTAACCCGTCAGGCAACGCCCTGTATGAGCCGGGAAGGCGCTTCTTCGTTGAACTGTCTGTACTATTTTAAAAGGACAGGAATAAACCGATTGAATCCCTGGCCGGTTCAGGGATTCAATTTTATTTCCCGGATTTGAGACATAGAACCTTTTGGATGATGTGCCTTTCAAAAAATTGTCTCTTTGGGCTCAGGCCTCTCTCTGCCTAAGATCGCTTTCCAGGGTTGAATGCTTCAGAGTTTCCTCACACCTCAGCCATAGCGCTTTTTAGCTCTCAGAGGACTTCATGAATAGGCCTCGGTTGGCGGAAAGTACCTGAAGATGATAACAGCAGCAGATCATTCAATAAAATTATTGAATGTTTCAGTTCTCCTTCTTACCTTCATTCAACAAAATTATTGAATGAATACGTTTTGCCGATGGACACCCGAAAACTGAAAACCAACCTGTACAAGCAGCTGGCAAGTGTCACCAAAGCACTTAGTAATCCGCATCGTCTGGAAATCATCGATTTGCTGGCTCAGGGGGCTTTTCCGGTAGAGTACATTGCTGAACAAACGAACATGCCTGTTGCGAATGCATCCCAGCATTTGCAGGTGCTTAAGAATTCAGGATTGGTGACTACCAACAGGGAAGGAAAGTACATCTACTATGAGCTTGCAGGGCAGCACGTTTACAATACATGGTGCTCACTAAGAGAACTTGGTTTTATGCAGAATAGTGAAATACGGAAACTTCTGAGCGATTACAGAGAGCGTCGAAATCAGCTGCATACCATCAGCGATCAAGAATTGATCAGCCGGGTTGAAAAAGGAGACATATACATCATTGATGTACGCCCGGAGAAGGAGTACACAAAAGGTCATATAAAAAGTGCAGTATCCATACCGAATCGCACTCTGAGGGAAAGAGTCAGTGAGATGCCGAAAGACCGTGAAATAGTGGCGTATTGTCGGGGCCCGCTTTGTTTAATGGCTGATGAAGCAGTCTCTTACTTAAGAAAAAAAGGCTACAGAGCCTGGAAACTTGATGACGGCTATTCAGGGTGGGTTGCAGGAAAACGACCGGTTGCATATGAATCCTGATTCTCCTGCAGATTACTATCTAATTCCGGATCCGAAGAACACTATAAAACTTTTTAAATAATAAATAATCAATCCAACATGAATGTTAAGCACATATGCTTTGTCTGCCTGGGCCTGATGGTGATGCTGTTACTGACACCTGATACGCTCTTATCCCAGGAAACGGCAAAAAGCAGGGAACCACTTTCCTTAACACTGCAAGAGGCGATGTCTGCCGCCATGGAGAATAATTTCAGCATTGATCAGTCAGAATATGATGTGATGAAGGCGCGGGCACAGTACCGTCAAACCAACGCCGTATTTCTACCCACGCTTTCGTTCGAATACAATGCGATATCCACAAACGACCCGCTGAATGTATTCGGGTTTAAGCTGAAGCA
Source organism: Rhodohalobacter mucosus (assembly GCF_003150675.1). Taxonomy (NCBI): domain Bacteria; kingdom Pseudomonadati; phylum Balneolota; class Balneolia; order Balneolales; family Balneolaceae; genus Rhodohalobacter; species Rhodohalobacter mucosus. The sequence continues at coordinate 499,579 of NZ_QGGB01000002.1, read as the reverse complement.
GGAATTGGTATCCCAGCAGGATTTCAATCCGGCACTCCTTAACAATCCGGACCCATATGAAAATTTCAGTGCCAGACTGGAAGTTCAACAGCCAATCTTCAACCCCGATATGATCATGCAGCGGGGTGCTGTGAAAAACCGGCTTAACTCGGCAAATGAACAGCAAGATGGAACAATGAGGCACATCCGTTTCGAGGTTCAGAATCAATATTACAGCCTGATCCTTCATAGACGTCAGCTCGATGTTTTGGAAACCGCTCTGGAAACGGCAGGGGAACACAGGAGACAGGCTCAGAACTATTTTGAAGAGGGAATATTAAGCAGGGAGGACTTTCTTGCCGCACGAGTGTATGAGCTGGAAATGGAGAGCAGAAAAATAAATGCGGAGAATGAGTTAAAGCATGCCGGTGAGGAGATGGCGCTGCTACTTGGAATGGATGGTTCCAGGCCTGTAGAGCCTGCAGATGATATGATATCATCAGGAGAAGCTATTGATGTACCGGACCTGAGCCTGATAGAAGTTGATAACGCCCAGCTGAGAGCCATTGAAGAAAGGGTAAAGGCAGCTGAAAAGATGACAAGAGCTGCTAAGTATAGCTTTTTGCCCAAAATAAATCTGTTTGGCAGCTATGAATACAACGATCCTGATTTTGCAGGCCTTAATGCGAACTCATACATGATCGGCGCCAATTTAAAGTGGAACATATTTTCAGGTTTTCGCAATGCGGGGAAAGTGATGGAAGCGACCGCAGATTACAACAAAGCGGTGAGCATGCGGGCGAGCCATAGAATTGAAACAGAAAATCGCGTGCGTCAGGCTTATCGCAATCTGGAACATGCGGAAAAAGAATTGTTGCTGACGGAGGAAGCTATCTCGCAATCAACCGAGGATGTAAAAATAAGGTCGAACAGATACGATGAAGGCATGGAAAGAATCACGGACCTCCTTGAGGCAGAAACAAAGTTGGCCGAAGCCAGGCTGAAAAACATAATGGCTCTTTATAAATACAATATGAGCATTGCAGCACTTGAGATGCTGTTAGAAAAGGATTTAAACAACGTAGAATACCAATGATCAGCAAAATAAACAGGGATATGAAATTCAAAGCAGGAATAGTACATACAACACTTCTGATGGTTTTCCTCATTTCAGGCTGCTCAACAGATGACGCCGCCTTGCCTGAACAGGAGCCGGTTGCGGTTGATGTTGAAACTGCCGGCATGTCGCTCGCCTACTCAGACCGCACCTTCCCGGCCAGTGTTGAAAGTGACAATCAGGCCAGCCTTAGTACAATCGTCATGGGAACCGTAACGGCTGTCCCCGTAACCGTGGGTGACGAGGTTAAAAAAGGAGACATACTGATTCGCATAAAGGATGATCAGATCAGGGCTCAAAAATCACAGATCGAAGCCAATTTGGTGCAGGCGAGGGCCAATATGGAAAACACCGAAACCAATTATAACAGGATAAAAAACCTATATGCTGAAGATAGCGCAACATCAAAGGAGCTGGATGACATTTCAACGATGTATGAAATTGCCAAAGCCAATCTGGAAGCGCTGGAAGCCAGACTCAACGAGGTAAACGAAATGCTGGCTTACACAGTGATACGTGCACCATTCGATGGAATTGTGAGCCGGAAATTTGTTTCAGAAGGTGATATGGCTGCTCCCGGACATCCGCTTGTTGCCGTTTCGGATCCCTCAAATGTGAAAATTACCGCGTCGGTCGCTGAAAGTGAAATTGGTCAGATTGAAGAGGGTTCAGAGGTAAGCGTTACAATATCATCTGCAGGCTTAGCCGGTGTTCCTGCGAGGCTGACAGCTGTGAGCAGTGCGGGCGATCCCATGAGCCGGCAATACGCCATTGAAGCTGCCCTGGAAGATGAAGAAGAGATCAGCAGGCTGAAAGTGGGAATGTTTGCAGAAATTCATGTAAGCATTAACCCGTCGGAAGCCCTCTACATACCCATACAAGCTGTAGTGGAGAGAGGACAGCTAACGGGTATCTACTCAATTACCGACAATAACCGCGCCGTATTACGATGGGTTCGTCTCGGAAAAAGGAGCGGAGAACAGGTCGAGGTGCTTACAGGCTTAAAACCGGGTGAAAAGTATGTATTGGGTCCCACGGATTTAATTCGCCAGGGGCAGGCGCTGAGAGTAAGATGAAAAGGATCAGAATAGATAAATCAGCAAAGAAATCTAACATTGAATAACGCATAGAAATGAAAACCGGATTAGCGGGTAAAATTGCCCAGTCATTTATTGACTCAAAACTGACGCTGCTATTGATGATCGCCTTTATAGCGATTGGTGTGTATGGGGTTTGGCTGACACCAAGTGAAGAGGAACCGCAGATCGATGTGCCCATGGCCGATATCTTTGTTGGATATCCTGGTGCATCACCCCTTGAAGTTGAAAACCGGATTGCGATTCCGCTGGAGAAAATACTATCAAATATTTCGGGTGTAGAATATGTTTATTCCACGTCGATGCCTGAACAGGCGATGGTTTCAGCACGGTTTTATGTCGGCCAGAATGTAGAACAAAGCCTGGTGAGGCTTTATAATGAAATAATGAAGTTCATGGATACCAAACCGGACATGGTAACCATGCCGCTTATCAAGACGAGGTCTATAAATGATGTCCCTATTGTAACGCTGACACTTTGGAGCGATGTGCACGACGACTATCAGCTTCGGCGGGTAGCACAGGAGCTGGATAACGAAATAAAGTCGATTGTAGATGTTGCAGAGACAAAAATTCACGGCGGACGCTCAAGAACGGTGGAAATTATTCTGGATAAAACCAAAATGGCCTCGTTCAGGATCGATCCGCTTCGGGTTGCACAAATTATCCGGGCGTCGAACAGTGAATTCAGTTCAGGTTCGTTTGCAGCAAACGACCGGCAGTTCAGGGTTCAGACCGGCAACTTTCTTGAAACGGCCGGGGATGTAGGGTCTCTGGTGATTGATGTTCGACAGGGAGACCCGATTATGCTAAGCGATATTGCCGAGATCAAAGACGGGCCGGGTGAGCCTGCCAGGTACGTCTCGTATGTGCCAGGCCCGGTATCTGCCCTGGAGCAGAGTCTAGAAGCGGGCCGTTCCTATCCTGCAGTATCCATATCGGTAGCCAAAAGACAGGGCGCGGATGCCATGGCTATAGCCAGCCAGATCGATGCGATGGTTGAACAGCTGAGCGGCCCGGTGATTACATCAGATATTAAGGTAGAAACGACGCGAAACTATGGCGAGACGGCAACAGAGAAAGTGAATACACTGTTGATTCACCTTGTGGTTGCCGTACTTGCCGTTTCGTTCGTCGTATTCCTGGCTATGGGGTGGCGCGGTGCTCTGGTTGTATTTATTTCCGTGCCGATAACATTTGCGCTGACGCTTTTCTTCTACTATATGTACGATTATACGCTGAACCGGATTACCCTTTTTGCCCTTGTTTTTGTGACGGGTATCGTGGTGGATAATTCCATCATTGTGGCAGAGAATATGCACCGGCATTTCAAGATGAGAAATCTGCCGTTTAAGCAGGCTGCGATCTATGCAATCAATGAGGTTGGAAATCCAACCATCCTGGCAACCTTTACGGTGATTGCCGCAGTCATCCCGATGGCATTTGTTTCAGGTTTGATGGGGCCATATATGAGTCCGATCGCAATAGGTGCAACCGTAGCGATGATCCTTTCACTCATCATTTCATTGATTGCAACTCCGTGGCTCGGTTACCGGCTGCTTCGTGCGGTACGTGTGCAGTCAAGAAAGGGGTCAGGAAAACAATACAGGCTTGAGGATACCCTGATCTACAAAATGTATGACAAAACAATGCGCCCGCTTATGGAGAGCAGCTGGAAAAGGTGGGTGTTTTTACTGGGTACAACGGCCGTATTATTTGCTACCATGATGCTCTTCTATGTTCGTTGGGTGGAAGTGAAAATGCTTCCGTTCGACAATAAGAATGAGATTCAGCTCATTATTGACATGCCCGAAGGCACAACCCTCGAACGCACCGAGGCCATTGCGCAGGAAACGGGTCTTGTTTTACTGGATATACCCGAGGTGTACGACTATCAGATCTACTCAGGCACAAATGCACCGATCAATTTCAACGGACTGGTACGCAGCTATGATTTAAGGCAGTCAGCAAACGTGGCTGATATTCAGGTAAACCTGGTGGATAAAAGCCTGCGGTCCGATCAAAGCCATGACATTGCCAAGCGCATGAGGCCGCTGGTACAGGAAGTTGGCCGGAAATACAATGCGAACATTAAAGTGGTTGAGGTTCCACCGGGCCCGCCCGTACTCTCCACGCTTGTTGCGGAAGTGTATGGTCCGGATATCAGCATGCAGCGCGCGATTGGTCAGGAGATCAAAGAGATTTTTTATGCAACGCCCGGAATCGTGGATACGGACTGGATGGTAGAGGATGAACAAACGGAGTACCGGTTCGCGGTACAGCGCGAAAAAGCAGGTGTGACGGGCGTGATGCCGAATCAGGTAACCGAATCTCTCGGTATGATTCTGGGGCAGCGACCGGTGAGTTCGCTCTACAGTGAAAATGAAGCCTCACAGGTGCCTATTAAAATGAAGCTGGATGAGGCCGATCGTGCCGGAGTGCAAGAGCTGGGCGGGCTTCACGTGCAATCGCAAACCGGTGCCATGATCCCTGTAACGGATCTGGTTGAGCTCGAAGAGAAGGTTCTTGAAAAAAGCATCCACAGAAAAAATCAGCGGCGCGTGGTGTATGTAACGGCAGAAGTAGCCGGGGAGATAGAAAGTCCGGTCTATGCCATTCTGGATGCACGTGATCAGCTGGACAACATCATGCTGCCTGCAGGATACAGCCTGGAGCAGCAGTATGCAGGGCAGCCGTTCAGCAGCGAAGATGTAACCGTAAAGTGGGACGGAGAGTGGCAGATTACCCTCGAGGTATTCAGGGACCTCGGCATTGCATTTGCGGTGGTGCTGGTGATTATCTACATCCTTATTGTGGGATGGTTCCAGGATTTTGGTGTTCCCATTATCATGATGATTGCCATTCCGCTTTCGCTGATCGGGATTCTGATCGGCCATTGGTTTGCGGGAGCATTTTTTACCGCTACCTCCATGATCGGCTTGATCGCCCTTGCGGGAATTATGGTTCGGAATTCCGTACTGCTGATCGACTTTATTCAAATCAGCCTGCGGCAGGGAAATACGCTGCAGGATGCCGTAGTGGAAGCCGGGGCTGTACGCACCATGCCGATACTGCTTACCGCAGGAACGGTTGTGATCGGTGCCATTGTGATTCTGTTCGATCCCATTTTCCAGGGATTGGCGATCTCACTGATGGGCGGAGCAATAGCTTCCACCGCCCTTACCCTGATTACGGTACCGTTAATTTACTTCATGGTGAAAAACCGTCTGAAGCCGGAAGAGATCCTTCGAGATTGATAGCAAAGACAGAAAGATCCACAGGGTCTCATGTCAAAAACACAAAACCACAATTCCAATGAAACTTCTGATCATATTAAGCATTGCGGAGTTTTCGGATGAAGTACGCAAAATGATGACCCGCAATAACGTGCCCGTTTACAGCGAAACCGAGATGTATGGTTTCCGTACGGAAAAGCATAAACCGGATATCCGGACATGGTTTTCCCAGCCCGATAAAGGGATTTACTCCACACTGTTTTTTTCATTTCAGAGTGAGGAGACGGTAAAGAAAATACTGGAAGAGGTCTCTCACTACAATGAAGAGTACGAAGGCGACCGCGATAATCCCATTCACGCATACCAGGTGGCGGTAGAGGATTTTGCTTAAAGTTGTTCACCGCGGTTGATGCTAAAGATGCTAAGTGTTTTTTTCTTCATATACCCATCGTCACGTTTTTTTTAGTGCGGAAACACATGGCCGGCAATGGTATCCCTGAAACGAATAGATTTCACCTATCGGTTCTAGCGATTTGGTTATCTTTTTGCGGAATGAATATCTAAGACAATCGTGAATTTATAATTAAATGATGCGAACCCTGATTCTTTTTGTCCTGCTGGGTCTCTGTTTACAGTCTCAGTCCTCGCTGGCGCAATCTGCCTATTCCGTGGAGTATTTCGGCGCACTTCGCGCTACTATTCAGCAGGGAGATATCTCCGCAAATGCGAATCTTGCAGACTATAAGAAGCGGGATCATCTCTATGCCCTGGGTGCGTTTGAAAATCTCAAGGGAGAAATCCTGATTTTAGATGGAACATCTTACTCAACCCGGAATGGCGGTGATGATAAGGCACAGTTTATTGATGCATTTGAAGAAAAGGCCAATCTGCTGATTCTTGCCTCTGTTGAAAGATGGGACCCAATCGACCTGCCCGGTGATATTGAAACGCTGGAAGAGCTTCAGAAGATCATTGAAACCAAAGCAGGGGAGCATGGTCTGGATATGGGTCGGCCATTTCCGTTTTTACTTGAAGGAAAGTTCGGCGAATTAAGCTGGCACGTTATCGACTGGCCGGAAGACGACCCTGTTCACACTCATCAAAAGCACCGAACATCAGGTCCTCACGGGGTATTGGAAAACCGATCAGCCAAACTGCTCGGGTTTTGGTCTGACTCTCACCACGGAGTTTTTACTCATCATACAACAAACCTGCATATGCATTTTGTTACGGATGATGAATCCCTCGCGGGCCATGTGGATGGACTGGCCAAAGCCGAAAATCTGATTCTTTACCTGCCACACCAAGCTGAATTCGATAAAAGGGATTGAACCGAAAAAGTCACCCTTTTCCGGAGGGAATCACAACATGGGAAGGGGGAAGAGTCCCGGCGGCGGTCGGGGATAAGGGCGATGCCCCGCCCCATCGGAAACCCTTCGGAGCGGAGTGCTGATTTAGCTGAGACAATTGAATGATCGCATGAATGTATCTGCTGTTCGTCCCGAAAACCAGATCACGGTAGAGGATTTTGCCTGAACCCTGGGTGCTTGCAAAAGTCCCGGTTTATTCCGGATGCCCATGCTTCAGGCTACATCTGCCTTAAAAAGCATATCAAGCCGTTTTCTCTGTTCAAGAACCGTTGATCGGAGAGAACCCAGGTTTTCATCCGGGTATGCGGCAGAGTCAGCGATTTCGAGGCAAAGATCCATGCCCTCATGAAGGTTTTTGCGCATTTTTTTCAGGCGGTTCAAACCACTCTTGTCTTCCGGATCCGTTTGCTCAGTCAATTCCGTGAGATAATCCACATACATGCACAGCTCTTTTGCAAACATATGGGGCCGTTCGGCAGAAACCAGTGATTCAGTTCGCCCATATATGTGATCCACCATTTCATCCAGCAGATATTCCCTGTTAAACCAGGCCACATTTGGGCCGGGACAGATTTCCTGCCTGCCGTACGACGGTTTCATGATACCCAGCCGGATCAGCGAGCCCGTACCGAGGTTTGTACAGAGGCAGGTCTTTTCCATCACCCGTGATGCCTGCCTGTCTTTCTCATTTTCGCTGAGGTCTGCCCGCTCCTTGATCTGATTGATTTTGAGCAGCTGATACTGGGCAGAGGCCGTACAGATCGGATTTTCGGTAAATTCTGTATTGGAAACGAGAAACCCCTTGGGACATTTGGAACCCGGTTTGCCGGCGTCGACCAGCTTTTTGGTATATATTTCGGATCCGGAACCCCGGATGTTATTAAAAGGGACACCCAGCGGAGAAACATTGCTCAGGTAGAGGTCCTTCTCGCCGGCATTTGCCAGTAATTTTGTGGTGACGTCATCAACGCAGGTGGCTTCGGGCACCAGCAGAAACGGGCTGCCCCAGCCTGTACCGTCCATGCCAAAATCATTCATCAGCCGCTGCATCTCGCCATAAGTGCCAATGCCGCCCTGTACAGTAATTTTGGGAGTGATGTCGTCGATTTCAAGATCCGGATAATCCCAGCCCATCGATTCATAAAAACTTTGCACCATGGGCTGAAAGGTTTCCACGAGTTCATTCTTTTTCTCGCGGAATTCCCTCAGAAGCACCGGCATCAGGTGCCCGTCTGAGGCGAAGGCGTGCCCACCGCAGTTCAAACCCGATTCAATTCGAAACTCAGCCACCTCCAGGCCTTTTTTGGCAAGAAATTTTCCCTGAATCAGTGCCGAACGGAAATCACTGACCTTGAGCACAATTTTCTTCCTGATCTCTCCCGCCTTATCCCGGTAAAAGTCTCCGAACTCAGACAGATAGCTGTAGAGCCGTGGATTAAAACCCGCAGAGAGGACGAGAGAGGAGGATAAACTGCTGTTCGCGTATCCCCTGAGAGCTGCGCTTGCGTCAGAATACTCGGAGCTCAACGGTTTGCCATCCCCGGCCGTGCCGAGGGCGTCAACTTTGGCCATGATGTTCACATCGATAAAGCCCGGGGTCATTCTTTCAGTAAGGTCGTCAGTCAATCGTCTACGCTCATCCGGATCGGAGAGCGTTGCTATATAATCGTATGTTTTGCGCAATGAATTTGAAGAGGGGAGAAGCCTGAAATAACGGTCTTTTTCAGAATCGGCAAAAAGCGGCAGATTCTTCAGCTCTTCAAATTTTGTGTGAACAATTTGCTGAACGGTTTCCAGATAGGCCGCAATTCTATCCGCCCGCCCGTCTTTGCTTGAGCGCGGAATATTCTGATAGGGGATGTTGAATTCACCGCAGTAGTACTTGCGGATTTTTTCACACAGCAAATCGTCAACTACGGAAATAACCGAGTTGATACCCAGGTGTGCTACCCGAACAGGGCTGTCGATAGAATGACCGGTACCCATTACCGGAATGTGGAAGGTGTGTTGGTTTTGGATCATGGTTATGCAAAATTAAAATAAAAAGACAAATTACTCTTTATTATTGTAAGGCGAAAGGTTTTTCTGTTATGCCTTTGCCAGGAAACCTGAGCAAGGAAAAATACCATTAAAAGCAATAAAATACATGATTTTGGAAATAGAACCTGAAAAATCCGACAGGAAAAGCAGAAGGTATCAGCTGCCGGCAAAGGTGGAAAGAAGCAAACTTTCTATTTAAGACAAAATACTCTTGTATCTTTTAAATAAAACTTCTATCATGGTTCCAGAGAGAAACAAACCAAACAGAAATCCAGGTGAAAACTCTTTATTCACATATCCTCTTAATCGCTTTCATGGTCGGAGCCCTGCAGCCGGTTACCCCGATGGTGCAGCACCTCATGTATGAAGGCAGCCTGACAGAGCTTCTCACGGAGCCTGCGGGAGAGATGTGCACAGAGGGAAAATGTGATATGGATATAGCTGCCTGCTCCTGCGATCATCATCAGGGAGAGAGTGATCAGCTCCTGGATATCGATTATTACCCGGTTCCCCTGCATATGGGTGAACAGCCGTCGCCTCTCGGAATTAATCAAAAAACCGGTCTTTGCTGCTCCGGAGATGAGCAGACGCTTGCACTTCACTACCAGACCGACCTTCCGCCTCCCCGGTAAACCCTGCTGTTTAACCCGACACGGGCAAGATGCAGGATACATTTGCTGCCTGAACACACTTACACACTCAAAATACTTTTTACCAAACAAGGGGTTGCTGCAACCCTGAACACAAAGCGGAGAACATTATGAAACGTTTTATGAATTACCTCGCCGTGATGCTGTTTATTGCGACGGGCCTTACAACGGTACAAGCTCAAACACAGGAATACACCATCGACGGCATGATTTTTGGCATGCCTGAAGCCACCGTCTTTACAGACGATTATGACGGCCCGCCGGTAGTGGGCGATTACGTAACCATGCTTCCCAAACTGGCTAAGCTCGATTATGAAGGAAACAGGCATCACCAGGTTCGGCTGGATACATTTGTCCAGGAGATAGAGGTAGCCGAGGGTGTGCGATATCGCGCATGGACGTTCGGCGGTATGGTGCCGGGCCCGGTCATTCACGTGCGTGAAGGCGACCGCATTACCTTTACCATGAAGAACCGGTCGGATGAAATGGTTCAGATCAATGAGCCGGTAAGCGAACTGCTTATGAACGGTGAAAACACGGGCGGACCGTCCGGCCTCGACATCTCCTATGAGGTGAATGAGGAAGAGTTTGCTTCTCCCTATCTGAAGCAGATCCGCGAGAATAACTACATGAATACGCAGCCATCGATTATGCCGATGCCGCACTCGATGGACTTTCACTCCGGCACCGTTGCCAAGGATGACAAATGGAGAACCATTGCTCCCGGTGAAACCATTCAGTTCGACTGGGTGGCCAATTATCCGGGCACCTACATCTATCACTGCGGAACACCAAGTGTTCTGATGCACACTGCAATGGGTCAGCACGGCGTGGTGGTGGTTTCACCCAAAGAGGGCTACGAAACCGATGACCGCATAGACCATGAATATGTGGTGGTTCAATCTGAATATTACCTGAAAAAAGGTGCCGGTGATATCTATCAGTATGATTTTGAAGCCGCTCAGAATATTAATCCCTCGCACGTAGTGTTTAACGGCCATCAAACCATACTGCACGATCAGCCGCTGAAGGCCAATGCGGGAGAACGCGTACGGATTCACTTTTCAAACAACGGCCCCAGCCAGACATCCAGCTTTCACGTGATCGGTGCCATTTTTGATCGCGTATGGATGGAGGGTCACCCCGACAATGAAATGAAAGGTATGCAAACCGTGCTGCTGGGCGCATCCAACTCGGCCACGGTGGAGTTCATCGTGCCTGAAGAAGGCAAATACATCCTGATTGACCACGAGTTTGCCGATGCCGAAAAAGGCGCAACCGGTACGCTGAGCGCAGGACCCAGACAGTAGGCGAATTACAGAGACGAATCATGTTGCGAAATATCATCCATATCATCCTGATCTGTGCCGCTTCCCTGTCTGCTGCGGCAGCGGGAACGGCGCAGAACCGGGGTATCATAGAGATCCCCGCCGGAAGCTACCACTCGGTGCTTCCGGAGGTTGTCGGTGAGCCGGTTCAGGTAGCTGCGTTTCGTCTCGATGAGACGGCCGTTACCAACGCGGAGTTTCTGGAGTTCCTGAAAGTAAATCCCGAATGGACACGGTCTGAAATACCGCCCGTATTTGCGGGCAGCTCCTATCTGGAGCAGTGGCAGGACGACCTGCAGCTGCAGGATGACAGGAACGGAAACGAGCCCGTAACGAGAGTCTCCTGGTTTGCGGCGAATGCCTATTGCGGCTGGAAAGGCGGACGCCTGCCCACCCTGCATGAATGGGAATATGCCGCACAGGCCATGGATTTTACCTCCGCTAAGGAAGCCGACCGGTTCAGCTATGAGCTGATCGGTTGGTATTCCGCAGTGGATGCCGAAAAAACGGGCCTCACGGGTTCAACCGGTATCGAAAACCGGTATGGTGTGAAGGATCTGTTCGGCCTGGTAATGGAGTGGGTGGAGGATTTCAAGCCCCCGGTGGGGGAGGACATCTCACTCGACTGCGGAACCGTGGGACGCATGAAGGGCGACAGCAGCATCTACAGCTACGCCATGTCGATCCGGTTTATCACAAGAATGAGTTTCGACCCGGCAAGCACTACCGGCATGCTGGGATTCAGATGTGCCTACGATCCGCTGCCGCCCGTCAACTGAAAAGGAGGAATCATGAAAACAATGATCAAAATATTCACTGCGCTGCTGTTACTGGCGATGCTTCCATCACTGGCTTATACCCAGCATCATCACGGCAATCATTCAAACAGCAATGCGCTGGACGCGATGGACATTCAGACAGATTACTCCGTTTATCACAGTACCGCTGTGTGGACCAGCCATAGAAACGAGGAGATCCGTCTGTCGGAATTTGCCGGAAAGCCGGTGATCGTGGTAATGGTGTACGGAAACTGCACACAGGTGTGTCCGATTCTTGTACGGGACGCAAAACGCGTATTCGAAGGCGTGGATGAAGAGCTTCAAAGTGAGGTTCGCGTCGCGGTGGTCACATTTGATCCCGAAAACGATACCCCTGAAAGATGGATGGAGTACGCGGAACAATATGAACTGAATATTCCCCAATGGCACTTTTTAACCGGCAGTCAGGCTCACATTCGTGAACTGGCCATGCTGCTGGGCGTGGAATACATCCGGAAATCGGACGGACACTTTGCACACTCCAACCTGGTATCCATACTGGATGAGAAGGGCGCAATCGCAGAACGAATGATCGGCCTGAATCAGCCTGTGGATGCTGCGGTGACATCTATCGAGAGCAGGCTCCGAAAAGAGATGACCACATCAAACGAATTTACAAATCAACACAATCACAGATAAACATTTTAATAAAGGATAAAACCATGAAAACACTCATTAAACTCACATTATCGATACTGTTGACAGGCCTGATGGCAGCACAGATTTTTGCAGCCGCAGGTGAAACCGAAAACGTACGTGAAATTACCGTGAAAGGCACCGACAACATGAAGTTTGACGTGACTCTGATCGAGGCCGAACCCGGTGAAAAGCTCAGAGTTACACTGGTTGTGGAAAGCAACCTGCCTAAGGCGGCCATGGGTCACAACATTGCAATTGTGGATCAGGGCGTAAATATGGACGATTTCGTCTTTGCATCCATGACGGCAAAGGATAACGAATACATTGCTCCGGCCTTTCAGGATCAGGTGATCGCTTTTACCAAAATGATCGGCGGCGGTGAAACGGATACGATTGAATTTACCGTGCCGGATACTCCCGGTGAGTACGAATACGTCTGCACATTTCCGGGCCACTACTTTGGCGGCATGAAGGGAATTCTCAGGGTTACAAACCCGGCATAGGTAATCACCTTCGCAAGACCCATCGGCAGGTACGGCCGGAGGTATCTAACCCGGCCGTACCTTTTTAAAAAAACAAAACCCGAACAGTTATTAAACGATTGAAGAAAATGAATTTTACAAACAGATCCGTAGGAGACATTGTAGCGGAAAACTATCACGCAGCCGGCGTATTCCGGCAGTACGGAATTGATTTCTGCTGTGGCGGCGGTCAGCTGTTGTCGGCCATTTGCGAAAAGAAGGGAGTAAGCCTTGAGACGGTTCAGGAAGAACTGGAAAGCGTGTACGGCAAGGAGGATTGTGGAAGTGAAAATTACAGCGACTGGTCTCCATCTTTTTTGATCGACTACATCATAAACAGGCATCACACCTTTGTACGGAATAAAACTCCGGAAATAGCCGTCTACGCAGCCAAGGTGTCCAGGGTGCATGGGGAGAAACATCCTGAAAACAGGGAGATCTTTGAGATCTTTACAAGGCTTGCAAATAAATTGATGGAGCATCTTGGGAGCGAGGAATCGACCGTTTTTCCGCTGATCAGATCTGTATCGGAAGCAATGGAAAACGGAAATGCTGTACCTGCAGGTATGTTAAAGGACCTGAAGCTGGAACTGAATAAGATGGAAGAGGAGCACGAAGCGGCTGGTGAGGCTATGAGGCAAATTCGTAATCTTAGCAATGGGTTCACACCTCCGCAGGATGCCTGTACTACGTACCGCATTCTCTATAAAAACCTGGAGGGTTTTGAGAACGATCTTCACAAGCACGTACACCTGGAGAACAACATACTATTCAGAAAAGCAGAGGGGCTGCTTGGGCAACATTTTTGTCAATAAATACATCCACAGTGATCAAAAATAACGACAACCACAAAACCTTAAATCTCAAATGCCGAAAGTAACGAGATGCATGATAAGGACCGGAGGTATCTATCTGGCCACCGGTGTGACCCTTGCAGGGATGAAGGATGTTCTTTCAGGGGTGTTGGGCTGTCGGGAGGAGTGCTCTTTCCGTGTCGATACTTATCATAATCACTTAAAATGGGAGGCATAGTATGATTTTATCCAAGTCGAGCATCTACGGACTCCGGGCTTCGGTTTTACTGGCTGGGAGGGGAGAGAGCGGCTACACAAACATCAGGGAACTCAGTGATGATCTGGGCCTCTCATTCTACTTCCTTACCAAGGTGCTTCAGCGGCTTACGGCTGCGGGAATCGTAGAATCCTGCAAAGGGCCAAAGGGAGGAGTCAGGTTAAAGGGAAATCCGGGTGACATTTCATTCATGGATATTATTGTTGCCATCGAGGGGGATCTGGACCTGAATGAATGCCTGCTGGGGCTGAGCAATTGCGGAGATCTTAGCCCCTGCAGGTTTCACGGAAAGTGGAGCGGTTTAAAGAAAGAGATTCTTGAACTGCTCAGAGAAACCAGACTTATAAATACCTACAAGACGGGTAGGGAAATTCCTGATGCTAAAACAGTAGCAGACCTTATAAGAAAATGAACAGAAAAATTTTACCATATAACAGACAAAGCACTCTTAATTCTTTTTTTACTATGAAAACTTACGTGATGACAGCACTATCAATCATCGCCATCCTCGCATTTACTGCCTGCGGAGGGGCTGATGAAAGCAGCGATAGAGGTGATAGTACAGCAAACCAAAGCACAAGCGGACTAACTGATTTTGAAATGGAGCACGGCATAGGCCCAGTCAACGAAGTGGTGGAACTTGGTGAGCTGGACACCAGCCTGGCAGAGGAAGGCAAAGCCATATTTAATGCCAAATGTACGGCATGCCACAAGCCTACAGAAAGATATATCGGTCCTGCGGTTGGTGAAGTGCTTGAAAGAAGATCAGCCACATACACAATGAACATGATCATGAATCCTGACGAAATGACCAAAAAGCATCCTGAAGGCAGGAAAATGATGCAGGAATACATGTCGCCAATGCCCTATCAGAATGTAACCATAGAAGAAGCGAGGGCAATAGTTGAGTACTTCAGAACAATCGAAATGCCCGAAAAGGAAAATTAAAAAACCTCTACTAATCAATAAATCAATACAATTATGAAACCAATAGATAACAAAAAAAGGCGTACATGGTGGGCAGTGCCTTTTATTGCGATAATCGGATTAACACTTTATGGCTGTCCATCACAGCAAAATTTGGCGGGTTCATCTGACGCGGCCCAAAAGGTTTATGTAGCCCCCGGAGAACACGATGAATTCTATGGCATGTTTTCGGGCGGTTATAGTGGTCAGATGACCGTTTACGGTTTGCCATCAGGCCGTCATCTCTATACTATACCGGTCTTTTCGCAGGCCCCGGTGAGCGGTTACGGCTATTCTGAAGAGACCAAGCCGATGCTTCAGACCACTCATGGATTTATTCCCTGGGATGATGCCCATCACCCTGAGATGTCGCAAACTGACGGTGTGCCTGACGGTCGATGGATATTTATAAATGCAAACAATACACCGAGGGTAGCCCGGATTGACTTTGCCAACTTCCAGACCGCGGAGATCATTGAGATTCCCAATGCAGCCGGCAATCACGCCTCTCCATTTGTTACGACCAATACCGAGTATATCTCAGCTGCTACCCGGTTTAGCATTCCAATGGATGAGGAGACTCTGGAAAATCAGGATGTCAGCATCTCTTCGTATGCAGAAAACTTCAAGGGAACACTCTCATTTATTAAAGTGGGCGAAGAGGGTGAGATGAATATTGATTTCCAGATTCTGGTACCCGGTTTTAACTATGACCTTTCTCATGCAGGTAAGGGTCCATCGGCCGACTGGTCGTTCTTTACGAGCTACAATACGGAAGAGGCTCACACCCTGCTTGAAAGAAATGCGTCCAGAAATGACAAGGACTTTATTGCAGCTGTTAACTGGCGAAAAGCTGCCGAACTGGTGGCAAATGGTGAAGGCAGGGAAATTCCGGCCCCCCACTATCGCAATTATATGGATCACAATGAACAGCGTGCAAAATCTGAACTGGTTGAAACGGTGACGGTGATCGATCCGATCGAAAACCCGGGTATTATCTACTACCTGCCAACACCCAAATCTCCGCACGGCGTGGATGTGGATCCCAGCGGTCGTTACATAATTGGCGGTGGAAAACTCTCATCCGTTCTGCCAGTGCACTCTTTTGAAAAAATGATTGAGGCTATAGAAAATGAAGATTTCGAAGGCGAAGTCGATGGCATTCCGGTATTGAATTATGATTCCGTAATTCACGCGGAAGTGGAAAATGCAGGTATTGGTACTCTTCATACGGAATTCGATGGTAAAGGCTACGCCTACACCACGGCATTTATCTCATCCGAGGTTGTGAAATGGAGCCTGGAAACTTTCGAGGTCGTTGACCGGATCGATACCTACTATTCTCCCGGTCACCTGATGATACCCGGCGGAGACAGCATGCAACCGGAAGGAAAATACTTGGTGGCACTGAATAAAATCACCAAAGACCGCTATCTGCCAACCGGTCCCGAACTGTTTCACTCAGCGCAGCTTATCGACATCAGCGGCGATAAAATGGAGCTGCTTCTTGATTTTCCGACAGACGGTGAACCTCATTATGCTCAGGGTATCGCAGCGGATATCGTAAAAGAGAGACAAATCAGGTTTTATCAGCTCGAAGAGAACAATCACCCTGCAGCAACCAAAACAGAAGCCGATACCAGGGTGGAGCGTGATGGCAACAATGTTCATGTATATATGACCACAATTCGCAGCCACTTTGCACCAGACAATATTGAAGGTATTAAAGTGGGTGATAAGGTCTATTTCCATGTAACCAACCTTGAGCAGGACTGGGATGTGCCTCACGGATTTGCCATGCTTGGTGCCCGAACAGCTGAGTTGCTGATTATGCCGGGCGAGACCAGGACACTTGTCTGGGAACCGCAAAAACCGGGTGTTTATCCTTTCTACTGCACCGACTTCTGCTCAGCTCTTCACCAGGAGATGCAGGGATATGCACGGGTGTCTCCGGCAGGATCAAATGTTCCGATTAGCTATGGTACAGGAAATTAAAAAAATGGAGATGATCTAATATTCAGACCTTGAAGAGGGCTTTGACCGGCCCTTTTCTCTTCTTAACAAACTCAAAAGGAAAATGAGGTATAAATGGGCACCAAAGAAAAATCATTGACTGCAGTCGCCGCACTGCTTCTGGGACTCGTATTTTTTGTTCCAATCTGGACTATTGACATGGATGCACCTCAGTACCCGGAAGGGATAGGAATGGAGATTTCAATCAATAAAATTGAAGGACAGAAAAAGAATGACCTTCTGAATATTAACGGTCTGAACCATTATATCGGCATGAAAGAGATTACGCCGGAATCAATACCTGAACTCAAAATTATGCCCTGGATCTTTGCCTTCCTGATTACGTCAGGACTGGTCATTGCCTTGTGGGGAAACCGTAATGCACTGCTGATCTGGATCCTTCTTTTTGTACTCCTTGCAATTGCAGGCCTGGTCGATTTCTACCTTTGGGGTTACGATTACGGACACAATCTGAGCGATGATGCCGCTATAAAAGTGCCTGGCATGACGTATCAGCCGCCGCTGATTGGCACAAAACAGTTGCTCAATATTACCGCTTCATCCTGGCCGGGACCCGGATTCTACATTTCATTGATCAGCATGGGTCTTGCTTCGTATGCATTTTGGTCAGGCAAGTCATCCTCAAAAGAAAATTAAATGCGGAGAACCATCATGAAAAAAAGTATCGTTCTGTCCACTCTGCTTATTCTGCTGCTTACTGCCTGCATATCCCAGGATCCCAAAGAGGTGCACCTGCACACGGATGAATGTGTGTATTGTAAAATGGTGGTATCTGATATGCAATTTGCATCCCAGATGGTTAGCGATAAAGGAAAATCATACACCTTCGACAGTATCGAGTGCATGGCAGCTTATCACTATCAGAACCCGGATCACGCTGGCAAATCAAAAATGTATGTTTCGGATTACACGCGACAAAAACAGTGGATACTGATCGATAATGCGAATATTTATCATGCAGAAACAATTCAAAGCCCCATGGGCCTCTCGCTCTTTGCAATGCCGGGTCATGTACCTCTGCCTTCAGATATTGGGGATGCAGAATTAATGAACTGGAATGTAACCGTAAATTATGTAGTCGATAAATGGGACTTACAACGATGACAGCCACCCCCTTTTTATCAATATTTAGGACCACGCATCTTAAATATCTTCTGTCCGGTTTCTGCCTGAGCATGATACCCCTGATGTCTGCCGCACAAACGGCAGAACTTCCTGAGTCAGAGAACAGGCTTGAAGCGTTGATTCAGCAAGCAGACTCCGGCTCAACCATACGGATAGGGCCTGGAACCTACAATGTTCGGGAACTGCTTATTGAGAAAGCAGTAACGATTGACGGACAAAACAGCGCCGTTCTGGATATCGGAGGAGAAGGTTACGGCCTCATTCTGAAAGGAGAGAACATCACTCTTAAAAATTTTGAAATCAAAAATTCAGGTTCCGGTTTCATGGATGACTTTGCGGCCATTCTTATAGAGGAGAGCAATAACATCCTGATACAAAACCTGACGCTTACGAATAATTTTTTCGGGGTTTTTATAGCCAAAAGTGAAAATGTAGAGGTAACCGGTAATACAATTATTTCGAACGCAGACCGGCAAACCACATCCGGTAATGGTATCCACATGTGGTACAGCAAAGATGTGGAGGTGCATCAGAACGAAATTACCGGCCACCGTGACGGCATCTACCTTGAATTTGTTGAGGGCGGCACAATGACGGGAAACAGAGTGTACAGCAATATCAGATATGGCCTTCATTTTATGTACTCTGACCATTGCAGCTACATCGATAATGAGTTCAGAGACAACGTCTCCGGAGTAGCCGTAATGTACACCAGGAACGTTGTTATGCAGCGTAACCTATTTGTACAAAACTGGGGAGCAAACCGTTACGGGCTTCTGCTAAAGGAGATCAACGACAGCGTGGTTGAAAACAACCGTTTTGAATCCAATTCGGTAGGTATCTACAGTGAAGCTTCCAATCGTGTTCAGATCGAACAAAACAACTTCACGGAAAACGGTACCGCCATCCGAATGATGGCTAATGGAGTGGATAACCGAATCGTCAGGAATAATTTTTTTGGCAATGTGTTTGAAGTATCAACGAACAGTCGTTCAAATCCTAATCACTATGAAGGCAATTACTGGAGCCAGTACGAAGGATACGACCTTGACCGGGACGGTATCGGAGACGTGGAGTACCGGCCGGTTCGCCTGTTTTCACTTTTTGCTGAGCGTCAGCCTCTATCGCTGATTATGCTCAGGAGTTTGATGGCCGGCCTGCTTGATACGGCCGAAAGAATCTTTCCTGTATTAACGCCAAAAAACCTGACTGACCCTAAACCGTCTATGGAGCCTGTTCAATGATTTACGTAAATAACTTAAAAAAAGCTTTCGGCTCTCAACAGGTTTTGAAAGGGCTGAATCTGACCATACCTGAAGGCCAGTCTACAGGCATTGTTGGCCCAAACGGAGCCGGAAAAACAACGCTGATTAAAACAATGCTGGGACTGGTAAAGGCCGATTCCGGGGATATTACCATAAACAATATCCGGTTGAACGGAAATTATGAATACCGAAGGAATATCGGGTACATGCCCCAGCAAGCACGATATCCGGAACAAATGGCAGTAAACGATCTTTTCGGTCTCATGCAGCACCTGAGGGGCGAAGACCCGGTATATTTGGATGAACTGATTGAAGAGTTCGACCTGAATAAAGAACTTCAGAAATCCTTGAGGGCGCTCTCAGGAGGCAACAGGCAAAAAGTGGGTGCCGCGATTGCCATGATGTTTAATCCTTCCATTCTGTTTTTTGATGAGCCCACGGCAGGCTTGGATCCTCGATCCAGCTACATTTTTAAAGAACGGATTCAGAAAGAGAAAGAGTCGGGTAAAACCGTGCTGATTACATCTCATATCATGAGTGAGCTGGAGCAGCTTGTAGATCATGTGGTGTTCATTCTGGAGGGTGAAATTAAATATTACGGCCGAATTGATGATCTGCTGAAAGAAAATCGTCAGGAGCGGCTGGAAGGAGCTATTGCAAAACTGATGGAGGAACCCGGTTCATGATGAGTATCTATTTAAAAATATTACGCAATGAATTTAAAACCCTGCTGAGGGCAAAGTGGGTGATTGGCTACGGGCTGATTTTTCTACTTCTTACCGATTCACTTTTTCGTTTCGCCGGCGACGGTACTGAGGTATGGGTAAGCGTCAGTAATATCATGCTGCTGCTCATTCCGATGATCAGTTTGATCTATGGTATTCTCTATATATATCAATCCCGTGATTATCTTGAACTTCTTCTTACGCAGCCGGTTAGCAGGTCAGCACTTTTCTGGGGTTTATACACGGGCATTTCCGCACCTCTTACGGTCGCTTTCCTGGTTGGTTCCATATTACCTCTTGCCTGGCATGGTGGGTTAACTGAAGGCACCGGGTCGCCGCTGTTTCTTGTTTTGGGCCTTGGATCGCTGCTTACCTTTATTTTTGTGGGCTTGGGTTTTGTGATGGGACTCTGGTTTTATGATGATAAAATTAAGGGGTTTGGTTTCTCTATCATTATCTGGCTTTTTATGGCCGTTATTTATGATGGTTTAATTATGGTAATCATTTTTCTTTTGGGAGATTACCCCCTCGAGACAGGAATTATTGCCATCACGATGTTAAACCCGATGGACCTTGCCAGAATTATGATATTAATCGAATTTGATATTTCTGCATTGATGGGATATACGGGAGCCGTATTCAACCGGTTTTTTGGAACGGCGATGGCATCGGTTCTTTCAGTAACGATGCTTTCACTGTGGCTGATTGTGCCCTCATGGACCGGTTTGAGATTGTTTAGCAGGAAAGATTTTTAGACATTGATCCTGATAAATTTCAGGATTACCAAACAGATGGAAGTGCAAACAAAAAATTCAGCGGACAGAAAAAGCATACAAGCCTGGTACTGGAGCGGCGCCACTCTGGTTTTTATCATCCTTATTATTGGCGGTATAACCCGCCTTACCGGCTCCGGGCTGTCCATGACAGACTGGGAACCCATCATGGGGGCGATACCACCGCTCAGCGAGGCCGACTGGAACGAAGCGTTCGACCAGTATAAACTCTATCCGGAGTACTACCAGGTGAACAGTGACATGACCCTGGGCGAGTTCAAGGTCATTTTTTTCTGGGAATACCTGCACCGGATGCTGGGAAGGCTGCTGGGCCTCGTTTTCCTGATTCCTTTCGGTTGGTTTCTCATCCGAAAAAAGCTCGACCGCAAACAGACCTCCAGAGCGCTGGTGCTTTTGGGCATTGGAACCCTGCAGGGCCTGATGGGCTGGTACATGGTTCAAAGCGGTCTTGTGGACGTTCCCGCAGTGAGCCACTACAGGCTGGCCGCTCACCTGTTCATCGCTTTTGTCATTTTCGGTCTATGCGTGTGGTTTGCACTCGACCTGAGTGAATCGCGCAATGCCGCTTTAAAAGATACGGGACGACTTTTTGGCTGGGGCGTTTTACTTCTAGTACTGATATCCCTGCAGGTTGTGTACGGAGCATTTACGGCCGGACTGCACGCAGGCCATGTTTACAATACCTTTCCGACTATGTTTGGATACTGGATGCCGCCGGAACTCTGGATATCCGAGCCACTCTGGATGAACTTTCTCCAAAATATGGTTACCGTACAATGGATGCACAGGGTGATTGGTACGCTGATTGGCCTGGTCAGTATCTGGATGCTTGTTCGCGCGTTCATTGTAAAGGCGGGGACGCGAGTGATGTTTCATACGCTGGCCGTGACAGCAGCTGTACTGTTTCAATACCTCATTGGCGTATATACGCTGATTTACCACGTACCTGTCTGGCTTGGTGTTTTCCACCAGGGAGCCGCACTTCTGCTTGTTGGAGTGGTGGTATCCTATATCCACCTGCTTGGGAGAGGAAAAGCGCAGATACTTACCGATTAGCGGAGCTGAGATGGAGTTGAGCAGGCAGAACGATTCTTCAACATTCCTGATGGTGTGGAGGCTGGCCTTGTTAAGCTTTATTCTCGCCGGCCTTACCGGATTTATTTACCGATTGGGCCTGATCACAAATTTGCCGGAGGGAATTGAATTTGCCAATCTCAGGCACGCCCATTCACACCTGATGTTCTTCAACTGGATCTGCCCTCCGCTGATGATTTTGATGGCAGGATCCGTTTTCCGTGATCCTGAGGCGAGCGGGCTGAAGCCATTCAGGCCGTGCATGATCACGATGATTGTTCTTGGATTTTTAACCTACCCGCTGTTTCTCATGTACGGCTATCAACCGGTGGCAGTTGGACGTGCGGAGATACCCCTGGCAGCGGCCGTATCCGGCCTGATTATGGTTACATGGTACTGGTTTGCATGGCTCTATTACAGATACAGAAAAGAGAGGGATGACCGGTTAAGCCTTCTGTTGTTTGACACCGCATTGCTTGCATTGATTTTAAGTTCACTGGGCGCGTGGGGGGTGACGGTGGCTCAGTTTACAGCTGCACCGGGATCCCTGATACCAACCGCATTGACCGGGTTTTTTTTGAGCGTGTTTACGGAGGGCTGGGTCGTTCTGGCGGCTATGGGTATTCTGGTTATGCTCTCCGAGGATAAATTGCCTGAAATTAAGCTACGCAGCGGCTGGTATTATGTACCTGTCCTGTTCGGGTCAATGCTGCTTTTTCCTTTATCACTGAGCCGGCCGATGCTTACCGGAGGAATGGTGTTTGCATCCTATCTCGGACTGACGCTTGCCGCAGCGGGTTTACTGATATTTATGCTGTTCATTTGGAAAACTGCTGTCCGTTCCGGGTTTACCGGAAAAGCCATTGTGGCCTTTTTTTCTCTCAAAGTAATGTTTTTGCTCGCAGCGCTGATGCCGCACGGTATCTGGCCGGGAGAGCATGGGGTTCGTGTTCTGTATCTTCACACGCTGCTTCTTGGCCTGGCGTCCGCTGTCATAATTGAATCCTTCAGCAGGAAACGGCAGGCTGCGGCCAAAACTCTTTTTATTCTCAGTGTATGTTTAATCCTTGTAACCCTTTCAATGATCAGCGGGCACTGGCCTGCAGGGCTAACCCCAAATGGACTCATCTATTGGGTGGTCGCAGCTGCGGCGCTGCCTGTGATTCCTGCGGGTGTGCTGCTAGCAGGCACATTCAATTTGTCCGAACAGGTAGAAAAGAAAGATTAGATGAGCACGCGGTTGAGGTCTTGCGGTAAATAGACTATTTTAAGATAATAAACTCTTCATTAACCCTTCCAAACCATGTTGTTGTCAAAATCCTGTGTATACGGTTTGCGAGCATCTCTCTATCTGGCTTCAAAAGATGAGGATGAATTTACCCCGATCAAGATAATGAGTGAAAAGCTGGAGATCTCGTTTCACTTTCTCACGAAGATTCTGCAGCAGCTTACGGCCGACGGCCTTTTGGAATCATTTAAAGGACCCAAAGGGGGAGTGAAACTGACCAAGCCGGGGAGTAAAATCGCCCTTATTGATGTAGTATTGGCAATCGACGGGCCCCGCTTGCTCACAGAGTGCGTATTGGGCCTGCCGGGCTGCGGGCTTAAAAATCCCTGTCCGCTTCATGATAAATGGGCGGTAACCCGCGATTCGATCCGGGTAATGCTGCAGAATACAACATTGAAGGATTTGGCTGAGAAAGGAAAGCTGGAAAACCTCCGTCTTACCGAAGACGGAGATTTCGAGGAACTTCTGAGAGACCAATAAATTTTAAGAGTAAATAGTATGAATACCAGAGAGAATTCTCTTGCGGCGCTGATTGCAAGGTACAATGTGCCGGGGCCCCGCTACACATCCTATCCCACGGCGCTTCAGTTTACGGATCGTTTCAGCCGTACTTCATTTGAGGGCTTGCTGCTGGAAAGGGTATCCCGAAAAAGGAAGCTGTCGCTCTATTTTCATATTCCGTTCTGCTTTTCCCTTTGCTGGTATTGCGGTTGCACTAAGGTCATTACCCGTGACCAGGACCGCGGCGACGTGTATCTGGATTATCTTGAAAAGGAAGCCCTGCTCGTTTCAGCGACCCTTCACCCCGATTCGGTGGTTGAACAGATACACTTCGGCGGTGGTACGCCCACATTCCTGAACCCGGATCAGCTTAAAAAACTGGGGGGAATAATCAGGCGCTATTTCCAGCTTTCTGATACGGCGGAATTCAGCGTCGAGATTGATCCGCGAAGATGTACGCGGGATCATATTGATGCACTGGCCCTGATTGGCATGAACAGGGCATCACTGGGTGTGCAGGACACGAATGAGGATGTGCAAAAAGCAATTCACCGGATACAGCCCCTGGAGCAGACTGCGGAGGTTACCGGCTGGCTGAGGGATGCAGGGGTTACAGGTATAAACTATGATCTGATTTATGGTTTGCCGCGGCAGACGGCGGATACATTCAGCCAGACCATTGATGATGTGGTTGCATTGAGTCCCGATCGTTTTGCGGTGTACAGTTATGCGCATATTCCATCCGTTATGCCTGCGCAGAAACTGCTGAATGAGAATGAGTTTCCATCGGCAGACGAAAAACTCAATATGCTGGTTCATGCCATTCAATCGCTCCCTGAAATGGGGTACAGATTTATAGGAATGGATCACTTTGCGCTGGAAACGGATGAACTGAGCCGTGCACTGGACGAGGGTTCCCTGCACAGAAATTTTCAGGGCTACAGCACCAAGGCCGAGCTGGAGATGATTGCGCTGGGAATGTCGGGGATTTCACAGGGGGAGGCTCTCTATTATCAGAATGAAAAAGATCTCGGGCGCTACTACAAGGCACTTGATGAAGGCCTGCTGCCTGTTGCAAAAGTACTCAGGCTCAGCGAGGAAGATAAAGTCCGTAAAGAGATGATCATGGACATCATGTGCAGGGGAGAACTGATATATGATGATTATCTGAACCGTTCCGACAAAGTTTTGATGTCGATTATGGACGGGAACAGGGATGCGTTTGAAGAGCTTTCACGTGACGGACTCATTCTGCAAACCGGGGAGAGAATACTTGTAACGGATCGGGGCCGGTTGTTTTTACGAAACGTTGCCATGCTTTTCGATGGTTATATACACAGCGACATGTCCCAGTCAGGCATCCGTTATTCAAAAACCGTGTGAAACCGGATACGGTCACATTTCATGACTGATGCCTGAACCCTAAAACGTTTTGAGGTTTAAATGATTACCCGGTATTTATTTCGAATAACACTTCTCGCCGTTCTTATTAGTGCTATATCGATCGGCCGGGCCTGCTCACAGCAATCGGGACCGCTGAACACCTCTCTTGAAAAAGCGGGTGAACTATTCAGGACAGGCAATGAGGAGGAGGGTCTGCAACTCTATCAGAACATACTGGAAGAGCACCCTCAAAATCTTGAAGCACTCTGGAATACTGCGGTGATCTATGCAAGGATGGGATACCGTCAGGCCGGTGAAGCGGACCAAAAAGAGTATTATGACAAATCCCTGGAAGCTGCACAAAAAGCCCTGAGGTATCATCCTGAATCCGGATATGCACACTATGCCATGGCGGTTGCAAAAGGCCGGATGACCGAGGTTCTCGATACGGGTGAAAGAATTGAGACATCGAATGAAATTAAAGATCATTTGCAGCAGGCAACGGACAAGCTGCCCCGGTTTGCTCCCGTCTGGCACCTCTATGGGGTATGGCACTCTGATGTTGCCAATGTAAGCGGCCTTGGAAGAGCGGCTGCCGGCCTTTTTGGCGAAGGGTTGCCCGATGCCAGCAATGAGAAGGCGGAGGCGTTCCTGAAACGGGCTATATCACTTAACAGTGATAATATTCTCTTCCGTATGGACCTCGCCAAACACTACCTGAAAACAGACCGCGGTAACGATGCAAAAGAGGTGCTTAACGAACTTCTCAGCCTTGAACCGCAAATGAAGGGTGACGAAAAGCTGCTCGAAGAGGCGGAGGAGATGCTTCGAAACCTTTCATAGAAGTTACAGCAGCGGGTCTATTCTGTTGCTGTAAATAGTAAAACTGATCCTGATCACCCAATGATTTCTGCATCCTCTATATCATCGTCTCTGCCCTGTGATCGACTTCGTTGTCCCACCCGGCCGGATCCTCCGCCATCGTTTTTTTCACGAAAAAGCCGAATCAGGCCGGACAGTCCGTATAGAAGCAGAAATGCCGCCACAAAATAGGCTACCGAATCCGGATTCATGGCAATCAGAACGGCAATGATCAGCGTCAGAAAGCCCATGATCGAAAACTGAAAAGCGAGGAGGAGAATCAATCCAAAAAATCCCAGGAAGATTGCAATAGTAATGGGTATCAGTTCCGGAAACAGAAAGATGATGACGCCGGTTATAATGGGCAGGGCGGCGATGGGTGCAGGTGTCTTCAGCCATATAAATAAAAGTCCCAGTGCCACCAGGTAACCTCCCGCGATCAGATAGAGAAAGCTGGGGTAAGAAAGCGTAAGTACTCCCGTAGCTAAAGCTAGTAGTGCATTCAGAATGCGGCGCTCTTTCGGGGTTTGCTGGATGGATATCTGGAAAAATTGCATAAGCCGGCAGTGGTTTTTAGGATTTCATCATGGCTTCGATTTCCTTAATCTCTTTGGGTACGTCCGTCAGGTTTTCGTTTCCATCTTCGGTAATCACAAGGTTATCTTCAATGCGTACGCCTCCGAAACCGAATAGTTTCTGAATTCGCTCTGCATTCAGAAACTTTGACTGTTCGCTGTTTTCAAGTGCGGGTTTAAGCAGAGCGGGAATAAAATAGATGCCGGGTTCGATGGTGATCACCATGCCGGGCATGAGTTCACGGCGCACACGCAGGAATCGGATACCGGGCCTGTCGATGCGCTCAACGCCCTTCGGATATCCGCCTACGTCGTGCGTGTCGAGGCCCAGAAAGTGACCCAGTCCGTGGGGAAAGAAGAGTGCGAAAATATTCTTTTCCATCATCTCATCCAGATCGCCTTTAACCACTCCTGCATCTTTCAGCCCCTGTAAAATGATGCGGCAGGCGCCCATATGCAGGTCTTCCATTTTCACGCCGGGGCGGGTCCGTTCGATACTTTTGTTGAGTGCATCAAGCACAACCTGGTAAATAGCGGCTTGATCGCCCGTAAAAGTGCCGTTTACCGGATAGGTGCGGGTTACATCCGAAGCGTAGCCCTCTTTTTCATATCCTGCATCAATCAGGTAGAGCTCACCATCGTGTATCTGATGATTGTTCTCCACATAGTGCAGAATGGCGCTGTTGGTTCCACCTGCGTGAATGCCATTGTAGGCCGGCTGAAGCAATCCGTTTTTTAACTGGTGATAGTCGAAAATGGCTTTGGCCTCATATTCGTACATTCCCGGCTTGATGGCTTTCATTACCTCCAGATGAGCAATATTGTTGATGCGGGCTGCTTCCCTCATCAGCTCCAGTTCTTCGTC
Source organism: Rhodohalobacter mucosus (assembly GCF_003150675.1). Classification (NCBI taxonomy): domain Bacteria; kingdom Pseudomonadati; phylum Balneolota; class Balneolia; order Balneolales; family Balneolaceae; genus Rhodohalobacter; species Rhodohalobacter mucosus. The sequence continues at coordinate 472,257 of NZ_QGGB01000002.1, read as the reverse complement.
CGTTTTAATGCACCGGCAATAGGTGATGGCATCCTGGAGTGTTTCGGTTTCCACGGTAAAACCGTGGTCCACATCCTCAATAAATTCGGCTTGTTCTTCATTCAGGCAGTAAATCAGCGAAGGCTTCAGGGCCTTCAATACTTTCAGAAGATCATTCAGTTCGTGAAGATGATCCGGTGAGTAGAGATCGCGAATCTGATCTTCAGTCTTCACGCGGCCATGCCATACTGCAAACTGAGCATCACGCTTCGGGTGGAAGAGATGAAATTCACCGGTTTTAAGATCAAGCACCATTTGATATTCTGGCTCATTCACTCCGGCGAGGTACCAAAAATTACTCTCCTGCCGGAATGGAAATTCGTAGTCGGTTCCGTACCTGTACATTACATCGGCACCTTTCAAAAAAATGACGCCGTCCTGGTTGTCGTCAAAAAGTGAGAGTAATTTTTCACGGTGAGTGGCTGCAGACATAGATTCAGATTCTGACTTAAGGTTCTTTGGGTATCGTTAAAACATTCAATATCAGCATCAATAATAGTAAAATCCGCAGCGAATGTAAGCCGGTAAAATAGAAAAAGAGCTTACCTGTGGAGGGATTGATTTTTTAAGGCGGCGAAATATAGTTAATGTGTGGGATCCCCTCGGGAAACTGACGCTGGTTATCAAAAAAACCGCATCAGAAAAGCCGGAAGGTTATCAACAATGCTGGGATTGAAGCGATGTGTAAATATCGGAAGCTTGTTGTGGGCCGGAAAAACACTCTCATCACCTGCCACAAGCAGATGGCCTGAGTCAGCCTCTTGCATCGAACATTTTGTAAGGTTGATGATCAGCAGTCCCTCATTTTTCCCCGCGCGGTTCAGTATCGCTGCAAGAATGGGGTCTTCTCCCTCTTTCCCCATGATTGTAATGGCCAGCTTGTATTCGGCGTCCATTCTTAAAAGGGCAAAGTAGTGATTCAAACCGTAGGGCAGGGGTGAATCTTTAAAATTGAGATATCGAATATCTAGCTCTTCATCCAGGGACATGGCATAATTCATAATCTCAACCAAACGCTTGTTAAGCGGTGTGGCGGATTCATCGGACAGAAAACCACGGGATGCCCACCATGCACTGTCGCGCAGAATGTTCAATTCGTCTGGTGATGCGATTTCGTTCAGAGGCGATTCGGATGAATGCTGCTTTTCACTGTCTGTTTTGAACCAAAAGTCGGTAATGCCGTTGGTCAGGCAGATATAGGGCGCTCCGACGGCCGTATTGTAACGGGCTGCCTGTTCAGCCACCGACTGCGACAGGCGTACAGAGGGAGCCTTGCACTCAATCAGGGCCAGAGGTTTCATGTCACGAGTATACAGAATAAGATCGGCGCGAAGCTGATTCTCTTTTTGCGGGAGCGCAACAGGAAGTTCAAAGCCTATACGCGATTTAAGATGATCAGTCTGGTTGAGAATATATTCAACCCAGCGCAGGCGCACGCGCTCCTCGGGACGGTTGACAAATCGTTTCTTGAGGACAGGGTTGTAGAGAAGTTTTTCATTCTTCTCGAAGACGATGCGGGGAAAATGGGGAGTTACGACACTTTTCATCTTCAAAAAATACAAAAAATGGCGGCTCAAAAAGCGCTAAAAAAAGATTTGGATCTTTTTTTTCAAAGGTGCAATTTACAAGCCATGAAATTAAATACACACACACCGACTCTTTCTCTTCGCCGTCGCCGCCCCTGGGGCGTGTGATACAGTGTGTGTAGTGTAAACTACCGGGATTTATCACAAGCCCACTCAATTTAAAACTGAGTGGGCTTTTTTTGTGCTGTCTTTTTTAACAAATCTGACGGTCCGGCTCTCCTGAATCCCGTTATCCGATCCCTTTTCCCAACTTTTATACTTAGAACAGAACAGATATAAAACAATGAACCATTTGTTAACCATAGGCGACCTTGAACCGGGTCAGATACAAAACATACTCGACCTGAGTGATAAATTGCACCAAAGCCCTGAGCCCGTAATGCAAGGAAAAAATATTGCATTCGTCTTCGAAAAGCCGTCCCTCAGAACAAGAGTCGGTACCGAAGCAGCCATAAATCATCTGGGTGGGCGGGTGATTGAAATCAACCCGGATCTCATTTTTTCAAGCAGCATGGCCGTGCCGTTTACAAGCCGGGAATCACTGAAAGATGCCATGATGAATGTCTCTCAGTGGTGCGATGCTATTTTTGCACGGGTCTATAACCATGCCACACTGAAAAAACTTGCAGGATACGGGACGATACCCGTCGTAAATGCACTTTGCGACCAGCATCATCCTATGCAGGCGCTGGCTGACCTTTACACCCTTCAACAGAAATACGGTAAAGAGCAAAGTCTGGTCATAAGCTATGTGGGTGATGCCAACAATGTGGCGTTCTCGCTTATCGAAATCGGATTGAAGTTCGGTCATACGCTCAAATTTGCAGGCCCGCCCGAATATTCATGGAATGAAGGCCAGCTGGAATACTTCTCGTTTCTTGCTGCAGAACACGGGGGTACGTTTTTGCAGACGGCTGATCCCGTTGAAGCAGTCTTTGAATCGGATGTGATCTACACAGACACGTTTATTTCGATGGGTGAAGAGCACTTGTTCGACGAAAAGATAAAGCACTTCCAGCCTTATCAGGTGAACGGGGCGCTTTTTTCTAAAGCAAAAAGCAGTACGGGATTCATGCACTGCCTTCCCGCACACCGGGGGGTGGAAGTGACGGACGAGGTGATCGACCATCCCAATTCGTGGGTGTACAGCCAGGCCCAGAACCGGATGATAGTCTCGAAAGGAGTTTTCGCAACGATTCTGGCGGGGGAGACCAAGGAAATTGAAACAAAAGGAGCATTTGAAATCCCCCTCTTGAGAGGGGAAAGCTAAAACGAAAGCGCAAAGCGCGATTCGGTTAGCGAGGGGTGTGTCAAGCGCCGGGCTTTGAGCCAACCGCGAACACACCCCTGATTGCTCCGCTGAACGCTCCGCAATCTATCCCCTCTCCAGAGGGGATTTTCTACAACCAAATTCCAAAATAATCCAAAACCATAAACCAACCTCCGGCTTTGCAATGAAGTCCTCCCTCTCTATCCGCCAGCTGGCGGAAGGGGAACAGACCTGCCTGCAGGCAGGGGGTGAGTCCAAAACCATGAAAAATCTAACCACATACAAAAAAGTAGCCTCACACGAAGCGGAAAAAGGAACATTCAGCACCTGTCTGCTGCTCTACTCGGGCGGACTGGACACAAGCATGATGCTGAAATGGATCCGGGAAGAGTACGAATGCGATGTGATTGCACTGACCGTCAACATCGGCCAGACAGCTGATGATCTTGAAGCCATCAAACAGAAAGCGATCAATCTCGGCGCTAAGGATGCCATTGTATATGACGCAAAGCAGGAGTTTGCAGAACTCTGCACCGAAGCCGTCAAAGCAAATGCAGACTACCAGGGCGGATATGCACTGGGCTGTCCATTGGGACGGGTGATGATCTCGCAGCTGGCCGTCCGGTTTGCAGGGGAATATGATTGTGAGGTGATAGCCCATGGCTGCACCGGAAAAGGTAATGACCAGGTGCGGTTTGAGGGCTATATTACCACGCTCAATCCGAATCTGAAGATCATTGCTCCTGTCAGAGAGTGGAGCATGGGACGGGACGAGCAAATCGAATACGCAATTAAGAACGGAATCCCCGTTTCCCAAACCCAGAAAAGCCCCTACTCATACGATGAGAACATGTGGGCCAATACCGGTGAAGGTGGAGAAATTGAAAATCCGGAGCTAATTCCGCCCCTTGAGAATATTCTGAAATGGGCCAATACTCCCGAACAGGCACCCGATGAGTCCGAACTGGTAAAAATCGGATTCGATCAGGGCGTACCGGTCTCCCTCAACGGCGCTGAATACAGCAGAAAAGACCTGATTCTGCTGCTGAATGAAATCGGAGGGAAACATGCCGTTGGCGTTTTTCACCTCATCGAAGACCGTGTGGTTGGACTGAAGGTGCGGGGCGTCTACGAAAACCCTGCCGCCACAATACTGATTCAGGCCCATAAAAACCTGGAGCAGCTGGTTTCAACCCGCGAAGAGAACGAGCTGAAAGGATTCATGGACCAGAAATGGGCTTACCTTACATATGGCGCAAAATACTTTGAGCCGGTGATGGACAACATACGCGCATTCATCAACGAACAGAATAAAAAGGTGACAGGTGAAGTGACGCTGAAACTCTATAAAGGCAACTGTGGTGTGGTGGCTCTTACATCACCCTACTCTCTGTTTGATGAGAACCTTGCTACCTTTAATAAATCAGCAGCGTTCAATCAGAATGCGTCTGCAGGATTTATTGAACTTTGGAATCTACCCCAGAAAACAGCCTATCAGCTGAAGAAGGATGTTCAGAAGCAGGATTCTATGAAAACAGCAGAAGTTTAGACACAGGGCAGGTAAAAATCACCTTTGAGCAACCAGGGTAGATCTTGAAAGTATGCCATGCAGTGTATGAATTACCGTATCATTGCAGCGCATTTTACAATATTTCTTTGGCTTCTCGATTCCATTGCGTAATGTTTGATTTTGCCCTGTAACCTAAAACTCAAGCACCATGAATATGCCGCTGAAAGCCCGTGCAGCAGTCCTGTTTTTCGTTAGCTTTTTTCTCTTTTTACCGCAGGTATCTGCTCAAAGTGGCTCGCAAAAACTTCTTTCGATCGATAACTATTTTCAATTGAAAGATGTTGGAAATCCTGTAATTAGTCCGGATGGAGAGTGGATTGCCTATACAATGAGAACCACCGACTTTGAGAAGGATGAAACGGAAACGAGAATCTGGATGGTATCGGTAGATGGCGGAGAGCCGCTGCCAATGACAGCAAAAGGGTATTCGGCCGGCGATCCCCAATGGAGTCCCGGCGGATCATATCTTTCATTTACCGCTTCGCGGGGTGAGGAAGAAAAAACCCAGGTCTGGGTGCTGGACCGGCGCGGAGGAGAGGCACAGCAGCTGACGGATATTGAACAGGGAGTGTCAGGGTACCAATGGAGCCCTGACGGAAGCCGGCTGCTTCTCTTAATAAAGGATAAGGATGAAAACGAGTCGGGCGACCCGGAACCATATGTAATTGACCGCCGGCAATTCAAGAGAGATTACACCGGATATCTCGACCGTCGCAGAACTCATATATATGCGTTTACTCCCGGCGATACTTCGGCGGTTCAGCTTACCTACGGCGATTATGACCACTCATCTCCAAAATGGAGTCCCGACGGTACACGGATTTTATTTTCAAGCAACAGAACCGAAAATCCGGATGGAAATTTCAATACGGATATCTGGGTGGTTGATGCCGGAACGGGTGAAAAAGATGGCGGGCTGGTTCAGGTTTCAAAAAATCCGGGCAGTGATCACTCACCGTCCTGGAGCCCCTCAGGAGACCGGATTGCGTATGTAAGCAGTATCGAACCCGACAAGATCTGGTATGCCACCAACCATCTTGCGATTGCATCTGCTGACGGATCAGGCGGGGAGCGTGTACTTACTGAATATATCGACAGAAATATCAGCAGCCCGGAGTTTATGGAAGATGGCTCAAGAATCCGGTTTGTTCTTGAGGACGCAGGGGAGAGCCAGCTCGCTTCGGTTAGCGTAAACGGAAGTGATCTTCGCCGCGAGGTGCAGGGGGACCTGAGTGTGGGAGCTTTTGACCAGCAAGGACCTGTAACTGCCCTCACGATTGCGCACTTCAGCAGCCCGGAAGATATTTATACATACGAAAACGGAGAACTGAACCGGCTTACGTCAGCCAACGAAGAGCTTTTTTCCGGACTTAAAATGCCCGACGTGGAAGAGATCACGTTCAATAGCGCAGACGGCACGGAAATTCATGGATTCCTGGTCAAACCGGTTGAATACCGCGAGGGCAGCCGTGTGCCGACACTGCTTTGGATTCATGGCGGTCCCGTAGCACAGTTCGAGCATAGTTTCAGATTTGAACCCCATCTCTTTGCATCCAACGGCTATGCGGTACTGATGGTAAATCCGCGCGGATCATCCGGATATGGACAGGCATTCTCTGAAGTGCTTTTTGCGGATTGGGGAAACAAGGATTATGAAGACGTGATGGCAGCCGTTGATTATGCTGTTGAACGCGGAATTGCGGATCCTGAACGTCTGGGCGTTGGGGGATGGTCGTACGGAGGTATCCTTACCAACTATGTGATAACCAAAACAGATCGTTTTGAGGGAGCCATTTCCGGTGCCAGCGAAACGCTGTACCGGTCCAATTACGGCCATGATCACTATCAGCTTCACTGGGAGATGGAGCTTGGGCTTCCATGGGAAACACCCGAAAAGTGGGAACGCATTTCACCATTCAATGATGTCGCAAATATCACAACGCCTACGCTATGGATTGGAGGAGCCGAAGACTGGAATGTACCGATTCTGGGTTCGGAACAGATGTATCAGGCCATGAAACGGCTGGGCAGGGAAACGCTTCTTGTAGTTTATCCCGGTGAGCATCACGGCATAAGGCGGCCGGCGTTTCAGAAAGACCGGTATGAACGATATCTGCAGTGGTTTGGCAAATACGTGAAGGGTCAGGATGGATTGGATCCGTCGATGGCGAATTAGTTTCTGTATGATTTTGAATTTTCGGTGATAAGTTCTGTGGGCTGCACAATATGATAAGAGGAGGATGTTCATCACTACCGGGAACCGGAACGGCATGCAGGCCAGAGACCTGTTTCTTTGATTGTCTTGAACTTTTAACCTCTAACCTTGAACCTAAAACCATATAACCGGACAATCCATGTCAAAGCTTTGGCAAAAAAAAACCACGGACACTGATTCGGATGCAGCAAAAAAAGTGGAGGCTTTTACTGTTGGCAATGATTATGAATTGGATCAAAGACTGGTTCCCTGCGATGTTAAGGGATCTGTTGCCCACGCAAAAGCACTGCTGAAAGCAAAAGTCATCACCGCAGATGAAAATAAGCGACTGGAAAAAGCACTAAACAGGATACTTAACATCTGGGAAAAGGGTGAATTTGTCATCCGGATTGAGGATGAGGATATGCATACCGCCATCGAAAATCATCTGTCCGAACAGCTGGGGGAGCTGGGGCGTAAGATCCATGCAGGGCGATCCAGAAACGACCAGGTGCTCACCGCCATGAGGCTCTATGAAAAAGAGACGTTGGGAGACATACTGGAAATGGTTAAAGGCTGTGCAGATGAATTGCTTGGCCTTGCTGAAGAAAACAGGGAGGTTCTTTTGCCCGGATATACCCACACCCGAAAGGCAATGTTAAGCACAATCGGGCTTTGGGCCGGAGGTTTTGCTGAAATGCTTATAATGCAGGCCGAATCGGCAGCCGGCATACAGAAACTGATTAACAGGTCTCCCCTGGGCACCGCAGCGGGATTTGGAACAACATTTGATATTGACCGGGTTTACGAATCGGAACTTCTGGGTTTTGAAGGGCCGCTGATTTGCGCCACCACGGCACAGCTTTCGAGGGGGTGGGTGGAGCTTCAGCTTGTTCAGTTTCTGGCAGGAATCACATCCGTGCTTAACAGGCTCGCATCCGATATAATCCAGTATTCGAGCGAGGCCTACGGCTTTTTTGATCTGGACGTTAGTGTTTGCACCGGCTCGTCAATCATGCCTCAGAAGAAAAATCCGGACGTTGCAGAGCTGATCAGGGGCGGGCATTCTGTTGTGGTTGGCTGCGCATCAACGCTGCAAACGGTTTCCGCCAATCTTATCAGCGGTTATCACCGCGATTTGCAACTCACAAAAGAACCGGTGCTGAAAGCAATAGATAAAACCTCAGAGTTGCTTGAAGCTGCAAAACTGTTGATTCGTTCTGTAAGGCCCGACAGGGAAGCATGTAGAAAGGCCTGCTCATACGAAATATTTGCAGCTGAGAAAGCCAATGCCATGGTGCGCGACGAGGGACTGTCTTTCAGGGAAGCCTACCGCAGGGTTGCCGCTGAGCTCAAACATGAGGATGCAGTACCCCGGGATATTCGCTTAGAACAGTACAGCCACCTGGGAGCTCCGGGCAATCCGGGACTTGCGCTGCTAAGAAAAAGGCTTCTCAGAATGTGATCAATACGAGGGCCGAAACTCGTACTCATCCCGGGAATGAGATAATTCCTGATCAAGGAAAGCGCTTTTAGATCCGTGAAGACTGAAATGTAAAACCTTTCCTCGTTGTAAGTAATTGTAATTTATGATTATTAAAAAGCGCTTTTTAGGAATCCCCTCGCAATTAAAACCCGGTTCAGCTTATCTCAATAATTGACTTTGAGTGATTGTCGGCGTAGTATTCAATAGACTTCATAACAATATCGTAACATTATGATGTCTTTTCTATGTCCATTTCATTAACCAATAAGAGGTGATTATGTTAAAAAAGTTACTTTCTGCATTGGGTGCTCTGGCTGTTGTTCTTGCGTTCAGTCAGGTTGCCCAGGCCCAGTACACCGTTGAAGGTACCGTGTATGACCAAAGTACGAATACTCCGCTTCCCGGAGCGACAGTACTGCTGGTCGATACCAATTTCGGAACCGCTACGGATGTTGACGGGTATTTTGAGTTTGAAGATGTTCCCTCAGGAACATATACGCTAAGAGTCAGCTACGTAGGATATGTTCAGCTGAACAGAACATTAAACGTTGACGGGGACCTGAATCTGAACCTGACACTTTCTATGGATCAGCAAAGTCTGTCGGAAGTGGTAGTTACAGGGTATGGTTCCATCGTCAGGGAGCAAATGACCGGTAACATCAGCAGCATCTCTGCACGAGAGATTGAGGAAGTTCCGGTAAACAGCTTTGAGTCTGCCATTCAGGGACAGGCGCCCGGTGTGTTTATTCAGAAAGGCAACGGTAAGCTGGGACAGGCAATCAATATACGTGTCAGGGGTACATCATCCGTGTCGGCAAGCAGCCAGCCGCTGTATGTTATTGATGGTATTCCGGTAACCTCGGAAAGCCAGTCCACAACAGCCGATACCAACCCGCTCAGTGACCTGAACGTGGATGATATTGCCTCCATTGAGATTCTTAAAGATGCAGCTGCTGCCGCAATTTACGGCTCACGGGCCGCAAACGGAGTGGTTCTGGTGACTACAAAACGTGGCCAGGCCGGCAGAACGCAGGTTAATGTCTCTTTTGAACGTGGCGTCAGTTCTCCCACAAACAGGGTGGAATTCCTGAATGCGGATGAGTATATCGAACTCTTTACTGAAGCTGCAGAAAGATCTCCTTTTGGTGACCTGTCGGGTCCGGGCTATCTGGAACCGGTTTGGTTCGACTTTTTTGCACAGGGAACCGACTGGCAAAACCGTGAAGTCGACATAGACTGGCAGGATGAATCGTTTCAGGATGCCAGCAATACAGACCTGAGTGTTCAGGTGAGCGGCGGTACGGAAGATACCCGCTTCTTTATTTCAGGTGGTATTAGTGACCAGATAGGAATTGTGCGCGGCGACGAGTTTAACAGACTCAATGCACGTATCAACCTGGATCATACTGCTTCCGAAAAACTGAATGTGGGAATGAACCTGGGTGTAACAAGAACTGAAAATATTCGGGTTTCTAACGACAATGCCTTTTCTACTCCCCTGCAGGCGATTGCTCAGCCACCGATATCTCCGGTGTATACTCCTGAGTTCGGCAGCGGCGGCGCCCTGATTGGCTTCACGGATGTTCCCAATGAGAATACGCTCTACTATAACTTCGTTCGCCATGTGGTGGGAGTTGACAACAACCAGACCGTATTTCGAAATGTGGGTAACCTCTATGCCGAATATAACATTCTGCCTAACCTCCAGTTCAGAAGTGATCTGGGGCTGGACCTTCTTTTCCAGAATGAGGACTATTTCGCAGACAGCAATACAAACGTGGGTGAAAATACGAGCGGTTACGGTGATTCACGAATTGTTAACATCGTGAACTACACAACCAATAACTATCTCACATGGAATGCACAGTTTGGTGAAAATCACGACCTGACGGCTGTTGCGGGTATGAGCTACCAGAACTCCGACCGGTATCTGACGTTCGTATCCGGAACCAACTTCCCTACCGACAGTTTCCGAAAACTGGCAAGTGCCGCTGAAATTACGGGCGGTTCATCTTCACTGACAACCTTCCGTTTCCTGTCGTACTTCTCAAGAGGTAACTATACCTTTAAAGACAGATATCTCTTCTCGGCAAGTGCAAGGGTTGACGGTTCGTCGCGGTTTGGTGAAAATTCCCGTTATGGTTTCTTCCCGGCTTTTTCAGCCGGCTGGATTCTGACCAGGGAGGATTTTCTGAATGACATCGGTTTTCTGACATTCCTGAAATTGCGTGCAAGCTACGGTATTACAGGAAACGCCAACATCGGTAACTTCCCGTCACTTGGCCTTTACGCCGGGTCAGGATATGCCGGTACATCTGGTCTGGTACCAAGCCAGACGCCAAATCCGGACCTTCAATGGGAGCGTACCACCCAGTATAACTTCGGCCTGGATTACGAGATGCTTGGCGACCGGGTAAGCGGTGAGATCGATTACTACATTAAGAAAACCGACGACCTTCTCCTGAACGTGAATGTGCCGGCAACGACCGGTTTCACAAGCCAGCTGCGAAACGTGGGTGAGCTTGAAAATAACGGTTTTGAGTTCGTTCTGAACACGCACAACCTGGTGGGTGAATTCCAGTGGACAACCAGCTTCAACATTGCGTTCAACGAGAATAAGATTACAGATCTTGATGGACAAATTATTGAAGGAGGTTTCCTGAACCGCGCCGTTGAAGGACAGCCGATTGCCGTCATGTTCGGCAAAGAGTATGCAGGTGTGGATCCTGATAACGGTGATGCTCTCTACTATCTGCACTCACCCGACGGAAAAGACTACAGCGCCGGCACCACGAACTCCTATGGGGATGCAAATGATGTGGTAATCGGTGATCCGAATCCTGACTTTATCGGTGGACTTGGCAACCGGTTCAACTTCAGAAACTTTGACCTCAATGTGCTGTTACAGTTCGTTTACGGGAATGATATCTACAACGGTGGCGGACGCTATCAGTCGGCCAACGGTGATTTCTTTGATAATCAGACCGTCGATCAGCTGAACAGATGGCAAAATCCGGGTGATATCACGGATGTGCCCGAAGCAAGGCTCTTTGGATCAAACGGTTCAAATCCGTCATCACGATACATTTCCGACGGTTCTTACCTGAGGCTCAAAAATGTAGTTCTGGGTTATACCCTGCCTCAGAGCGTACTGAATCGGATGAATCTGAGACGGGTGCGTTTCTACGTAACCGGACTGAATCTGCTGACCTTCACCGATTATGAAGGATGGGATCCGGAGGTTAACACTGACCTGTACGATCAGTCGGATAACCTGAACATCGGAAATGATTTCTACTCTGCACCGCAGGCCAGAACCATTTCTTTCGGTGTCAACATCGGATTTTAACGGATATCCTTTAAAACATTTTTAAGGTCTATGACTATGAAGAACATCAAATCAATATTATTTGTACTTGCAACAGCCCTGCTCTTTTTTCAGGGTTGTGACAGCCTGCTGGATGTGGACCCTAACCAGTCCATTGCTTCCGAACAGGCGCTGACAAACGCAACCAACGTAAAATCCGTATTGGTGGGAGCCTATGACGCTATAGGTGATGATGACCTCTACGGAGGCTGGTACATGATGACGGCCGATTTTCTTGCAGCTGCAGGTGAGTTCGACTTTACGGGAACTTTCTTTGCTCCTCGTGAGATATGGTCCAAAAATCAGCTCTATGATAACGGACAGCTGACGGCAACATGGAATGCTTCCTACGATGCCATCAATATCACAAACAACGTGCTTTCCGCACTTGATCTGCTGGAAGGCGCAGAGCGTGATCGCGTTGAGGGTGAAGCCAAGCTGATCCGTGCAATGGTTTACTTCGAACTGGTTCGGCTCTATGCAGACCCCTACGAGGCGGGTCAGGCGAACGGCCAGGCCGGTGTGCCGCTGGTCCTGGAACCAACGACCGAGATCGGTGAAGAGGCCAACGTATCCAGGTCGACCGTTGATGAGGTTTACAATCAGATCATTGCGGACCTGACGGATGCGAAAAACCTTCTGGATGACGTAAACCCTGAGCGAAGCTTCTACGTAAACTCCATGGTTGCAAGTGCGGTGCTTTCACGGGTTCATCTGCAGAGGGGTGAATACGGTCCTGCACGCGATGAAGCCGACCGGGTGATTGGTTCCGGCCTGTACTCACTGCGGCCGACTTTTGCGGACGTGTTCAACCAGCCGGAAAATACATCCGAAGATATCTTTGCCATGCAGAACAGTGCACAGGATGGCGTGAACAGTCTCTTTACCTTTTACAGCTCAGCCAGCCGCGGAGACATTGCGGTGAACCAGCAGCATCTGGATGAGTATGAGGCGGCAGACGACAGGCTTAACCTTTTCTACATCGATCCTGACGATGGCGTTACCATTCGATCAGGCAAGTGGAACAGGGCCGTGGATGATAATGTAAATATCATCAGGCTTGCTGAGATGTATCTGACCCGTGCGGAGGGTAACTTCCGTCTTGGTGAAGCCGTAGGCGATGAGCCGCTGGACGACATCAACCTGATCCGCGATCGCGTAAATCTGGCACCTCTGGCTCCGGCAGATCTGGATCTGGATGCGATTCTTCTTGAGCGCAAACTCGAACTGATGTTTGAAGGCAACCTGCTCCACGACATCAAGCGCACACAGAGAAACGTCGGTGCAAGGCCATATGATGATCCCAAGCTGGTGCTGCCGATACCGCGTCGCGAAATTGACGTAAACCCAAATATGTGCCAGAATCCTACCTATACGGGGCCACAGTGCTGAGAAGCTGATTTTGGTACAACAGTATAGTGCAAAAAGAGCACCGGGGAGAAATCTTCGGTGCTTTTTTTATGAATGGATAAATAAGCCCCGCCGGGCTTTTCTTTATGTGGATTTGGTCTGTGAGGAGCGCATACTGTAATAGGTAGAAGCAAAAAGGACAATGGCTTGATGAAACGATATCTATCTGAGGTTCATTGATTTAATAGGGGCATATAACTTAGAACACAATATTTTTGATATGAATCAATCAGTAGCCGATAATTCACCACTTACCGAAAAAGAACTTGCTCATTTTGAACAGCGACTGTTGAAAATGAAAGAGGAAACCGAAAAAGAGATTCAAACCCTGGAAGAACGATATGAGGATTACAGCGGAGATGCGGATGATCTGCAGTCTTCTCAGGACCACCATCAGGGGGATCTGGCGACGCGAGAAGTGAATAAGGAGCAGGTGATGCTGTCTATCGAAAGGAACAGAGAGAAACTTGATCAGATCATTGTAGCACTCGACCGTATCGGCAGCGGTAACTACGGTATTTGCGTGGAAACAGGCCAGCCGATTCAGAAAGAGCGGCTGGAAGCAATGCCGTATGCAATCAGGGCTGTGGGTGTAAAAGAAAATTAGATAATTTGCACAATCCGTCTCACGCTATTCAGCGCTCATCGGCTGAGACGGCACATCGGAACCCAAGCGTGTGATCTCCCAGTTCCGCCAGCACCCCGACTCTCCAGTAGGTTCTGAGAACATTTTCGGGTGAGCTGTTAAAGCTTCCTCCGCGTATTACCCTCATGCCCCTTTCGTCCAGCGGATAGTACTCAATGGAATCGGGATCGGTTTTGAAGAATGGATAATAATCGCCTACAAATTCCGATACATTTCCGCTCATATCGTAAAGCCCCAGATCGTTGGGCCTCTTGGTCCCCACATCAAATGTGTAGGCTCCGCTGTTGTCGGAGTAGCGTGCATAATGCGTGAGGCTGTCGGGATTGCTCGTGCCTGAATAGAGATGATTCAGACCACCGGACCTCGCCGCGTATTCCCACTCCTGCTCGGTCGGCAGACGGTATCCGTAGGTTTTGCAAAAGTCAACTGCATCGTACCAGTCAACATAAACGACAGCACGGCTCCCTCTTCCCCGACCGTCATCGCGCGGCCGGGACCGGTTGGTGACATCCGCAAAAGTATCGAATTGCTGATAGGTTACCTCAAAAGTACCGATATAGAAATCGTTTAAGATCACTTCATGAAGCGGCAGTGAGTCATCATTGCCCTCCTCGAAAACATCTCCCATAGTAAAGGTGCCTCCCTGAATACGAGTCATTTCCATGGGGGTCAGTTGAGATTGGATGGATGGCCTGAAGAGCGTGCATCCGCTCATAAAAATGAGCAGCAGGGGTATTGAAAGCAGCGATTTAATACTCATACTAAATTTTTAGTATCAAAATAAGCCTGCCCCGGGACCCATGCAAGAGTTAACATAAGTTTCTTTCAGGAAACGTCGGTGTTTCACTACATTACTCCAAAACCATAACATGTACCATAACAGGAGACTCAGATGAATGTATTCGTAGCAGATAAACTTCCCGGGGAAGCGGTTGATGAGCTTAAAAATCTGGGCCTGGGGGTCACCGATGAGCCCGGGGCAACTGCGGAACAGCTTGATAAGGGCTTAAAAGATATTCAGGTGTTGATTGTAAGATCAACTGTGGTCAGTAAGAAATGCATTGACAACAGTCCGGAATTGAGCCTGATCGTAAGGGCCGGCGCCGGCGTAAACAATATTGACATGTCTGCCGCCAGCGACAAGGGTATTTATGTGGCAAATTGCCCGGGTAAAAATGCCATTGCTGTGGCGGAGCTCACTTTGGGGCTGATCCTCTCACTGGACCGATCCATACCGGATAATGTATCGGATTTCAGAAAGGGTCAATGGAACAAAGCGTCGTACAGCAAGGCCGACGGGCTGTTTGGAAAAACTCTGGGCATTGTGGGAACCGGCCGGATAGGTCGTGAAGTAATTAAACGGGCCAAATCATTTGGAATGCCCGTTGTGGCCTGGTCCAGATCCCTTACGCCGGATGAGGCGGAACAGATGGACATCATGTATGCAGACAGCATCTCCACCGTTGCGGACACTTGTGACATTCTGAGCGTTCACCTGGCCCTCAATAAGGATACGCGGGGAGCTGTTTCAAAAGAGGTGCTTGAAAATTTGAAAGACGGCGGTATGCTGATCAACACCTCAAGGGCTGAGGTGGTGGATGAAGAGGCGCTCTTTGACGAGTTAAAGAACGGAAGGCTGCGGGCCGGACTGGACGTTTTCGAGGATGAACCGGAGTTCAAGGAAGGGGAATTCAGCAGCCGTTTTCAGTCACTTGATAACGTATATATCACCCACCACATCGGAGCCAGCACAACACAAGCCCAGCTGGCGGTTGCGAATGATGCCGTTGATATTGTCAGGGGCTATATGAAAGAAGGCAAAGTGAGAAACTGGCTGAACCGCTGCGAGCATACGGAAGCACCCTGGCAGCTGGTGGTCCGCCACTTCGACAAGCCGGGCGTAATCGCTAATGTAATGAGCGAACTGAAGCTGGCCGATATCAATGCCCAGGAACTTGAGAATGTGATTTTTGATGGGAAAAAAACCGCATGCTGTACCATTCAGCTTGCTTCTGAACCCTCAGAAGAGATCCTGCAAAACATCCGAACCCGGCAGGATGAGGTTATCAGCGCCACACTCATACCCAGAAACAGATAATTAATTATTTTTTTGCAGATTCTGTAGTACTCTTAGCGCACCCTACAATTTTAAATTATCTGTCATCAGTCAGTACTTATGATAAATTACATCCTCACTTTACTTACATCCTCACTTATCCTGACTCTTCTCCCGGCAGCATTGCAGGCTCAGGCTCAAAACGGCAGCCTGGAAGGATTCCGAACAGACCGTGCCGAATGGCAGCTGGAGGCAGAGCAGATGCTAATCAGAAAGAATACCCCTGAGAAGTACAGGGAACATCTGTACCGGCTAACGCAAAGGCCTCACATTGCAGGCACGGCAGGAAGCCGTGATGTAATTGAATATATGAGCCGCGTAATGGAAGAAGCCGGCCTGAAAGTTGATCACTATGATTATGATGCATGGATGCCCAAACCCGGAAATGTCAGTGTTTCCATTGTGCGCCCCATACGAATGCCGCTGAACAACCAGGAGTATATCCTGGACGAGGATCCCTACACCGATCACCCGGAGCTGGTGCACGGATGGAACGCCTACAGCGGCTCGGGTGAAGCATCCGGTGAGATTGTGTATGCAAATTTCGGAACAAGGGAAGATTTTATGCGCCTGAAAGAGTTGGGAATTGATGTAACCGGCAAAATTGTAATTGCACGCTATGGCGGTAATTTCAGAGGATACAAGGCAAAGTTTGCGGAGGAAGCAGGTGCGGCCGGGCTGATCATTTATACCGATCCGGAAAACGGCGGTTACATGAGTGGCCTTACGTATCCCGAAGGCCGCCACAGCAGCGAAAGCACCATACAGCGGGGTTCCCTTCTAACTCTCGACTATTACGGTGATCCGCTTACTCCCTTTGAGCCTGCACTGCCCCTGGATAACGATGACACCCCTCAGCGTCTCGATTCGCAGGACGTTGCCTTTCACACCATACCGGTTGCCCCGATTGGGTATGGCGCGGCCAAAGAGATCTTTTCCCGAATGGAAGGGCCGGCGGTACCGTCGGGCTGGCAGGGAGGCCTGCCCTATACCTACCGATTGACGGGTGGACCGGAATTGACCGTAAATGTATCCGTGGATCAGCCAAAAGAGTATACGCGCATAACTAATGTAACCGGAACGGTAACGGGCAGTGAATACCCGGATCAATGGATTATTCTGGGATCTCATCACGATGCATGGGGGTTTGGTGCAACTGATCCGAACAGCGGCACCGCCATGCTGCTCACGCTTGCCGAAAGCCTGGGCGAGCTTGTCAATAACGGCTACAGGCCAAAAAGAAGCATTATGATCGCCCACTGGGATGCCGAAGAGTTTATGCTGATCGGTTCATCGGAATGGGTGGAAGAGCTGAAACAGGAGCTTCATGAAAATGCCATTCTCTATCTGAATGCAGACATGTCGGTAACGGGACCCAATTTCAGGGCGTCATCGTCTCCATCACTCAAAAAAGCCATCATGGAGGCATCCAAAGCGGTACCGCATCCCGATACGGACTCTACGGTTTATGAATCGTGGATCAGACCGCAACAGGATGAACCGGGCATTGGAAACCTGGGCGGCGGTTCCGACCATGTTGGCCTGTATATGCACGCCGGAGTGCCATCAGCAGGATTGTCTATTTCAGGCAATGTGCCCATCTACCACTCCAATTACGATTCGTTTCATTTCTATGAATCGTTTATTGACAGCACGTTTCAGTATGGTCCAACCCTTGCAGGAGTCTATGGCGTTACGGCCCTTCGATTTGCCAATGCCGGTATACTTCCATACGACCTGAATCGCTATGCATCGGATATGTCGGGCCATGTGGAGTCGATTCTGAATAGAGCGGAAGAGCTCGATCGAGCCGTGGAAACGGCGGAGTTAAGAGATGAATTAAGCAGGGTGGAGGCAGCGGCCAGAGAGATAGAGAATGGAATGAAGGTCTTTTTGGATTCCGGGCCGGGTAAGGAGCTTCTCGAACAAATCAACCGGGAGATGATCAGCCTGGAGCGTTCTTTTCTGGAAGAAGAGGGCCTGCCGTTCAGCCGCTGGCAGCAGTCACTTTACTCATCCACCGATCCGTGGAGCGGATATGCTTCATGGATGCTGCCCGGAATCCGTTACACACTTGAGGACAGCCGCAGCGACGAAGAGCTTAACCGGGAAGTGGATCGGTTCCGGAATGCGGTGAGCCGACTGGCTGAAAAACTGGAGACCATTGCCGACATGATGAACTGACCGGTCAGGAGTTAGAGCCAGGGAGACTGATTGGTAGCCTGCGCAATTTTTGCGGTGTCGATGGCTATTACAAGTTCTTCGTTGGTGGGAACAACATAAACTTCAGTTTTTGAATCGGAAGCGCTGATTCGCTGAACCGCACCCGACTTTGCATTCTGATTCAGGCTGTCATCAATTTTGATTCCCAGGTACTCCATATCCTGAAGCGACTGTTTCCGGATCAGCGGTGAGTTCTCGCCAATTCCGGCAGTAAAAATTATGGCATCGCATCCGTTCAGGGATGCGATATAGGAGCCTATATACTGTTTAATCCGGTAACAAAACACATCAATTGCCTGCTGACATCTGCGGTCTCCGTTATTCGCTTCCGATATCAGATCGCGCATGTCGCTGGCATATCCGCTGAGTCCAAGAAGGCCACTGTGTCGATTCAGAAGTGCATGCAGGCTGTTCAAGGGCAGCTCCTCTTTCTCAACAATGTAGAAAAGAATGGAAGGGTCGATATCACCGCTTCGCGTGCCCATCACCAGTCCTGACAGCGGCGTAAAACCCATAGAGGTGTCAATCGAATTACCGCCGTCTATGGCGGCAACGGATGCGCCATTGCCCAGGTGACAGGTGATAACCTTCGTATCGGCTACGGGCTTGTCCGTTACCTTGTAGTATTGGCGGCTTACGTAGTAGTGGGAGGTTCCGTGAAACCCGTAACGCCTTATTTTATAGCGGCGGTAGAGGCGGTTCGGAATACCGTACAGGTACGCGTGCGGCGGCAGCGAGTGATGAAAAGCCGTATCAAAAACGGCAACGTGCGGAACATCGGGCAGATGCTGTTTTGCTGCTTCGATTCCCTTCAGGTTCGGTGGATTGTGAAGCGGCGCCAGGTCGAAAGCGTGCTCGATCGCTTCGGTTACATCATCGTCAATCAGCACCGAGTCCTTGAACATTTCGCCTCCGTGCACCACGCGATGCCCCACTGCCTTGATATCGGCCGGAGAAGAGATGATTTCATTATCCGGATTCAGCAGATAACTCATAATCTCCTGCAGCGCTTCACCGTGGTTGGATATGACGCGCGTATGCTTGGTGTGTTTTTTGTCAGTCGGCTCATGTTTTACGATAGACGTAACGGCACCAATTCGTTCAATCAGTCCCTTGCAAATATCTGTTTCGTCTGATGTTTCAATGAGATTGTACTTAACAGAAGAACTGCCGCAGTTGATAACAAGAACTAGCATGGTGTCTTAATTTGTGCATTTGGAAAAATGGAATAGCGCGAATAGTAAGGAAATAATACTAAGGGACTGTGAAAACCAAACAGGGATTGAAGTCATTCGGTATTTTTTCTCCCGGAACGGATAATGGGGGTGAGAATGGATTCGAGCCCGTTAATCTTTATCTCGTACATGGTTGAGAGATACTGCCCAAGGTCTCCTTTTGGAAATCCCTTTCTTGCAAACCACTCCAGGTAACTTACCGGAAGTTCGGTAATATAACGATTCTTGAACCTTCCGAAGGGCATTCTGGCTTGCACAAGCTTCAGCATAAAAGTCGGGTCGTACATGGTTTGAAAGGTAAGAATCGAATGGATCTTTTCCCGTCCGCGATCAGCCGGGTATTCCGGCCGGATATCTGATCACAGTGAAATAGGTTTTATCCGGAGTAGCTATACCCCTACGCACCATCAGGATAAGAGCTCTGATCAATGCCGGTTCATTAGAAATTTCTTATTAATGAATCTGGGCCGGCAAACTTGTAACACTTTGAATGAAATTTTCTCTTGTCAAGATAAAGGTGTTATGAAGGGATAATCCGATTGCATGTTAAAAAACTATCTAAAGATTGCACTCCGAAACAGCAGGAAGAATCCTGTCTATACCCTGATCAATGTGGTAGGTCTTGGAGTTGGGATAGCCTGTTGCGTTCTGATCGCACTTTATGTAGTCGATGAACGATCCTTCGATCGTGAATATACTCATGCAGACAGGCTGTACAGGGTGAGCCAATCGATTGTATTTGAAGGTGAAGCCGGCGAGGCGGCTACCACGCCGTTTCCTCTGAAAGATGCGCTTATCAATGATTTCCCGGCAATGGTAGAGGATGGGGTACGGTTTTATAACCTGCGACAGGATAGAATCTCCATTTCGAATCCCAAAAACCGACAAATTGTACGGCAGGACCGGTTCTATTTTACAGATGCATCCGTTATGAAACTGTTTGACGTTAATATTCTGTCCGGTGATCCCGAGGGAGGGCTGGATGCGCCCAACACGGTAATCATAACCGAAGAAATTGCGAGCCTCTATTTCGGGGATGATAACCCGGTGGGAGAGACGCTGGCACTGGAAGGCCGGATTGCTCTTACCGTGACCGCTGTGATGGACGAATGGCCCGTTAACAGCCATTTTCGTCCGGAGATGCTGGCTTCGTTCGAAAGCTTACGGGGAATGTGGCGGAATTACGATGAGCTCACATCGAGATGGAGATCCAACCCGGTATGGACATATATTCTTCTAACCGAAGGTTCGCAACCTGATGGTCTATTGCAGCGTTTTGGTGAATTTACAGATCAGTACTACGCGGAATTTTTCACGGAAACGGAAACCGTTGAACTCAATCTTCAGGCACTGACGGATATCTGGCTTCACTCGGACCTTGAGGCTGAAATTGCTCCCAACAGCAGCTATGCGAATGTATGGCTGTTCTCAGGTATCGCGCTTCTTATTCTGGTAATCGCATGCATTAATTTCATCAACTTATCCACAGCCGGGGCCATGTATCGCTCGAGGGAAGTGGGTATGAGAAAAGTATTGGGGGCCGAAAGGAGAGCCCTGATCTTTCAGTTCATTCTGGAATCGATGATCTACATCCTGTTTGCCGTAATCCTGGCAGCTGTACTGCTTGCAGCTGCTCAACCGCTATTTTCGGTATTTACGGGACGTGAAATTACGCTTTCGGGGGTTGGTGCTTTTCAATGGATTGGCATATTTCTGATTTTCATTCTGATTGTATCGGCCTTATCAGGTTTCTATCCGTCAACGGTTCTTTCTTCGCTGCGCCCCATTGAAAGCCTCAGGGGCAAGCTTGCAGCCGGTAAGAATGGTGAAAGGGTCCGGAAGTTTCTCGTGGTATTTCAATTTTCGATAACCGCGTTTCTATTGGTTGCCACTTCCATGTCGTGGTTTCAATACAATTATCTTCAGCAGAAAGACATGGGATTTGACAAGGAGCAGGTGCTTGTGGTGCCGATGGCCATGACCAGTGCGGTGTGGTCCTATGATGCCTTCAAGGAGCGTGCACTGGCGCATTCAGGCGTTGTTAGTGTAACCGGTTCAAAAATGGTAATGGGCGATGAAGACTTTCTGACCTACAACATCACGCCTGAAGGGTTCTCTGCGGATGACACACCCTCATTTGCAAAGATTTTTGTGCTGCACGACTTTCTGGAAACGCTGAATATTCCGCTGCTGGCGGGCAGAACATTTTCCCGTGAATTTCAGACCGATGAATCTCAGGCGGTGCTGATAAACCGCGAGATGGTTGATTATCTGAACTGGGGTGAACCCGCTGATGCCATCGGCAAAAGTTTTCGCTTTGAGGAGCAGGTGATGTCCGTGATCGGTGTAACTGAAAACTTTCACCACACCCAGCTTCGACGCGAACTGGAACCGCTCATTATGGAGCTGCCTGCAAATCTGAGCCAGTTTGTTTCGAATATTGAATACATGAAAATCAGGCTGGCACCCGGCGATCCCTCTGATGCCATCGCCGAACTTCAGGAGATCTGGGGAAGTGTGGATCGTACACATTCGTTTGACTACTTCTTTTTGGACGATCGGCTGAACCAGATCTACAGCAGTGAGGAGAAACTGGCCGGAGTTCTGGGCACCTTCTCGGCACTCGCCATATTGGTCGGATGCCTGGGACTTTTGGGGCTGATTTCCTACTCAGTGAACCGGCGCAAAAAAGAGATCGCAATTAGAAAAACGCTGGGCCTCTCGGCACCCGGCGTTTTCATGCTGCTGTCGAAAGACTACCTGAAACTGGTTGTGGCCGGGCACCTGGTTGCGCTGCCGCTGGTGTGGATCGGTATCAGCAGATGGCTTGACTTGTTTCCCTATCAGATCAGTATCGCCCGCTATTTGATTCTCACGTTTATAGCAAGCCTGATAGTAACCATGGCGATCAGCCTCCTTACCATCAGTTCACAATCGGTCAAAGCCGCCCTGCTCAATCCCACAGACAGCTTGCGCGGGGAGTAAGTAACCCCAACCTGTCAGCACCCACCGGATCTGACAGCGTTGGGCACCGTTAGGGCTTGAAATGTAGCTCTGGTAATATTTCTAATCGATATCCATATCTAGCTTATATTCCTGATGTGCTGATAAAAAGCCATGTATCCCTCCAAAAAGATCATGAATCTTATCTCTTTCCATAAAAGTTGGATGGGTGCCAATTATGTCTTTGTAAGATGAGTGTAGGTAGCTGCTATAATTATCCACAATGCCATGATGAATGGGATTTTTATGTATATAGCAGATTAAGTTTAAAAAATAAGCCTCATTTGCTATATGTTTCCTTTTAATCGGTCCCTGGATCAGTGTTCCGGATCGCTGTCTCTTTTTATTGATGAATCTTGTGTAACGATTCATGAGGTGGCTCAACTGCCTTGATACATTGTAAGGACTGGTTGCAGGATTTAATTTTCCATGAAAGAATCCGGCCTTAAAAAGTTCGCGGTCACGTTTAAAAAGCTCTGTTTGATCTTCTTTCGTTCTTACCCTGACCAGGAAATGGAAATGATTTCTCAACAAACACCAGGAGTAAGTCTCAACAGCAGGGTATAAATAAAAGCGATAAAGCTCGATAAACTTTCTAAAATCCGAATCAGACCAAAATATTTTTGATCTATTTGCTCCCCGGTTATACAGATGGTAGAAGTTCCCCTCTTCGATTGGTACCATATTATTTTGGTATAGTTTTCTCTCAATTTTTATTTCTATAAATCTAATCGAGTGTACTGTGATTTTCAACAAGGAACTTCCCCCCGGACTGTCAGCACCCACCGGTTCTGACAGTGTCGGGTACCGTTTGGACTTGGAATGCAGTTTTCGGCAAAATCGAGAATCGAGACCGTCCCGACGCTGACAGAATTCCGGAAAAGCACAGGAAATGCTGTCAGGTCGGTTTTAACCCTCGTGACAGATCGCATAAAGAGTTGACAAAAATATCCTATTTTTAAAACCGTTTACTGATCATCAAACATTTTTTGCCCCCATATAGCTGAATGACATATCTCACTGTTGAAAACCTGTCCAAGAATTTTGGAACGAAGGTTTTGTTTGAACATATCACATTTGGAATCTCAAGAGGAGATAAAACCGCCCTAATAGCACCAAACGGCACAGGTAAATCGACGCTCTTGAAGATTATCGCCGGCGGGGAGGTTCAGGATTCGGGCAAGGTGATGCTTCAAAATAATATCCGGTTGGGCTACCTGGAACAGGAACCTGAACTGGAGCCCGGCATGTCTATCAGGCAGTATATCACTCAGGGTGATTCGGATATTGCTCAGACTGTGCGGCGCTATGAGGAAGCTGTGGAGGCACAGGCAGCCGACTTTAACGAAAAAACTCAGAAGGCCTACATGAATGCTGTGGCAGAAATGGACAGCGTCGGCGGATGGGATTATGAACAGCGGATGGAACAGATCCTAAGCAAGCTGGATATTCACGATCTTAAACGCACTATAAGTACGCTTTCGGGTGGTGAAAGAAAACGCGTAGCCCTTGCATTTACACTGATCGGCAACCCGGATCTTCTGATCTTTGATGAACCCACCAACCATCTTGATATCGATATGATCGAGTGGCTGGAAGAATATCTTTCAGCGTCAAACATTACTTTCTTGATGGTGACGCATGATCGCTACTTTCTCGACAGGGTTTGCAATCATATAATTGAGATGGATGCAGGCAACCTCTACCATCACAAGGGTAACTATGCATACTACCTCAGGAAAAAAGCAGAACGCGAGGAGGTTGAACAGGCGGGAATCAGAAAAGCCGGCCAGCTCTATAAGAAGGAGCTTGAGTGGATGCGGCGACAGCCTAAAGCGCGAACAGGCAAGTCAAAATCAAGGATCGACGCATTTTACGAAACCAAAGAGAAAGCAGGCCGATCAAAAGACACGACGGAGCTGGAGCTTGATGTGTCGATGCAGCGCATAGGCGGCCAGGTACTGGAGCTGGAACATATCAGTAAGGCCTATGGTGATACAGTTCTGCTGAGTGATTTCAGCTACTCATTCAACAAAGGGGAGCGGATAGGAATAATCGGGAGTAACGGCGTTGGAAAAAGCACTTTTCTGAAGATCATAACCGGAGAGGCGGAGCCCGATGCAGGAACAGTAAAAACAGGTGCAACCATACAGTTCGGGCACTACCGGCAGCAGGAAACTTCGTTTGAGGAGGGCAGACGTGCAATTGATATCATTAAGGATGTAGCATCCGTGATTATGATGGCCGACGGCACTCAGCTCTCAGCCACACAATTTCTGGAGCACTTTATGTTTCCCGGTTCGCTGCAATACACCCCGGTTGAGAAGCTGAGTGGGGGTGAGCGCAGAAGGCTTGCTTTGATGATGGTGCTTATTCAAAATCCCAATTTTCTCATTTTGGATGAGCCTACCAATGATCTGGATCTGTACACCCTCCAGAAACTGGAGGAATTTTTGCTCGGATTTGGGGGCTGCCTGATTCTGGTGTCACACGATCGTTTTTTTATGGATAAACTTTCTGATCACTACTTTGTCTTCGAAGGTAACGGAGTGATTCGCGACCACCACGGGACCTACCTTGAATACCGCCAGATGAAAGAGGATGAAGAAGCAGCTAAAAAGCGTGAAAAACGTGAGTCAGAGTCGGTGAAGGTTCCGAATAAAAAACAGCCGGAAGAAAAAAACAGCAACCCATCAAAGCTGTCATATAGTGAGCAGAAAGAGTTCAAAAAACTTGAAAAGCAGATCGAAGAGCTCGAGGCAGAAAAATCGGATATAGAAAAAAATCTGGGCAGCGGGAGCCTGAATCCGGATGAGATTCGTGAAAGCTCTGAACGCTATGCTTCCCTTGCGGAAGAGATTGATGAGAAAACGATGATTTGGATGGAAATGGCGGAACGGGCTGGCTGATTTTCCTCACCTCAAGCGCCGGGGCTAAAGCGCCGGCTTGGGTGTGTCGTCCTTTTGCCAAAGGACTTGGATGTTGGGCCGGCAACCCGGATCGCCGCCCTGAACTCAGTCCAGTGGATGATGGGATTTATCCCTTGAACCTGATCGCCGGAGCTGAAGCACCGACTTGTGTATGTCGTCCTTTGTCGAAGGACTTGGATGTTGGGAGGGCAAACCGGATCGCCAGCTTGAACTCAGTCCAGCGGATGATGGGGTTCATCTCTCGAACCTGATCGCCGGAGCTAAAACACCGGCTTGGGTGTGTCGTCCTTTTGTCAAAGGACTTGGATGTTGGGCGGGCACTCAGGATCACCACCCTGAACTCAGTCCAGCGGATGTTGGGGTTCATCTCTCGAACCTGATCGCCGGAGCTTAAGCACCGGCTTGGGTGTGTCGTCCTTTTGTCAAAGGAATTGGGTCTTGGGCGGGCAACCCGGATCGCCACTCTGAACTCAGTCCAGCGGACGCTGGGCTTCATACACGATCGGGGGATTCACCCCTCCTGCCCCGAAATTTGTTTAATGGCCCCGTTTTCATATCATAATGATTCCAATCAACCTGACTCCAAATCGCCAGACCTCTGATGAAAAGATTGACACCTGTTCTGTTGCTCCTGCTTTGTGCATGTATCAGTGTACCCGCTTTGGTCATCGCACAATCGAATGATAATGAGGATGAAAAAGAGCTTCTTTCAACGCTGCTTTATGATTTTCTGGAGGGCGCATCCTATGATGATCCTGCAACCCACAACCGCTTTTGGGCCGAAGACCTTATCTATACCGGTTCAAACGGTACCCGAAACGGAAAGGCAGTTATTATGAACGGACTGAGCGGCACGCCCGACAGGTCGGTGGAGCCTGAAACGGAATATGATGCCGATCAGGTGCAGATAAATGTATATGATGATATGGCCGTTGTGGCATTCCGACTGATTGCGCGGTTCAATACTCCGGGAGAGGAAGGAACCCGGTATTACTATAATACTGGAACCTTTCAGAAACGGAATGGTGAGTGGAAAGCCGTTGCATGGCAGGCCACGGTAATACCGCAGGTAAATTAAACCGCATATCTTCTGATAACGGAACAGAACAGACCATGGATAAAGTCAAAATAGCGGCGGTACAGCTTAATAGTCAGCCCGACACCGATCAAAGTCTGGAACAAGCATACGGGTGGGTTAAGCAGGCCGCCGATTCCGGGGCCGTCTTTATCTCTCTGCCGGAGAACTTTGCGTTTCTGGGAGACGAAAAACAGAAGCTGGAGCAGGCAGCCGAGATCTCAGGCAAAGTGGAAAAAGCACTGCCTGACTGGTCAAGGGAATTTGGTGCGACAATCCTTGGCGGCGGCTATCCGGTGCCTGCCGGAAAAGGGAAGGTATTCAACCGTGCGGTTGTTGTAGATCCAAATGGCGACTTTGTCGCCTCATATGATAAAATTCACCTGTTCGATGTGGATCTTTCGGATGAGGAGACCTGGCGGGAGTCTGAAACCGTGGAAGCCGGCAAGGCTGAAGCGGTGGTATATAAGCCTGATAACGAACAAATGCCTGCAACAGGTCTCACAATCTGCTATGACATTCGGTTTCCGGAGCTTTACAGACGTCTGGTTATTCAGGGTGCAGACCTGATAGCCGTTCCCTCCGCATTCACCCGGCCAACCGGTGAAGCACATTGGGAAGTGTTGCTTCGGGCAAGAGCCATTGAAAACAGCTGCTATGTGATGGCTCCCGCCCAGTGCGGACTGCACGGAACCCATCGAAAAACGTGGGGTCATTCTATGATCATTGATCCCTGGGGCGAGGTGCTCGCCGTATTGGATAGCAATGATAAACCCGGTTTTGTAACCGCAGAATTCGACCGTGGGGCTCTGGATGAGGTTCGAAAACGGCTTCCGTCACTCAGGCACAGGGTGCTTTGAAGCAGACCGGGTTCGATGTGAAGTAGTGGTTTACAAAGGATAGTCAAGCAGTTGGCAGTTTTCAATTGGCAACTCTTACCATTTCACTCAGGAATAGAATCGGGAAGTATCAAATACGTAGTTTAAATCATGTTCGCTTCATTCACTCTTGTCAAAAGTTGCGAACTGCAAAATGCCAACTGCCAATTGGATACTGAACAAGGCTTCAACAAAAAACAACTATTTGCCAGCAACTAACCACAAACTAAATCCTCAAAACCTCATCGTAAACACAGTCCCTTTACCCGGTTCACTTTCCGCATGCAGTGAGCCGCCGTGGTTTCGCATGATTTGCCTGGAAAGGCTAAGACCGATTCCGCTTCCGTGTACGGGCTGATTGCCGGACGGGGTGGTGTAAAAGGGAATAAAAATGCGGTTTAGAATTTCCTTCTCCATGCCCGGACCATTATCCTCAATACTGATTTCAACTCTTCCGGCATCGTTTATTCCGGCCCTGAACCGAACCCGGGCACCCTCACATCCTTCCAGAACCTGAAGGGCATTTTTTGTGATATTGATGATCACCTGCTCTATCAGCTGGGGGTCGGCAAACAGCTGTAGGTCCGGCGGTTCGGTTATGGTTTCGCTCTCCACCCGCCGGTTTTCAAATTCTCCTTTCATCAGCTGAATCACCCTGGCAAGCAGCCGTTCTACTTCAAACGATTCAGCATCCGGTTCCGGAATCTGGGTGAAATCCCTGTAGGAGTTTACAAAACGCATCAGACCGTGGCAGCGGTTATTGATTGTCTGGAGCGCTTCATCAATATCCTGAAGCGTTTCCCTGTCAATGGACGACCGGTCTCCGTCATGAACGGCCTCAGACTGAATCAGGGAGTGCACCGTTGAAGAGAGGGATGCAATAGGAGTTATGGAGTTCATAATTTCATGTGCGAGAACTTTTGTGATGTTCTGCCATGATTCAAGCTCTTTCTCCTCCAATTCCGATTGAATATTCTGAAAAGAGATCAGCTTGTAAACTCCTCCGCGAATCCGGAATTCAGCGGAGTGCAGCGCCAGCTCAAGTACCTCTGCTCCGGTTTCAACTCGCTGCAGCGTTCTGCCGTCATCACCCATTGCTGCGAGTGATCCTGCAAACGATTCAGAAACGTTAACAAAGGATTGAATGCTGCGTATTTGAATGTTGGGGAAAAGCTTTTTGGCAGAACGGTTCATGAGCACTACCTCCCCATCCGAATTAAAACAGATAAGACCGGTTCCGATATGCTGAACAACCATTTCCAGGTATCGTAAAGTCTCTTCCTTTTCACTTCGCTCTTCCCTGAACTTTTCAAGTACATCAGAAAACGCCCTGTTAAGTTCACCAAAATTGCTTTCAAGTCCGCTGTCAGAAAAGTTTCCCGTAAAATCGGAATACCGTATAGCATCCAGAAACCGGGTCAGCAGCCTGTTTGTTTTTTCAATAAACCCGATGAGGGATACAATCTGAATCAAAACAACCACCGCCAGAAGCGTCATGCTGACATAGAATTCCGTTTCCAGCCAAAGGTAGATAAGAACAGCCAGCGTCAGTGCAAGCAAACATACCCGAAGTATGAGTTTTAACCTGAATGTTTTAAAGATCATATTTATCCATACGTCGATAGAGAGATGTCCGGGTAAGCCCCAGTTCTTCGGCCGCCCTTGAAATATTGCCTTCATGCTTTTCCAGCGCTCTGCGAACGGCTGTCTTTTCCAGATCATCAAGATTAAGATCCTGCATGGAAGCGGATTCGTGGCCGGGGTTTTTCAGCATAAAATCACTGCCGGTAATCTGTTTGCTGTCGCTGAGAATTACGGCTCGTTCAATGCTGTGTTCCAGTTCACGGATATTTCCCGGCCAATCGTAGCTTTTCAGTGCTGAAAGCGCGTCTTCTGTCAGACTCATATCCTCTTTCTTGTACTTTTTGGAGTAGCGATCCAGAAAATGTTCTGCAAGCAGATCAATATCCTCCAATCGATTCCGAAGCGGTGGAATGTTGATTTCAATGGTGTTGATACGATATAGCAGATCCTGCCGGAACCTTTGCTCATCCACAAGGGCATGAAGAGACTCATTGGTAGCACATATCAGCCGAATGTCAATCTTCACAGGCTTATTGGAGCCGATCCTGTAAATAGTGTGGGTTTGCAGTGCGGAGAGCAGTTTGGGCTGAAGGTGAAGCGGCAGGTTGCCGATCTCATCCAGAAAAAGGGTTCCGTCCGATGCCACTTCAAACCGGCCTGCACGGGCCTCTTTGGCGTCGGTAAAGGCTCCTTTTTCATGACCAAAGAGCTCGCTTTCAAATAAATTCTCCGTCAGCGCACCCATGTCGATCGTTACAAATGTCTGTTCACTGCGTTCCGATCGCCGGTGGAGCGCGCGGGCCACAAGCTCCTTGCCGGTTCCGTTTTCGCCGGTAATCAGCACGTTGGCATCAGTTTTGGCTACTTTTTCGATAGTTTCAAATACCTTTTGCATGGGTGCGCTGCTGCCGATGATATCCTGATAGGGTTGTTCCAGATCTCTTTGGAGAGTATTGAACCTGGAACGCAGCTCAATTACTTCCTTTCTGGATGAGCTCAGATTTCCGGCGGCAAAAACCGTGGCAAGAAGCTTTTCATTCTGCCAGGGCTTCAGCACAAAATCGGTTGCACCCAGCTTGATGGCCTTCACGGCTTTGTCAACATCACCATAGGCAGTGATCAGAACGACGGCGGTGGATGGACTCATTTTCTGTATCTTTTCCAGCCAGTAATATCCTTTCTCGCCGCTGCTTACATTGTTGTTAAAATTCATATCCAGCAGCACCACGTCATATTGGGTTTTTTCAAAATATTGTGGTATTTGATTGGGGTCGCTTAACGTGTCAACCTGTTGCGAATACTGTTTTAAGAGTAACTTTGCAGCTTGCAGAACATCCTTGTCATCGTCGGCGATAAGAATTTGCAGCTTATGTTCCGGTTGGCCCATGGCTTGAATTTTTTATGAAAATGGAAATGAATTTGATTTTGAAGAGGAACAGTGAATAACCGTATAAGTGAAAGACTCCGGGCAGACCTCTTGCCGGCTTATTGCACGGAATCAATGTACGAAATCGAACACATTCTGTTACATTTCGGACATTTTATGATATCATATACTCCCTGCAGGCATTTTTAGGTAGGTTAAGACTTTGGCACGCTTGTTGTCAGTATACCCGATAGAATATGCAGGCTGCAGTGCAGTATCCGAATTTTTTTCAGTATCAGTATTACGAATTATGGGAATGGATCGAAAAATTGAAAAGAAAACATGGACTCCAAAACGGCTGCTCATACTGGCTGCGATTCTGGTGTTTGCCGGATTCAGCATCTATGCTATCTGGTTTATGGATGTGAGATCCACACTGAATGTAGACCGCGAAAGGATCACGGTTGCGACCGTTTCGGAGGAGTCTTTTCAGGAGTATATACAGGTAACCGGCACGGTTCAGCCCATACAGACTATTTATCTGGACGCTATTGAGGGCGGAGTGGTTCAGAATGTTTTCAGGGAATCGGGCAGTACCGTTCAGGAGGGCGATACCATACTGACGCTGGCCAATTCAGGCCTTCAGCTTCAGGTAATGCAGCAAACCTCGGGCTTGTACGACCAGATTAACAACGTGCGGAATTCGCGTCTGAACCTGGAGCAGAATACCCTCAGGCTGCAGGAACAGCTCGCCAATGCAAAATCACAGATGGAAATACTGAAGCAGCGCTTTGAACGGCAGCAAACGCTGATGAAAGACAGCCTCATCTCGGAGGAGGAGTTTGAGACGACCCGTGAAAATTACGAATACCAGAAAAGGCGCTACGATCTGACCAGCGAGTCGTTTCAAAAAGACTCCGTGCAGGCCATTACGCAGGAGCGGCAGCTTAATGAGTCGGAGGAGCGGATGTACCAGAATTTGAATGCCGTACAGCAGATTCTGGAAAACCTGGTAGTTACCGCTCCGATTGGCGGACAGCTGAGCACGGTGGAATTAAATCAGGGGCAGTCGATTAATCGCGGAGAACGGATCGGGCAGGTCGATATCCTGGATGATTACAAGGTTCGGGTTTCGATCGATGAATTTCATTTGTCGCGCATCATCCCCGGCCTGGAAGGCACATTTACGTTCGATGGTGAAACCCACGAACTTGTAATCACCAAAATATATCCTGTGATTTTGAACGGACAATTTGAAGTGGATATGGAATTTGTAAATGAGTCGCCCGGCAACCTGCGACGCGGACAGACGCTGCGGATACGCCTGGAGCTGGGAGAGTCGGCAACAGCGGTACAGATACCCCGGGGAGGCTTTTACCAGACCACAGGCGGCAACTGGATCTTTGTGCTGGATGAAGCGGAAGGCCGCGCTTACCGCCGTGAAATACGCCTGGGCCGCCAGAATCCCGACTATTTTGAAGTACAGTCCGGCCTCGAACCCGGAGAACAGGTCATCACCTCAAGCTATAGTACGTTTGGGGAGAATGAGGTTCTTGTTCTGGAGTAGCGCGTTGCTGAGGGCTAGAAGCTGTCAGTTGTCAGCTGATAATGTCAGTCGTCAGTAGTTAGTTGTGTGTTGTAATGAACTTAATTTTTGGATTGTTTTTTGCCGATGGAATTGAGATAGGCGTTTAATCTTGGGCTAAGTTCTTTAATGATTGGATCTAATTCACCGATATGATTAGTTGCAATAAGATTTCTTTTATAGGCTCTTTTAATCCAGTATTTGGTTTCATAAAGGGATCCGCGTGCTATTTTAACAAAGCGTTTATTGTCTTTGAATGTACCGCGTCCGGATCCTTCGGCGATATTGGCTCCTATACTGTCGGTTGCATTAACCAACTGTTTGCCTATGGTTTCTTTTTCAAAGTAATTCCACCTGACAATTATTGACCATATTAAATCCGATAATTTTTCCGACAACTGATACACTTCCAGTTTTTCAAAATTTGATTTACTCATATAAGTTAATTTTGAGTTTCGTTATGAAGAACAATGAACAACTGACCACTAACAACCGACACAAACTCGTATTATTAAGAACCCATAAGGTCGATTTCCTTACAATACTTTTTTAAAAGATAAATCCAACCCCACCACTATGATCCAAACAAAAAATCTTAAAAAGATATACACCACCGAAGAGGTGGAGACGACTGCGCTGAGTAATGTGAACCTTGAAATTAAGGAAGGGGAGTTTTGTGCTATCATGGGTCCATCCGGGTGCGGGAAGTCAACGCTCCTGAATATTATGGGTCTGTTGGATAATCCAAGTTCCGGTGAGTATCACTTCCTTGGCCACGAAATCTCTAATCATAGTGAAAGGGAACGGGCACAGCTGCGTAAAGGGAATATCGGCTTTATCTTTCAGAGCTTTAATCTGATTGACGAACTTACCGTATTTGAAAATGTGGAGCTGCCGCTGCTTTATCTGGGCGAGGATACCAAAACCAGAAAAGAGAAGGTGGAGGCCGCTCTCGACCGAATGGGTATGATGCACCGGCGCAACCACTTTCCCCAGCAGTTATCCGGCGGACAGCAGCAGCGCGTTGCTATAGCCCGTGCCACCGTTGCCGACGCCAAACTGATTCTCGCCGATGAGCCGACCGGAAACCTCGACTCCGACCACGGTGATGAGGTGATGAAGCTGCTGGCCGAACTTAACGACAAGGGAACCACCATCGTGATGGTAACCCACTCACCCCACGACGCCGATTATGCACGGCGCGTCATCCATCTGTTCGATGGACAGGTTGTCACGGAGAACATGCAGGAAGGGTTTCATGTATAGGCTTTAGGCCGGATCGTGGATAGTGGTTTGTTTTCAGTTGTAAATTTAATAAATGGGAGTTTTAGAGCTGAAGATTAATTAGAGAAGAGCTTTCAGCAATCAGCAATCAGCTTTCAGTTTCAATGGGATAAAAGTTCGGGTTGAATGACTGTAATCCTTTAAGGATTCAATTTTAAATCTGCTTGATAGTGTTGTTTACTATTAAACACTTTTATTTTCTGCTTTACTACATTTTTGAGCCTTCATGCAGGTTCAAACACTGATATTCAGAATCTTCTTGCTCAATACATTCAAGAGCTATAGTTGGGCAGCTGAATATAAAATGTGTCCGCTATCGAACATGGGATGTATCATACCGCACATCTGTTAGGAAATAAAACATTGATTAAATGAAGTTTAACATACATCCCGACTTTGGCATGCTTATTGACCTTATAGAATCAAAGTGTTAACTGTTTAATGCTTAAGGGTTCATTGTTAAGGAACTGAAACAGTCAACATGTAAATCATCATAGAATGATGCTCAATAAGGGCCATTTATACGAAGATCAAAGTTATGCTGAAAAACCATCTCAAACTTGCATTCAGAAATCTGTTAAGGAATCGTGCTTATTCGGTTATAAATATCCTTGGACTCTCTGTTGGGATAGCGAGCTGTATACTGATTCTACTGTATGTGCAGGATGAGCTGAGCTACGATCGATACCATGATCATTCAGATCGAATATTTAGGGTTTACAGAGAGTTTCAATCAGAGGATCGCAGCATGCAAACGCTTGCTACATCCAATCTTCTCGGACCCACCATGGTTCAGGAACTTCCCGAGGTGGAAGCAAGCGTCAGGCTGAGTAAACGGTTTCCGGAGGTTATGGTCGCCAAGGGAAACGCAAAATTTTATGAGCAAAAGTTTTTCTTTTCAGATCCCACCATATTTGAAGTTTTCAGTTTCAATTTTCTAAATGGGAATAAGGAAACTGCATTAAACAGGCCGTTTACGGTTGTCATTACAGAAGAGATGGCTAAAAAATACTTTGGTGAGGAGGATCCGATGGGTGAAAATCTGGTTATTCGCGGATCCTGGGGTGCTGATGATTATGAAGTAACGGGTGTAATGGAAAATACTCCTCACAATTCTCATCTATCCGTAAACTTTCTTACATCATTCGAAACATTAAGGGCGAAAACTCCAGATTCGGATACAAATTTTGAAAGCTGGCGACACGTTGGAAGCTATACCTATGTTTTGCTTCAGCAGGGTGTGAATCCGGAGGAACTAAGCGATAAAATGAACGCCTTTGTTGTACGGCATCAGGGTGAAAGAGCCGGACCCATACTTAGCTACAATTTTCAACCGGCTACTGACATTCATCTTTATTCCGACTTTGAACGTGAAATAGAACCCAACAGCGACGTCAGATACTTGTACATATTCGGGAGTATTGCATTCATCATCCTGCTGGTGGCAAGTATCAATTATATAAATCTTGCTACAGCTAAAAGCTTTGATAGAGCTAAGGAGGTAGGGGTTAGAAAAACATTGGGTGCAGACAAGTTCGTCCTGATAAAGCAATTTTTGAGCGAATCGGCGGTCTATATACTCCTGGCGATTATCCTTTCTTTCCTGTGGATTGAAACTTTGCTTCCATTGTTTAACAGTTTGATCAACAAACCACTCACATTTGATCCGTTCAGCATTCAATTCACAGGTATGGTGGTTTTGATTGTTTTACTTGTCGGGATACTTGCAGGATTTTATCCGGCATTGGTTTCTTCAAGGTTAAAGCCCGAACAGATTTTTAAGGAGGCAGACTCCGGAAAAAGCAAATCCATGCTGAGAAATACGCTGATTGTATTTCAGTTCTCGGTATCAATCATTCTGCTTGCAAGTACATTCACCGTGATGAGTCAAATGGATTACTTAAGGGACAAAAGACTTGGTATCAGTGATGATGTTTTAGTATCCATATCAACGGGTCCGGGTGTCGAATTCAGGCAGAATTATTCCGCTTTTAAAGATGCATTGCTGAATAAAGCCGGTATAGAATCGGCTACATATCTGAATCCATCATTACCGGCAACCTCCGAACACGACCTTTCACTGAAACCGGAAGGCTTTGAAGAGTCAATAAATGTAAATGTTATTTCAGTGGGAGAAGACTTTCTGAATACACTTGAAGTACCTGTGGTCAGCGGGTTTGATTTGTTTGATTCTGGAGCGGGTATGGCAGAGGACTCCATTTCGGAGGGCTATATACCAGTATTGGTGAACGAAGCGGCCGTAAAGGAGTGGGGTTGGGATGAACCGTTAGGTAAAACATTTGAAGGCTTCAGTCCCGAATTTCGGGTTGCCGGCGTAGTGCAGGACTTTCATTACGGTTCATTAAAGGAACGTCTTGCCCCGCTGTTAATATATCCGGGTAACTATTCGGTAAATTATGTGCTGGTAAGGTTGAATACTGAGAATCTAAGAGAAAACATGTCATTTATAGAGGAAGTATGGTCCATTATGGGTCCCGGCACACCATTTACATATACATTTGTAGATGATCAATTTGACACACTATATAGAGCTGAAGACAGGTTGGCGGGTATATTCAAAATATTTACTTCACTCGCGATCATCATTGCTTGTCTGGGATTATTTGGACTGGCAGCTTTTTCAGCTGAACGCCGATCAAAAGAAATTGGCATACGGAAAATACTGGGGGCATCAGTGGCAAATATTGTGAAGCTTCTTACAGCAGATTTTCTCAAACCGGTCATTTTCGGATTAATACTTGCCATACCAATAACATTATACGTTATGAATATCTGGTTGACTGATTTTGCATACAGAATTGAAATTGGTCCGGGTATTTTTCTGGTGGCGGGTTCATTAGCAATTATGCTTTCACTGCTAACCGTAGGCTGGCAAGCCGTAAAATCGGCACTTATGAACCCCGCGAACACATTACGAAATGAATGATCAGATTGTAAAAATGGAGATTTTTGTCTCTATTTTATCAGATTATGCACCTAAAGTTCTAAAACACAGTTCTATCCTGTTGTTTGGGTGTGAATAATTTTGTTAGTTAATAGGCATAACTTAATATGTCCTATTTGATTGATATTGAAGATCCGGTTCACGCAGCCGGGTTTTCAAAGCTCGCTACCCGGGATAGGTGCTTTGATGCACCCTCCTGTATTGAATGTAAATCCGGTACTCTGAGGAGATTTTAATATCGCCGGTATATTGTATTCCCGATCAATCCTATCCGGGAACAGTAACATGCAAAACGTCTCCGTATATGATCCGCTTATCAGAACACATGATAGCACGCTTTCACAGGATCATTTATGAAAAGAGTCTCAATGCCTGCATGGCATATTGAGATAACCTTCAGTTCACACCTAATCACAATCCTAACTACTACGCTATGAAAAAACGCTATTATTTAAAATTACTGTCTGCCTTTGCGGTGCTGATATTCAGCGCTCAGATTGCTGCAGCACAGTTTACCGTATCCGGTACGGTAACAGACGCCGCGACCGGAGAGTCCCTTGTTGGGGTATCGATATTTGATCCGGCAACCAACGCAGGAACAACTACCAATGTTGACGGAGAATACTCCGTGGAACTTCCGGCAGGTACTGCTACACTCCGTTTCTCCTTTGTAGGCTACGTAACCCGAAACCTTGACGTGTCCGGTTCCGACGGAGAGACTGTAACGCTGGATGTGGAGATGAGTCAGGATGTTGCCAACCTGGAGGAGCTCGTGGTAACTGGACTTGCAAGTACGGTAAAGCGATCGAACCTGGCCAATTCCGTCTCCTCCATAACGGCTGAGCAGATTGCACAAAACAACGACCCGCAAACGATTGATAATGCACTTCGGGGTAAGATTCCCGGCGTGGAGATCAACTCATACAGCGGGGCACCGGGCGGCGGTTTTAATGTTCAGCTGAGGGGTGTGGCCACCCTGGGTGCCGGAGGATCACAGCCGCTGTACATTATCGACGGTGTGTATGTAAACAACGAATTCCTTACAACGGGCCGGTCGAGTGTAAGCGGTGCGGGCGGGAATACACAGGATGATACCGCCAACCGCCTTGCAGACATCAATCCGGATGATATTGAAAGTATTGAAGTGCTGAAGGGGCCATCAGCAGCGGCTATTTATGGTCAGCGCGCCAATGCGGGTGTAGTGATTATCCGCACCAAACAGGGCCGTGCCGGACGCACCAGCGTCAGCTTTCAGCAGGATGTGGGTTTCAACTCTGCATTAAATCTGCTGGGCCGCACTGAATGGACGGATGAGCGCATCGACATCTACTATGCAGCCAATCCAACCCGTGCAGCTCTTGAAAAACAGCGTCTCAGTGACGCACAGGCGGCCGGGAATGTGGTTGATCTTGAAGATTACATATATGGCAACAACGGACTGATCAACAATACTCAGATTGATGTTTCGGGTGGTAATGAAAAAACCCGGTTCTTTGTATCAGGTGCTTTCAATGTCGAAGATGGAATTATTGAGAACACCGGTTTTGACAGAAACTCCATCCGTGCCAATATTGATCATAATATTACTGAAAGTATACGGGTCAGCAGCACGTCCAATTTTATTCGAACCGACAGTGAGCGCGGCTTTACCGGTAATCAGAATAATACCGGCGGTTCGATCGGATATTCACTGGCGTTTCATCCCAATTATGCTTTCGATATAATCAGGCAAAATGAAGACGGCAGCTATAATGACTCTCCTTACTTCGGAGAAAATCCATTGCGGTTGATTGAAGTCGCTACCAATGATCAGAAGGTGAACCGCTATTTGCAGTCGGTGAATCTTACTGCCGATCTGTATCAGCAGGGTTCCACGCTGGTCAGCTTCACGGCCAACGGCGGTTTTGATTATACCAATGCGAACTCCATCATTTACTTTCCGGAATTTATGCAGTTTCAGCGAACGGCTGCCAACTTCCCCGGTGATGTAATTCATACCACGCAGGAAGTACTCAATACAAACCTTCAGGCTGTACTTCTGGTCAATACCGGTCTCGAAACGGATTTCGGGCGGTTCGACTTTTCAACTCAGGTCGGTGCCACCCGGTTCGATCAATCCATCAACCTGGACAGGATCCGCGGACAGGGCCTGCTGCCGGGACAGACCAATGTGGGTAACGCGGCGCAGGTATCTGCCAGCCAGAACTTTACGGAGATTACGGATTTCGGACTGTTTGCACAGGAAGAGATCAACTTCTCCGACAAGCTGATTGCCACATTTGGCGGGCGATGGGACAAATCGACACTCAACCTGAACGAAAGCGAGTACTATTTTTATCCCAAGGCATCGCTTGCGGCTAACCTGACCAACTTCGATTTCTGGACCGCGGAAGCGTTTAACCAGTTCAAGCTGAGAGTTGCCTATGGCGAGACCGGCGGGCTGCCCAATTTCGGCGCCATCTTTTCAAGCCTGAACGGTACCAATATCGGCGATACGGGCGGTGCGGTGGCACCGGGCACGGACGTGGACCCCGATCTGAAACCTGAACGGGCAAAAGAGATCGAGTATGGGTTTGACCTGGCTCTGTTTGATGGCCGCATTGGGTTTGAATTCACCCGTTACAATAAGGCTATTGAAGACCTGATTCTGCCTCTCGTACCATCTCCGGCTACCGGCGTGAATCAGATTACCACCAATGCAGCTGAAATGGAAAATATCGGAATGGAGATCGGCCTGTCGGCCATACCGTTCCGAAGCAACACCTTTACATGGAATACATCCGTGCTTTGGTGGACTAATGAAACCGAGATAACTGACCTGATTATTCCGGCTCAAACCAATACGTTTTATGCGTCACCCGCATTTGGCGCGACTCGCCTTGAAGAGGGCGTTTCACCGACCGGCATTTACGGATTTGTACCGGGTCAGGCAGAACGTGAAATCATCGGTGACCTTCAGCCCGATTTCCAGATGTCATTTTCCAATGACTTCAACTTTCTGGGCAATTTCACCGCAGGCTTTTTGGTTCATTGGGCAGAAGGGTCAGAGGGTATCAATCTGTCTCAGCTGCTCACCGATATCGGAGGCAACTCGCCCGACTTTTTTGATGAAAACAACAATGTTGTGGAAAGGGAAGGGGGTACGCTATCGTATCTCGAGGATTCGTCTTACATCAAGCTTCGCGAGGCTTCTCTCTTTTACAATGTGCCCACGCCGACCCTCCAGAGGATTGCCGGTAATACACTCAGGGGAGTACGCCTGGGCGTAACGGGAACCAACCTGCTGATGATCACCGACTATACGGGTTATGATCCTGAAGTGAATGCAACTGGGAGGGACCCGCTCAACCAACGCGTGGATATCACCCCGTATCCCACGTCGCGAAAAATTCTGTTTAGCATTAAAGTTGACCTTTAATCCCATAAGAGTATGACTATGAAATATTCAATAATTATAAAACTGACGATCCTGTCCGGTTTGATTGCGATCGCAGCCTCATGCGATTTGTTAGAGGTTGACCCTGTAATTGATCCGAACAGCCCGAGTACGGCAGGCGTTTTGAATAACGCAACCGCCGGAGAACTGCAAAATCTGGTATCCGGCCTGGAGTCGGTGCACAGAAACTATAACAACGGCACCAGCGACTGGTGGTCGTTAACCGGCACAATCAGCCGTGAGCTCTATTACATCAATACATCCGACCCGACGTTTGCCATCGACTGGCTACAATTACCGAGTCGAAGTATTGATGCGGAAGACAACAGCAACTTCTTTGTGGATGCAAGCGGATACGAAGCACCATATGGTGCTATCCGGCAATCAAACCTGCTGATTGAATCGGTTCAGAATTCAGAAAACGTTACGGATACCCAAAAGAACGGGTATTACGGGTTTGCGAACACAATAAAGGCCTATCAGTTCCAGATGCCGCTGATGCACCAGTATCAGAACGGTATACGAGTGGACGTTACTTTTGCTGAGCCACTCAATCCGGGTGGATTCCTGAACTACGACAACGCTCTTGCCGAAATACGTGCGATTGCGGATGAGGCGGCTACACAGCTGCAATCGGCGGGAACGGAGTTCAATTTTGACCTTACGGACGGATTCGACGGATTTGATACTCCTGCAAGCATGCTGGAGGTGAACCGTGCCATCGCTGCCAGGCTGGCCATCTATGCGGAAGACTGGCAGGGAGCCCTTGACGCCCTTGATGATTCATTCCTGAATCTGGCTCCGGGCCAGGGCGAAGCTGAACTCAATGCCGGACCCGAGCACACTTTTGCAGGAGGGAACGACCAGTTCAATCCGTATTTCTTCATACCGGATGCAAATCAGAACCTGTTGATTGTACCGAACCCCGCGCTTATAGCTGATGCGGAAGCCGGTGACGGGCGGCTCGACAAGTTTGCACTCAGGTCAAGTGCGGCAACCACCCCGGATATTCCGGCGCTGAGCGCAGATTACCAGATCGACGTCTATAATTCTGCAACCAGCAGTATGCCGTTTATCAGAAATGAAGAGCTGATCCTGATTTATGCTGAAGCTCTTGCTCAGCGCAATCAGGGATCGGACCTGGCTGATGCGGTTGACGCGATTAATATTATCCGCAGCGCCTGGGGACTGCCCGATTTTGCAAGCACGGACCAGAATGCCATTATTGACCAGATTCTTGAAGAGAGGCGATACTCTCTTTGGGGTGAAGGCCACCGGTGGATCGACATGAGGCGGTACGATCGTCTTGGCGATATCGATACCTCCATCGACGGCGGACGCGTAGCTACACAGATTGGCCGTCCGCAGGGTGAGATCGACTGGGAGTCATTCTCAGGGAATAACTAAACCCGATATAATTTCAATTTCCTTGGTAATAAAGGCCTCCTTCGGGAGGCCTTTTTTATTTGTGTTTATTATCACTGAACTGAATCCAATGGATGTACGCATCCGTACACCGGTTGTATTAAAACTGAACACACGCCCCGTAAACACCCCTTCGTATTGTGCTCAGGGCCGTTTTTATGTTTTGGTATGATTGTTGAATTGATGGTATGGTAGAGCGTTTAGTATGCCGGTAAGTTGCAGGTGGTCAGTTCTTGGTTGCAACCGGCCACAACAAACAACTGACTACTAAAAAGTGACAACAAAATGATTAAAAACTACCTCAAAATTGCCTTCCGGAACCTGTTCAAGAACAAGGTCTATTCGTTTATCAATATTGTTGGTCTCTCGCTCGGTCTTGCATTTTCAGTGCTTGTTATTCTGTTTGTGAATGATGAACTGACGTATGATCGTTTTCACGAAAACGGGGAGAATCTGTATCGGCTATACCGTCAGCCTCTGATGGAGGAAGATATGTATGACACCGATGTTTACATGCCCATGCCAACTGCAGAGGCGCTGAAACGTGATATTCCGGAGGTTGAAGAGACTGTTCGGCTCATACCATTTGGAAATCTGATTATCCGGAAGGATGCCGCGGCTCTGGAGAAGGATGGTGTACTTTTTACCGATCCGTCATTTTTCGACCTTTTCAGTTTTCCGCTTAAACTGGGCGACCCCGCTACGGCGCTCACAAACCCTGGATCGATCGTTCTGTCTGAGGATGCAGCAGATCAGATATTCGGGAACAGAAACCCATTGGGTGAAACTCTCAGCCTGAGGTTAAACGGGGAATTCAGTGAATTTGAAGTGACCGGGGTAGCCAAGGCATTGCCGGGCAACTCTACCATTTCATTCAATATCCTGCTACCCATTCAGGATGTGCTGAGTCGTTATGAAGATTATGCCCGGGTTGAAAACCGGTGGGATGCTACCCGGAATCTTCTGTACGTTAAATTGAATGACGGGACCGATGTGAATCTTGTACAGGC
This sequence comes from Rhodohalobacter mucosus, assembly GCF_003150675.1. Lineage (NCBI taxonomy): Bacteria > Pseudomonadati > Balneolota > Balneolia > Balneolales > Balneolaceae > Rhodohalobacter > Rhodohalobacter mucosus. The sequence goes on along the minus strand of NZ_QGGB01000002.1, from coordinate 430,574 downwards.
CAAAATGCCTCAATTCATGAATACGCATATGGGGTCCATGTTTGATGAAATGAGGGAAGATGGAATATACAAGGGAGACGGCCCTGCTCTTGTCTATCGTTTTCAGCCTATGGAGGATATTCACTTGAATACAGGGGTGCCGGGAGGGCTGTCGCAGCCCGGCAATCCTTCTTACTCTTATATTTTGGGAGGTATTGCGCTGGCCGTACTGTTGATTGCATGTTTCAATTTCATGATTCTTTCAATTGGTCGATCGGCAAAAAGAGCCAGGGAAGTGGGGATCAGAAAAGTATCAGGGGCAGAAAGAGGTCAGATTATGTTCCAGTTCTGGGCAGAGACCTTCATAGTGGCAGCCATGGCTATGGCCATCGGCTTTTTATTTACGGAGTTTGCCCTGCCGGTATTTAATGAGCTTTCCGGGAAAAGTCTGTCACTCGGTTCAATGATTGAAAGCCGATGGATCGTATCAGGCCTCATAGCCCTCTTTGTTGTTACCGGCCTTGTTGCGGGAAGCTATCCGGCGCTTCTATTGTCGGGGTTCAAACCTATTGAGTCACTGAACGAGAGACTGAATTTTAGCGGAAATAACGCACTAACCCGGTCCCTGATCATGGTACAGTTTAGCATATCAGTTTTCCTGGTTGCCGCCACCCTGGGAATGGGAAAACAGCTGGATTTTATGCAGAATAAAAATCTTGGGTTCTCCGGTGAACAGGTCGTGGTGGTTCCATTAAACGGCCAGGACGGGGAGAGAACCCTGAGCCTGTACAGAGACATTCTTGGTGGCGAAGAGGATATCGTGGAAATAACGGGAGCCAACGTTTCCTTTGCTACGGGCTTATGGAGGAGGGGGTACAACTATAACGGTGAGCTGATGCAAACTGCCGTCTTTCGTGTGGATCCCCGGTTCATCGAAACCCTGGAAATGAATCTTATTGCGGGGCGGGATTTCAATCCGCTTCTTGCTTCAGACTCCACACAGAGCATCATCGTGAATGAAACCTTTTTGAGCAGGCACGGAATGGATCAAGCGGCTGTAGGTGAGACATTTCCGATCGATTGGGGCTGGATGAACAACCCGGTCATAATCGGTGTGGTTGAGGATTTTAACTATCAGTCGCTGGCGGCGGATATTGAACCGGCCATGATGTACATGAATCCCAGAGATCCGATTCTGAATATGATGATCCGGATTGCACCCGATCAGGTGCAGAGTTCCATTTCGAAAATTGAATCGGCATGGTCATCCATCCATAGCGACATACCGTTTACATACAGTTTTCTGGATCAGGATATGGATGAATTGTACCGGGCTGAAGAACGCTGGGGTAAAATCATACGCTACAGTTCCGTTTTTGCCATTTTTATTGCATGTCTGGGGCTGTTTGGATTGGCAGGCATTTCCTCTATCCAGCGGAGAAAGGAAATTGGCATTCGCAAAGTGATGGGTGCGAGTGTTCAGGGGATATTAATACTGCTGTCTAAGGATTTTGCAAAGCTGATACTCATATCCGTTGCTGTGGCAACACCCGTTGCATGGTACGTATTGCAGTACTGGCTGCGGCAGTTTGCATTTCGAACGGATTTGGACCCCGGAATTTTTCTTATCGCCGGTGGTTATGCCCTGCTTTGCACAATGCTAATGGTCGGCTGGCATGCGATTCGTGCTGCAACCGTAAACCCGGTACAGAGTCTGAGAAGTGAATGATATGGATAGTAGTCCATTGTCGGTTGTTAGATGCAACCGGCCACAACAAACCACTGACTACTAAAAAGTGACAACAAAAAGATGATTAAAAACTACCTCAAAATTGCCTTCCGGAACCTGTTCAAGAACAAGGTCTACTCCTTTATCAACATTTTCGGTCTGGCGGTTGGCATAGCCTGCTGCCTGCTGATCGGGCTGTATGTCCATAATGAGTGGAGCTATGATGAGTTTCACGCCGATTCAGACCGCCTGTACCGTGCCTGGGTGCATGAAGATTATGGAAATGATGAAATTTACTTTAATTCTGTTACGCCGCTAATCCTGGCATCTGCCCTTGAAAACAATATTCCCGAGGTTGAACAGATTAGCCGGTTTACAACTTTTTCTAATCTTGTTAAGCATCCTGATCAAACCGAAGCCGTGTCGGAAGCTATATCCATTGTGGATCCTGACTTTTTTGACATGTTTGACTTTGAAGTGATACGAGGTGTTGCGAGTCAAACCCGGGATAATCCCGCAACGGTTGTAATCACCGAGCAGATTGCAAAACAGTTTTTTGGCGAGGAAGATCCCCTCATGCAGACTTTGCACATTCAGTTCGGAGATACGTTTGATGAATTTACCGTCGCTGCGATCATCAAAAACCCTCCACTTAATTCGAGTATACAGTTTGGAATCCTCATTCCTTTTTCAAACAGTTCAAAAGTTTTCAGTCAGAATTCACTAACGAACTGGTTCAGTGTGTCCACGGAGACGTATGTATTGCTGCGTGAAAACAGCCGAATGGAGGAGATAAATGAGAAGATGGAGACCATGATGGTTACCGAGCTGGGTAGCAGGTATGGTGATGACTTCAATGAGGGTGACCTAACCTATACGGTAGGTTTGCAGCCCATTACGGATATACGCCTCAACACAGAAATACCGGCAGGCATTGCAGAGGTGAGCGATCCCGTGTATTCCTATATTCTTGCAGCAATTGCGTTGCTGGTGCTCCTTATTGCCTGTGTTAATTTTATGACGCTTGCCATCAGCCGCTCTGCATCAAGGGCAAGAGAAGTAGGTATTCGCAAAACGATAGGTGCAGTCAGGCAACATCTGATGCTTCAGTTTTGGGGAGAAGCGCTCTTAATGACGATGATTGCACTATGTGGAGGTGTTCTTCTTGCAGAGCTTCTTTTACCGCGATTTAACAGCTTGTCGGGAACCGGCCTTCAGCTTGAGCTATTGTCCGGCAATATTCTCATTCTGTTTGGTATCGGCGCGATATTAATCAGCTTTATTGCAGGGATCTATCCCGCACTCATGATATCCGGATTTAAACCCGTTGACGTTCTCAAAGGCCGGTTGAGTTTATCGGGTGATAAAAACCTGTTTCGGCAGACCATGGTTATATTTCAGTTTTCACTCTCTATCGCTCTGATTGCGGGTACGCTGATTATTACCCAACAGCTTGAATACATGCGTTCGGCCGATCTCGGGTACAACAAAGACCAGGTGGTGGTCTTGTCAACGGATCTGAATGCAGGCCCGGGAGTACCCTTATCCCAAACGATCAGTGATGCCGAAAGATTGAAAGAAAGGCTGGAATCTGAGCTGGCCGGTTATCCTGACATTACGTCTATCAGTATATCTTCTTTTACCCCGGTACAATCGGGTGGATGGATATCCTCTGATTACAGAGACCAAAATGACCGCAAACGTTTTTTTGATTTCAACATAGTGGATCATGATTTTGTTGAAACGTATGGGATCAGCCTTATATCAGGAAGAGATTTCTCAGTCAATAACCCATCTGATGAAAGAAGAGCGATTCTCGTAAATGAAGCTCTTGTAGAGGATTACGGTTGGGAAAATCCGATTGGACAGCGGCTGCCGGGGCCTGACTTTGAAGAACACGAGGTGATTGGTGTGGTTCAAAACTTTCATTATGAATCGCTTCATATGGAAGTTGATCCGCTGGCATTAACCATCAACCCTGATATCCTTTTTAGCGGTATTGAGAATATCGGTTTCAGCACGTCGCCAACCCCAAGGATTTCGGTCCGCTTTAACTCCCAAAACCTGCCTGCCCTCATGGATCGTATCGAAGCGAGCTGGGCATCAGCCTCCGTTGGTGCACCATTCAATTACACCTTTGTGGATCAATCCGTAGACAATCAGTACCGTCAGGAAGAACGCCTAAGCCAAATTGTACTTTTTGGTTCCGCACTTGCAATTATTATAGCCTGTCTTGGACTGTTCGGGCTCGCATCACTGATGGTGGTGCGCAGATCCAAAGAGATTGGAGTTCGAAAAGTTTTGGGGGCAAGCTCACAAAGCATTGTACTTCTGATAAATAAAGAATTTACCAGGCTGGTCCTGTCTGCTTTTATCATTGCAGCCCCTGTTGCCTGGTTTGTAATGAGTAACTGGCTTCAAAATTTTGCGTATCGGATTGAACCGGATATCGGGCTGTTTCTGCTGGCCGGTGCCTCAGCATTGGTAATTGCCTGGTTAACTGTGGGTTATCAGTCCATCCGGGCAACACTGATCAACCCTACGGAAAGCTTGAGGAGTGAATAGACCGGATAGTTGTATGTGGTCAGTTGTTGGTTGCAGCTGGCCTCGATCAACAACCAACAACCAACAACTAACAAAATGCTTACAAACTACATCAAAATCGCCTTACGCAATATCCGGAGGAATCCGGGGTATTCGGCGATCAATATTGTCGGGCTGGCGGTGGGGCTGGCGGTCAGCATTCTGATTCTGCTCTATATCCAGTTTGAATTGAGTTACGATAAATATCACGACGACTCGGAACGGATTGTGCGCGTATCACGGGCCTGGTTCAATCAGAACGGTGAAACCAGTTTGCATCTGGGCCATGCTGCCCCGCCCTTTGGTCCGATGCTGGAGGATGAATTCCCCGGCATTATTGAAGAGATGGTTCGTTTTTTTCAGGTGAGCCCGCTGCTAAGGTATGATGAGAGATCGTTTGTAGAGGACCGATTTTTCTTTGCGGATCCGGAGGTGTTCGGCATGTTTTCCTGGAATATGATTCAGGGGGACCCTGAAACGGCTCTGCAGAATCCGGATGCGCTTGTGCTGACCCGCAGTATGGCGATCAAGTACTTTGGGAGTGAAAACGCACTGGGCAAAACCCTTGAGTTTCAGTTCCAGGGAGTAACACTGCCGATGCAGGTGACCGGGGTGGTGCAGGACGTGCCGGAAAACTCCCATTTTCAGTTCGATTTTCTCGGCTCAATGGTTCCGGTGATCCAGTTTTATGGCGGCATGGAAGCGATGATGCAAAATTTTGGAAGCAACAATTTTGCAACCTATCTGCGATTGGGCAGTTCGGATGATTTCAGCCGTCTGCAGGATCAAATACCCGGATTTATAGACCGAAACCTGGGTTCGGCGAACCAGGATGTGCCCGCATCTGCAGGTACCATGCTGATTCTGCAGCGTCTTACCGATATCCATCTTCACTCAAACCTCGACTCCGAAATAGAGGCCAACAGCCGCATTGAATACATCTATGTGTACTCGGCAATTGCACTCTTCATTCTGGTAATCGCGTGTATCAATTTTATGAAACTGAGCACGGCCCGGTCGGCAAGACGTGCAACAGAGGTAGGGCTCAGAAAAGTAATCGGAGCCGATCGCGGCTCTCTGATACGTCAGTTTATGGGTGAATCGGTGCTGATAACCGTTATTTCGCTGTTTCTGGCCATCCTGATGGTTGAGGCCTCTCTTCCGTTTGTGAATGAATTCATCGACAAGGAGCTGGAGTTTCGGTTTTTCTCGGATATCACACACCTGATTGCGCCGCTGGCATTGATCCTTCTTGTGGGGTTGGCTGCCGGAAGTTACCCTGCACTGTTCCTTTCCGGTTTTCAGCCGTCATCTGTTCTCAAGGGAACCTTCAGGGCGGGTAAATCGCACGAACGGTTTCGGTCAGCACTGGTCATAGCCCAGTTTTCCATTTCCATTACCCTGATAGCAAGCATGATCATCGTTTATAATCAGCTTGATTTTATGAGAAGTAAAGATCTTGGGTTTGACAAGGACCACATTGCGGTGCTGCCGGCCAATGAACAGATCAGATCCGGTTATGAAAACATCAGGGAAAGGCTTTTGAGCCACCCCGGGATACTGAACGTATCCATGTCGAGCCGGGTGCCATCCGGCCGTCTGCTCGATTCACAGGGAACCACCGCCGAAGTGGATGGTGAGCTGCGGCAGATCAATTCCAGGATTGCCGATATCCATGTAAGTCATGATTTTATGCAAACATTTGGAATTGACCTGGTATCGGGTCGCGATTTTGACAGAGATCTGGCGAGCGATTCAACACAGTCTTTCATCCTGAATGAGTCGGCAGTTCAAACGATCGGATGGTCCTCTCCCGAAGAGGCCGTCGATAAAGAGTTTCATTACGGAGGCCGGCGCGGTAGGGTAATCGGTGTGACCAGGGATTTTCATTTCGAGTCCCTTCACCAGTCCATCGCACCCATTGTGTTCCTGATCCCGGATCAGCGCATCAACAGCGTGGCGGTAAAAGTGCGTGATAACCAAAGAGAGGAAGCCCTCGCCTTTCTGGAAGAGCAGTGGTCGGTTCTGAGACCCGGCTTCCCCTTCACCTATTTTTTTGTGGAAGAGAGCTTTAATGAGCAGTACGAAGCCGAGTCGCGGCTTGGCACCCTCTTTGGCTTTTTCTCGGGTCTGGCAGTTTTGATTGCAGGATTGGGCCTGTTCGGGCTGGCCTCCTTTACCGCGCAGGAGCGCAGAAAGGAGATCGGAATCCGCAAGGTGCTGGGTGCGGGCACCTCCGGAATTGTATTGCTGCTTTCGAAACGTTTCACGCTGCTGGTATTGATATCCGTGGCCATTTCGGTTCCGCTGGCCTGGTACGGTATGAACCGCTGGCTGGAAAATTTTGCATATCGCGATTCCATCCCGGTCAGTGCCTTTTTATTTGCCGGGATCATTGCGCTGTTAATCGCATGGTTCACCATCAGCTGGCAATCGGTCAAGGCAGCAATGATGAACCCGGTACAGAGCTTGAGGAGTGAATGATATAGATCGTTGTGCGTAGCCGGTTGTCAGTTGCTGCCTGCCACAACCAACAAATGACCACTAACAAAGTACAGAGCCATGCTCAAAAACTACATCAAAATCGCTTTTCGGAATGTGAAGAAAAATCCGGGCTACTCAGCCATTAACATATTTGGCCTGGCGGTTGGTATTGCAGTATGCGTGCTCATTTTTCGCTATATTTCGTTTGAGCTGTCGTACGACAGATATCACGATGATGCCGATCGCCTCTACCGGATAACCGTTAAAATGGAAAGCGGGGACGCCATAGCACTTACGCCGTCTATCGTGTCTCCGCTGTTTCAACAGTCAATATCGGAGGTGGAAGCCGCCACCAGGATTTATGATTATAGCTCTTTCAGGTCGGTCGTATTGGGATATGAAGATCGTGTTTTTGAAGAGAACAGTTTTGCCTTTGCAGATTCGTCTGTTTTTTCAATTTTCGACTTTGAATTGCTTCAAGGTGATCCTGCCACGGCTTTGGTAAGGCCCTACACGGTTGTGTTGAGCAAGAGCACGGCTGCTAAATATTTCGGAACGGAGAACCCTGTTGGCAAAACCATTACGCTCGACAATGCAAGAGACCTGGAAGTGACGGGTGTGATGAAAGACATTCCACAAAACAGCCACTTTCGGTTTGACGTATTTACTTCTCTTGAGTCCAGAAGAAACTGGGGTGAGCTGAGCGATACGCAGCTGAGGGGTGCCCAATTCTACACCTACGTGAAGCTTCATCAAGACGCGAATCTTCAGGTGGTTCAGTCGAAGGTTGCAGAAATTCTGGAACAATACGCATCAGGGAGTTTTGTGGCGGAGCTTGGTTTACAGCCGGTTACGGATATACACCTCTACTCACAGGTAGAACATGAAATCCAGCCTCAGGGTGATATACGCTATGTGATGGCAGCAGGTTTTACAGCACTGCTGATACTGCTGATTGCATGCATCAACTACATGAACCTATCAACGGCCCGATCGGCACAGCGATCGAGAGAGGTGGGTATTCGTAAAGTAATGGGCTCCGACAGACGAGCGATTATGAAACAGTTTTATGGCGAAGCGGCATTTCTCAGTTTAGCCGCTCTTATTCTGGCTATGTTTCTCGCTGAGTTAAGTTTGCCATGGTTCTCATCCCTTATCAAAAGACCGCTTGAGGCGGGGATTTCAGGAGGGAGCCTCTTTATGATTCTCCTGGGTATAGGTGTATTGGTTGCACTTTTTGCGGGCAGTTATCCGGCCCTGGTACTTTCATCATTCAATCCTGCAAGGGTGTTGTCGGGAGGGAAGCAGAAGGCAGGAAGTGCTGCTTTCCGGAAAGTATTGGTCGTATTTCAATTTAGCGTATCGGTTTTTCTGATTGTGGGCAGCCTGATTGTTCACAGCCAGATTCAATTCATTCAGCAGAAGGAGCTCGGTTTTAATAAAGACAGGATTCTTTCTCTTACCTCCTATAACGATGTGGAGAACCGCTTTGAGCTGCTCGAAACGGAAATGAACCGCATTCCGGGAATAGAAGGTCTGACGATGGGATCGCACTCTCCGGTTGAGATAGGATCGGGCTACAGCCTCATGGTAGAGGGGTTGGAACTGGATCCAAATTTTGGGATACGAGGCCTAAAAGCCATGCCGGGTTACCCGGAACTGTTCGACATGAAAATCGCGGCGGGCAGAACACTGACAGAAAATGATTTTCAGAGCACCAACCGCAATGAAAATCCGGAATATTCATTCATTATGAATGAAACGGCTGTAGCCAGAATCGGACTGACCCCGGAAGAAGCCATCGGCCGCCGGCTTACCGTAAACGGCCGAATCGGTCCGGTGATTGGGATTGTGGAGGATTTTCACTTCAACTCTATGAGCACAGAAATTGAACCGCTGCTCATCTTCCCGCAGGACGGGTTTAACCGGCTCTTCATCAGCCTTAGCACATCCGACATAGCAGGTACCCTACAGGAAATTGGAGAGACCTGGACTGAACTCTTTCCACAGATTCCCTTTGAATATCAATTTGTGGATCAGCAGTTTGATCGGCTCTACCGCAGCGAAATGCAGATTGGCACTCTGTTCACAGCCTTTTCTATACTGGCTATTGTTATTGCGTGCCTGGGACTGTTTGGCCTGGCCTCTTTCATGGTAGAGCAGCGATCAAGAGAGGTTGGAATCCGAAAGGTGCTGGGTGCATCCATAACAGGAATCCTGACTTTATTCTCATATGACTTTCTGAAACTTGTGGGACTGGGCTTCCTCATCGGCGTGCCGGTTGCATGGTATGTAATGAACAACTGGCTGCAAAACTTCGCCTACCGTACCGAGATCGGGGCCGGAATCCTTATGCTGGCGGGCTGCACTATTTTGTTGATTGCACTGATATCAGTTGGATATCAGGCCGTCAAAGCGGCGCTGCTCAATCCCGTTGATACGATGAGGAGTGAATGAATTGAAATAAAGCAATCAGCTTTCAGGCTTCAGCCGTCAGAGAAGGCAGGCTGATAGCTGATAGCTGAAAGCTGACAGCTGAAAACTACTGAAAGACATGATCACACTACGAAACATCGACAAGTATATCGACAAACGGTTTCAGCGCACATTTATACTCAGAGGAATTGATCTGGATATAGAAGAGGGAGAGTTTGTAACCATCATGGGGCCAAGCGGAGCGGGCAAATCCACGCTTCTGAATATTCTTGGATTCCTGGATGACGCTTCCGCGGGTGAGTATTCATTCCTTGGCGAACCGGTTCACAACCTTAGCGAAAAGAAGAAATCCGATTACCATAAATCGCATATCGGATTTGTGTTCCAGGCGTACCATCTGATCGATGAGCTTACCGTCTATGAAAATATTGAGATGCCCCTTCTCTATCGAAAAGTTAAGGGCAGTCAGCGCAAAGCGATGGTGGCCGAGATGCTGGACCGGTTTAACATTGTGGCCAAAAAAGACCTCTTTCCAAACCAGCTTTCCGGCGGGCAGCAGCAGGTCGTGGGCGTTGCACGGGCTATCATCGGAAGCCCGAAACTGCTTTTGGCCGACGAACCGACGGGCAATCTTCATTCCGGACAGTCGGAAGAGATCATGGAGATCTTCAAAATGCTGAACGAGGAGGGAGTCACGATTGTGCAGGTAACGCACTCCGAAAAGATGGCCGGGTATGGAAACAGAATTATCAATATGAAGGACGGCGTTTTAACGGAAGAGGATCCCTATCCTGATAAAGAGGAAGCCATATCAAAGTAAATGTTCGGAAACGGACAATCTTGTGCTAAAACGGACACGACTCAATAGCAAAATGGCCGTTCAGACCCTGGAAAAGGGATTGTTGTGGTTGGCACGATTATTGAAATTCTGAGGTAAACTCCTTAGCCCCGCTTTTATGTTCAGAAATCACTTATTGTTTGCATTCCGCTACTTCAGGCGGAGAAAAGGTATGGTTGCCATCTCGTCGGCAGGTCTGATAGCCGGTATCGCTGCGTTCCTGTTTATTCTGCAGTATGCAGCATTCGAATTCAGCGTAAATCGTTTTCATGAGCATGCCGACGACATTTACAGGGTTGTGAATATTGATAAGGAGGGTGTTGCAGAAATCAACTTACCGCCCGGATTTGCTTCGTTTATTGAAGAGTCGGTTCCCGGAGTAGATCAGGCAACCCGATTTACAGGATACGCATGCAACGGCGTAGTGGTACCCATCGATGAGTCGAATGATCTGAACCCGGTTCGCGAAGAGTCATGCATTATCGGGGACGGTAAATTCAGGGAGCTCTTCACATTTCCGCTGGCAGAGGGTAACGGAGACCTGTCGCAGCCCGGACTGGCACTTCTTACAAGATCATCAGCAGAAAAATATTTTGGTACGGACAAGGTTGTCGGAAGAACCTTTCGAATCAGCAACCAATTTGGGACAGGTCTATTTACAGTCTCGGGTGTCCTGCAAAATCTGCCGGAAACATCCGGGTTTACTTTTAACATGATCTTGTCGTTCGCCTCGTTGAATGACCCGTCCTATCGCGGAGAGGTTGGCTGGGCAGACCCGAATGGAATGGAAAACGGATTCACACAAACCTATCTCAAAATCCATCCGGATGCAGACAGTGAAGAAATTGAGGCCACGCTCACAGGACTGGCAATACAGTCGGGTCGTGATGACACGGAAGCTATCCGGCTTCAGCCACTGAGCCATCTTCATTTGGCACCATCGATAGGGTACGACCTTCCAACTACGGGAAATTTCACCACATTGCTTTTCATTCTGGCTGTAGGCCTGATGATTATTTCAGTTGCGTGGGGGAACTACATCAACCTGACAACAGCACTTGGGTTGGAGAGATCTCGTCAGATCGGTGTGCAGAAGTCGCTGGGAGCAACCCGGCCCCAGTTGATTTCTCAATTTCTGACCGAGTCGTTCCTATTTGGCCTTTGCTGCCTCTTGTTGGCGCTGGTTCTCATCGAACTCTTCCAGCCGCTTTTTAATACGTTGCTGCAGCGGGAGCTTGGCCTTTACGTTTTGAACAGGCCGGCTGTATGGATTACAGGTGGACTGGTATTTATTGCGGGGATCCTGATTTCCGGGCTGTATGTGGCAACCGTACTTACATCACTGGAACCTTCCGATATTTTAAAAGGAAATTACGGACGGTCGGAGAAGGGCACTTTTCTTCGTCAATCCATGGTCGTGTTTCAGTTCGCTGTATCGGTTCTTTTCATTGTTGTTGCTTTGGTCTTCAGCCGACAGCTGGATTATATGCAGGAGAAGGATCTTGGGATGGAGATTGAAAACAAATTGGTGATCAGAGGGCCATCTGTTCAGCCGGATTCAGAGACTGTTAGAGCAGAATCGTTCAAGGATGAGCTCTCAAAGCTGAGCTTTGTACAAAAGGTTTCCGGTTCCAATAATATTCCAGGGTCGGGGTACAATTTCTTTGCCAACCGGATCACCGACAGTACTCCTTCGCCGGAGGACGAACGAAAGAGCTACGGCATGCTTCTGGTGGATCAAAACTACCTGGATACCTTTGACATACAGTTGTTGGCCGGCGATACCTTTTCGCTATCACAAATTGATGTCGGCTGGTCTGGAAACGCCATGATTCTTAACCGGGCTGCCACGGGTGAATTGGGTTTTGATTCCCCTGAAGCGGCTGTTGAAAGTGAGGTATTTTGGGGTGAAAATGTGTACAGGGTCCAGGGGGTTATCGAAAATTACCATCACCTTGGGCTGCAGAGTGCCATTGATCCCATGATTCTGTTGCCATTGAATGCAAACGGATACTTTACGCTAATGACCAATGGTGACATTCAGGGAGCCCAACTTGATCAATTAAGAGAACTTTACGGGGGATTTTTTCCCGGAAATCCGTTTGAATTCTTTTTTCTGGACGAAAAATATGATGAACAGTATGTAGCTGAGTCCAGGTTTAGCACCCTTTTCACGATCGCATCCGTGATGGCCATCATCATTGCTTGTCTCGGTTTATTTGGATTAGCCGCCTACTCTGCCGCCATAAGGACCCGTGAGATCGGTGTAAGAAAAGTGCTTGGAGCTTCCGTCTGGAGCATCGTCTTAATGTTAAGTCGTGATTTTATGAAGTGGGTGCTTATCGGTTACCTTATTGCCCTACCGCTGTCAGGATTAATGATGAATCGGTGGCTGCAGAATTTTGCCTATCGAACAGAGCTGGACATCTGGATCTTTCTGACTGCGGGCGTTGCGGCTTTTTTTATAGCGATGATCACCGTTGGAACGCGTGTTCTCTCTTCCGCAATGGCAAATCCTGTACAGACTCTGCGAACAGACGGGTAATTACGAACAGACCAATCAGACAGTGCAGCTTCATTAATTCGATCAACGAATCAACGTAAATCTAAAGCCATGCATAATATCAAGGTTCAATTTACCGTGCCGAATGTAGAAAAGGTCGTCAACCTTGACGTTCACGTGAACGGGGAGAAGCGAAATCTGAAATTCAGGGTAGAGAGCTTTGACTGGAATCCAGGTAACGGAAGCTCTGAAAATCTGATTGCCATTTTGCGTGAGCGTATATTAAACTACGATTCGGATTGGGAACTGTACCACATTGGGTCGCCCGTTGACGATAGAATACCGGTTACGTTCAGACACCGTTCCCATTACTGATTTCCGTTGATTTTCATATCGTTCGTGGTATTCCCTTAACATGTATAGAGGAGGTATTATGAAGGAGAAGCTTGCAATCGTATGTCTGCTTTTTCTGCTGCCATTCAGCCTGCTGAATGCTCAGAATACGCTCACACTGGCTGATGGCGAATCGGGACCTGAGGCGGAAATACAACAGGTGGCATGGCTGGAAGGCCACTGGAAAGCAGAGGCCCTGGGCGGAACGGCCGAGGAATACTGGAGCGCCCCTGCGGGAAATGCGATGATGGGAATGTTCAGATTGCTTCGTGACGGTCAGATCGTATTCTACGAAATCTTCACCATCACAGAAGAGTCCGGTTCCCTGTTGCTGCGCATCAAGCATTTTCATCCTGATCTGAAAGGCTGGGAGGAGAAAGATGATACGGTTGACTTTCCCCTTGTAAAGGTAAGTGAGGAAGGCGTCTGGTTCGATGGACTCACCATGCTTAAAGCGGATTCCGATACGCTGATGGTGTACGTTCGAAGTGAGTCACAGGATGGAGCCATTTCAGAGCTGGAGTTTCCCTACAGGCGGGTGGATTGATAAACCGCATTGGCTTAAGACGATTTTTATAGCCACGGAAACACGGAGAAAAGTGAGCTTTCTGTTTCCGTGACTCTGTGGCATACGTTGAATGTGAATTGCTTCCGCTTTTTGCCCTGACAAGTTTTAACAAGGTGCTGCTTGACTATCTGAATGATTTGCGGTTAACTGCCTTTCCAAAACATCATCACCAATCCATCCCGCCAATCATGAGAAATTCATTTTCCGTACAAACCCTTTTCATCGTTCTGTTACTGTTCTGCAATCCGCTTTTCGCGCAGGATAAAGCACTCACCGTCGACGATTACGACCGCTGGTCGCGCATCGTGGGGGCCGAACTGTCGAACGACGGTAACTGGATGGCCTACGGTCTCCGCCCAAACGGGGGCGACGATACCCTGCATGTGGTTTCACTTGCAAACGATACGGAGTACATCATTCCACTCGGTGAAAATGCCGTCTTTTCAGATAATAGCGGCTGGGTGGCCTATACCGTAACCGTGGATGAGGAGACCCGTGAGTCGCTGGAGGAAAAAGGAGATCCGGTTTTTGAAAGCGCACAGATTTTACACTTGAGGTCGGGCGAAAAATATACGGTTGAACGCCTGGAAAGCATGACATTTACAGAAGACGGCAGATACTGGGCTGTGCATCGCAAAAAACCGGAAACTGACAAGAGCAAGCATAAAGGAACCGACCTTATAGTACGTGACCTTCAGAGCGGTACCGTTGTGAACCTGGGGAATGTGTCTGAATTTGCGTTCAACAAAAAAAGCAGCCACCTGGCATATCTGGTAGACGCAAGTGAGCGAGCAGGGAACGGGATTTATCTCAGAAACATGGAGTCGGGTGCACTCCTTACCCTCGACTCCGATTCATCGGTCTATTCCGGGCTCACGTGGGATGATGATGATGCGCTGCGCAATGAGTGGCCCTCAAAAGGCAATGCACTTGCTGTATTGAAAGGCCACAGTTCAGATTCATTGATGCACATTGTGAATGAGCTGGTTGTATTGCAAAATCTCGATTCTTCAGTAAGAAAAACCGTCTTGAATCCGGATAGCCAAAGAAATTTTCCGGACGGGATGGTGATCAGCGAAAACAGGGACCTGCAGTGGAGTTCGAACGGCGAACTATTGTTTATCGGAATTCGTCCTCAGCAGCCAAAGGTCGAGATGGACCGCGATACCATTCCCAACGTGGACGTGTTTCACTGGAAGGACGACCGCATTCAGACCGTGCAGGAACGCCAGGCGGCCAGAGACCGCCGTTTTACCTATGTGGCATCCTTCAGCCCGGCAAACTCATCCTTCACCCGTCTCACCGATGAGGGGATGCGTGAAATGAACTTTTCAAGGCACAACCGCTACATGATCGGCCGGGATGAAAAACCGTATATCAGCGACCTGAACTGGGGTGTTTCTCCGGCCGACCTGTACCGGGTAGATGTGTCCAGCGGCGAGAGAACCCGTTTTGCGGTAGAGATTAAGCGCACCATGGGTTTTTCACCCGACGGCCGGTACTACCTCTTTCAGAAAGTGGCCGAACAGGATACGATTCTCTATGTCTATGATGTTGAGCGAAACCGGAATGTGAATCTCACTCAATCGTCACCCGTCAGCTTTATTAATGTAGACCATCCCTATCCCCATGAAAGCCCGACCTACGGCGTGGCCGGCTGGGCACAGGACGGTGACCATGTGATCATGAATCATAAGCACGACCTCTGGAGGCTGGCTCTCGACGGCTCCGGCGCTGAGAACATTACCCGCGGTGTGGGTGAACGGGATCAGATCATCTTCCGTCATGTCTCACTGGATGATGATGAACGGTATATAGACACATCGGAGGATCTGCTGCTCTCCGCATTTGGCCGCTGGACCAAGAAAAACGGCTTCTACCGTCTGAGGATGGGTAACAATCCGAGAAGTCTCGTATACGAGGATGTTCGATTCGGCAATCCGGAAAAGGCGCGCGATGAAAATCGTATTGTTCTCACACGCGAGACGTTTGTTGAGTTTCCCGACTATTATCATACCAAAACATCCTTCCGAAATTTTACGAAAATTACGGATGCCAACCCCCAACAGGCTGAATATGGCTGGGGAGAGCGCGTTCTTATTGATTTTGAAAACAGCAGGGGTGAAAGGCTTCAGGGAACGCTCACGCTGCCTGCAGGTTATGAGCCGGGTGAGACGTATCCGATGATCGTCTACTTCTACGAGAGAATGTCGGACCGCCATCATCAATACTCGATGCCGGTGTATGACGACCGCCCTCACATGTCGACCTACGCCAGCAACGGCTATCTCGTATTCATGCCGGATATCGTATTTGAGTTCGGCCGGCCGGGCACCAGCTCGCTGGATGCAATCACGGCAGGAACACAAAAAGTTATTGACCTGGGATATGCCGATCCGGATCAGCTTGGCCTTCAGGGACACAGCTGGGGCGGGTACCAGTCATCGTTTATCCTGACGCAAACAGATCTGTTTGCTACGGTTGT
Organism: Rhodohalobacter mucosus; assembly: GCF_003150675.1. NCBI lineage: Bacteria > Pseudomonadati > Balneolota > Balneolia > Balneolales > Balneolaceae > Rhodohalobacter > Rhodohalobacter mucosus. The sequence goes on along the minus strand of NZ_QGGB01000002.1, from coordinate 414,576 downwards.
AACGGGAGCCCCGCCTACAAACCTGACCAGCTTCTACAATAATATCTACGGCAGCTCGGGAACCAACCACCACGGCATCATGGAGATCGGCCAGGTACGGATGGGCCGTGGCGTTACGCCGTGGACCCACCGCGAGATGTACCAGCGGGAAAACCCCATGTTCTTTGTGCCGGATATTGAAATACCGTTCATGATCCTGCACGGAACCGACGACGGAGCCGTAGACTGGATGCAGGGCCTCGAATTTTACAACGCCGCTCGCAGAATGGGCAAGGAGGTAGTGCTGCTGTCGTATCCCGGTGAAGGCCACCACCTGGGCAGGGAGGCGAACCAGATCGATTTCCAGATCCGCATGAAGGAGTGGTTCGATCACTACGTAAAAGGCGCCCCAGCCGCAGACTGGATCGTCAATGGAATCCCATACATCGAAAAACAGTACAACAGGGCGGAGTGAGGTTGAGGTTGAGAGTTGAGATTGAGGGGGGTAGAGTTTGAAAATGGAGTCTCCCCTCCTTTCCAAGGAGGGGCAGGGGGTGGTTTCAGATCTATTCAATGAATTTGAAAAAAATGTGCTCATTACCCTAATAGAACCACTCCTTACCATTTGGATCCCTTTGGAATAGTGGAGTTGAAACAAACTTTTCCGGAATTGTTCTCGCAGAGTTTCGCAGAGTGAATATTCAAATATAATAGACTCTTTGACCTCAAATTGTATATTGAAATGACGACATATCCATCTGCGTGACTCTGCGTTTCATTTGCGCTCCTCTGCGAGAACCATTCCGTGGAACCCACCTATTCAGGGGTGATCCGTATCAACTCCCCATCATCATGAGCAGTGAGTACATAGATAAACCCGTCGGGTCCCTGTTTCACGTCGCGCACCCGTCGTCCGATCGGGATTTTTTCCTCCCCAACGATCGTCTCGCCATCGAGTATGATGCGCCGAACCTGCTCGCCGACGAGGCCGCCGCTAAAGAGATCGCCCTGCCATTCGGGGAAGGCATCACCGGTATAGACCATCAGCCCGCTGGGAGCCTGTGAGGGTGTCCAGACCACTTTTGGGTCCTCCATACCTGGCAGGGAGGTTTCGCGAGATATTCGTGTGTACCAGTACTCACGGCTGTACGTGGCGTCGGGCCAGCCGTAGTTGGCACCTTTCTGAATCAGGTTTAATTCATCCCCGCCTTTCGATCCATGCTCGTTTGCCCAAAGGTTTCCTGTTTTGGGATCTATGGCCATCCCCTGGATATTGCGGTGGCCGTAACTCCAGACCTCCGGAAAGGCGTCCGGGTCATTTTCAAACGGGTTGCCGGCTGCCACTGAACCATCCTGGTTGAGATGAAGGATCTTTCCCAGGTGCGAATTGAGGAGCTGCGCATGTTCACGGCTCAGAATACCGGTCGTCTCCTGCGGACGATTGCCGCCGTCGCCCACCGACACGGCAAAGGTGGAGTCGGATGTCCATTCCATTCTGGAACCGAAATGCTGATTACCGTCTTTATCGGGAAAAACCCTGAAAATTTCTTCAAAATCATGGATGGTGTTGTCGTCCAGCTGGCCTCGTCCCACTGTAGTCCGGTTCACGTTTTCATCACCCGAGGCGTAGGTGAGATAGACCATGCCGTTTTCTTCAAAGAGGGGATGCAGGGAAATATCGAGCAGACCGCCCTGGCCCCCGGAATAGACATCGGGAACGCCGCTGATGGCGGTGGTCGTCATCGATTCGGTGCTGACTCTCAGAATGCGTCCTGGCCGCTCGGTGATTAGCAAATCACCGCCGGGCAGAAAGGCTGCCGCCCAGGGCTGCTCAAGCCCGGTGATGAGGGTGTCGGCAGACCAGCCCGTTGCCTCGGGCACGTCACCGCTAAGCGGAACGGGCCCCTCAGGCATACTACAGCCCGTTAGAATGAAAAAAGTTGTGAAGAACAGAAAGTTATTCAGGATGAATTTCGCAGGATTCATATAATCTGGCGTTAAACGATTCAGGATGAAGAACGGTTAATTGCATTGCAGACTGATCAAAAAAGCTGTCAGTGTTGACAAGTTCAGCTGCAAGGGTTCGCAGAGACGTTCATAAAATAAACAGGACGAAAGAGTTTTTCTTGATAGTGCAGTTTAAACATATTGGTTTTTTAGTTTTTTTCATGATGCTGGCTGCAGCAGATTCAGCCTTCGCACAACCGGAAAACGGTGATGCACTGCCGGCAGTCGCCGACCGTGTTTTCGACATCGGATCTGTGGAAAGTATCATGATAGAGCGTGAAGGAGAGATCATTCACCAGGACTTTCGCGGTCGAATGAACCCCAACCGGTCTACAAACATCAAATCGGCTTCCAAAAGTATCCTCTCTCTGCTTATTGGCATTGCGATTGAAGAGGGGTATATCGAAAGCGTAAATGAACCCATCGGACAGTATTTCCCGGAGTTTTTTGAAGCCAATCCGGACTCTGTAAAGGAGTCAATCACGATCCGTGATCTGCTCACCATGAGGGCCGGGCTCGAATCAACCAGTATCCGCAACTACGGCCGCTGGGTTGTGAGCAGCAACTGGGTGGAGTATGCGCTATCCCGTGATCTGGTGGCCCGGCCGGGCGGACGCATGGTATACAGTACCGGAACATCGCATCTGCTATCGGTGATTCTTACCAAAGCCAGCGGCATGAGCACACGCACGTTTGCCAACCGGTACCTCTTTGAGCCGATGGGCATGGAGCTTGGAGGCTGGGACCGTGACCCGCAGGGATACTACATGGGCGGCAACAATATGGCGATGCGGCCCGCCGATATGCTCAAGATCGGACGCATGATGATGAACCTGGGCGAGTACAACGGCCGCCGGATCGTACCCGCTCAATGGATACTGGAGTCGGTGGAGGTGTACACCCGTAGTAACTTCAATCCGTATGATTTTGGCTACATGTGGTGGCGCCGGCCGGTAAACGGCTATGAGATTGTCTTTGCATGGGGCCATGGCGGCCAGTATATCATGATGCTGCCTGAAATCGACACCGTGATCGTTATGACCTCCAACCTGATGACCAGCCGAGGCCGAGGCTACCAGCGGGAACTCTTCCGGTACCTCGAATCCGAGCTCATTCCGGCACTGGCGCATTCGCCGGGTTCACCGCAGAGGCGCGAAGGCCGCGGAGGATGATTATTGGATGCGGTAGTTGATTAAGGGGTGGAAAAACTCCCCTCCTTTTTAAAGAGGGGCCGGGCCCGCCTTCCGAAGTCTCGTACGGAGGACAGGGGTGGTTATACTGACTCTAAATAGGCTCCTGAACTAATAAGATGTGATCATCTAATTTTAAGCATTCCTTACTCTGCGGCCTTCGCGACTCCGCGGTGATCACCAGTATCGAACCGGATCCACATACGAAGGGCCGGGATTTGGACGAAACGTGATCCCGATTCCAAACATGAATAGTGCGGACCGGTAGTCGGGATTGTACCCGGCATGAAAATGGAATTTCATCCGGCGGGTTTGCGACATATCGGGAAACTGTCCGGCCAGACGGGCTCCGAACCAATCGCTTCGAAAAGTGTTGGGAACCAATTCAAACAGGCCGGGAGCTTCAGTACCGTCATCATCAATATAGTAGGCAATGCGCTCTTTTCGATAGAATATTCCGGCTGATAAACCACCATGATTGACCCGGATCACCGGGCGCTGCAGGATCCATTCAAAATCGATTCCGTTGTAAACCGGGAACTGAAACGTAGTCGTAAGCCAGTTGTCGCCGAACAGGTGAAACGTACCGTCCAGCCCGGGATAGAAAGGGTTGATGTTGACACCCAGCGCCGACCGGTTTGTGAGGGGAAAAGCTACCGAAGGCATAAAGTTGCCGGGCAGAAACATGTTCTTGAAAACGATCTCCTCGCCGGGCTGCAGGTCATCGCCGTTTTGCCGGCGTATCTTATCCCGTATACCCTGCGGTAGAATCATGGCACTATAGGAGATTGAGGTTCCCGCCACCGGTACCTGAAGGAAAGTTTCCACTCCGTACGGATCCGTCTCCTCCTCATTCTGGTTATCGTGCCAGATCACCGACTCACTGGCGGGCATATGCACCACGCAACCCTGAAGGATGAACAAAAGGAGTATCGATATGACCGGAATAAGGCGGTTCATACTCAATTCTACTAAATGAGTAAGAGAAAGTCGATGATATTTTCTGGTACAATTTTTCTTGCAGATGAATCGCTGCGCTGATGTCAAACGTCAAACGGGTGATGCACTTTTCTTGTAAGGGATTGGGGAAAATTCGATCCTACTTATAGTAGGGTTTAATTGCATCGATACATGCTTGATTTAAAACACAAAAATCTGAGGGTATACAGAGAGAGTATTCAGCTCACAAAGTTGATCTATTTAACCACAGAGCATTTTCCAAACCATGAAAAGTATGGTTTAACTAATCAAATGCGCAGGGCTGCCATATCGATTTCATCGAATCTGAGTGAAGGGTCTGCCAGAAAATCAAAGAATGAAAGAATTCGATTTTATGAGATCGCCCGATCATCGCTTGTAGAGCTGGATGCACAAATTGAGACCGTAATCGAACTCGAATATCTTAGAAGAGATGAATTAGAGGAACTAAATGAAAAGATAAACTATGTGTTCGCTCTTATTAGCAGATTCATGTATACACAATAACATCAAGCTATGAAGCTCTCGTCTGACGTCTCACGTTTGACGTCTGACTCTTGCCATCTCCCACCTTTGAATCCTATATTTTTCTAACCACAAACCAAAGCCCTCCCGTGCCGGCAGCAAAGCATCCCAGGCCTAGCATCATCGATCCAAAGAAAATCTCTCCCATTCCGAATAGCAGGATAATAATCGAAGCCGCACTGATAGCAGCAAACAATATCCCCGGAAGCAGGGAATAGGTCTCCTCGCCGGCAGCCAAAAACCGTTTCCATCCGGGCCCTCCTGGCTTTACCCTGTCAAAGAAACTCTGCAGGGTCTTTTCGTCGGTGGGCTGTGTGAACAGCGTAGCCGCAATCCAGACAATCGTGGCAAAAATGGTGGTGAAGATCATCTGTTCGGCAAAATCGTCATAGCCAAGGATCTTTGTGAGAGTAAAGCCAACCGCGGCCGCCGTCATCGCTGCAATCTCGCTCCATGCATTGATGCGCCACCAGAACCAGCGCAGCATGTACACCAGTCCGGTGCCGGCGCCTATGGAGAGAATCGCCTCCCATCCGCCGCGAACCGTGTCAAACAGGTAGGACACCAGTATGGCCACCGCCATGATCAACAACGTGGTCCAGCGCGACACTTTCACATAGTGGTTCTGCGCCTCTTCCTTCGTTTCAAACTTGTACTCCTGTTTGATGAATGGCTTGTAAAAGTCGTTTACCACATATGAGGCGCCCCAATTGAGATGTGTGGAGACTGTGGAGACAAATGCCGCCAAAAATGCCACGGCCAGCAGACCCAGGAGCCCGGCTGGGAGCAACTCCAGCATCAGCAGGGGATAGCCGGTTTCAGGATCATCCAGATTGGGATAGACAATCATCGCCACCAGGGCGACCAGAATCCAGGGCCACGGCCGCAGTGCAAAATGGGCCACATTGAACAGCAGTGTCCCGCCTACTGCGTTTTTCTCATCTTTGGCGGAAAACATTCGCTGGGCGATATAACCGCCTCCGCCGGGTTCCGATCCCGGGTACCATGAGGCCCACCACATCATGCCTACCCAAACCAGCCCGGTTGCCAGTGCGATCTCGGGACTGGTGAGCGGATTGATGGAGAGAACCGAATGCCCCTCACCGAACAGTTCGTTCAGTCCCGCTTGCAGCTGATCCAGGCCACCCACGTGATCCACAGCATACCAGGCGAGCAGGATGGAGCCGCCCATCGCAATGATAAACTGCACAAAATCGGTGATAATCACACCCCAGAGGCCCGACATGGAGATGTATAGTCCAATCAATAAATAGAGAATCAGAATAATCATCCACTGTTCGGCACCTGTGATCACGGTCAGGATTTTGGCCATCCCAACCGTAACCCATCCCAGGATTATACAGTTAATGGGAAAGGCGAGATAGAGCGACCGGAATCCGCGGAGAATACGAGCCGGTTTACCTGAATAGCGAATGGAGATAAACTCTACATCGGTAATCACATCGGCCCGTTTCCAGAGCTTAGCGTAAAGGAAAACGGTAATCAGACCCGAGAACATAAAGTTCCACCAGATCCAGTTCCCGGCGATACCCTCGCTGGCCACGATGCCCGTGACGGCCAGGGGAGTATCGGCCGCAAAGGTGGTGGCCACCATCGAAATACCGATGAGCCACCAGGGAAGGTTTTTGCCGCTCGTGAAATAATCTTCAAGAGTTTCCTGTCCCCGTTTTTGTGCAATGTACCCTACAATCACCATCAGCAGCACATAGCCGGCGATTACGGTGTAGTCGAGCCAGGTAAAGGGCATTGAGCAATGATTGAGTTTTCAGAAATGGATCGAATTGAAGCGAAGTTAGCAGAACGGGAGGGAAAAGCAAATTTTGAAAAAAGTAAATAGGTGATCATAAAATGAGCGCACTTGTAATACCCGCAGCCGCAACCAGTATAATCAAAACGATTAATCTGAGGCTCTCTTTCACCCCTACATAGAAGGCAAAGATGGCGCCCTTAACAATTGTATTGGTGGCGGCGGCAAGAATAATTCCTAAAACTGCTACGCTGTGGCTCAGGTCATCGTTTGCCATTTTAGAAAGCGAGAGAGTGATTGCGTCCACGTCCATCAATCCGGATGCGATCGACAGCAGGTAAACACCTTCGTCGCCAAACCACTCCTGCATGCCTTCCGAAAGCATTAGTATAAGAGCAAGAAGTGCCCCGAACTTAAGGGCAGTAGTAATTTGAAACGGGTTCTTCAGGTCCAGCTTTTTTTCCAATCCGTTTTTGTCAGGCGTGAATCTCCAAAGCCACCAACCGCCTGCAACCATGCCTGTAAACATGATGGAAACGGGAATCCAGAGACTGTTTAACAGTTCAGGGTTAACAACGGCCACTTCTATCATCACTCGCACAAACATGATGGAGGAAGCAATCATGACTCCGCCCATAAACAAAATTTTCACCTCATATTTGCGTGCAAACTGCGCAAGGCTCACCGTAACGGCTGTAGAAGAAGCGAGTCCCCCGGTTATGGCGGTGACCAGTGTTCCGACTTTGTTCCCCCCGATTTTAATGGCAAAATACCCAAGAAAAGAGAGGCCGGTTATCAGTACAACCATCAGCCAGACCCAATATGGGTTCAGTGCCTGCCAGGGCCCGTATCCCTGATCAGGCAACAGCGGCAGCAGCACAACCGATATGATGAGGAGCTTGATGGTGGCGTAAAGCTCCCTGGTTTTCATTTTTCTGAGCCACTTGTGAAGAACCGGCTTATAACCCAGCAGTGCCATAACGATAACAGTGACACCCAATGCCAGAAGTTCATTTCCGAACATTGCCCACGCAGATAGAGCAAATGTAAGCATCATGGCAAACGCGGTTGTAACCCCGACGTCACTGTCTTCACGTACATCCAGAATATGGGCTGCAATAATCAGGATGGATACGGCAAGAAACGCGACAGCTATAATCCATTCGTTCAACTCCATTGAAAGAAGGGCCCATACTCCTCCCAGGAGCCCAATAAGGCTGAAGGTGCGGATGCCGGCTATCCGGTCGCCCTCCTCCTCTTTTCTCCCGCTCCATCCCCGTTCGAGGCCAATCAGAAGCCCGATAGAGAGAGCTACCAGCAGTTCAAGAGCTATATGATAGGTTTCCTGCATCTGCAAAGATTCAGTTCAGAGGTAATTGAGGGATTCTTTTATCAATATCGTGATTAGTAATCATCAAGCCAAAGGGGTACATCGGATAAGGGATGAGATCGGCGGGATATAACAGGATTGTTTTTGAGCTGACATGCCGGTTTCTCTGTGGCGGGTTTAAATCAAACTGCAAACGGTTTGAAACCCCTTTATGCTGCCTGAGGCTTGCAACCTGCTGCTTGCTGTTAATTGCCTGGTTAATTGTACTTGTAACGTGCTGTCTGCAGCTTCCGGGATCCCTCTTATTTAAAACCTACCAATAACCCGATCAAAAAAGCTCAGAATTTTGTTTCTTGATGAGAACAGGATAGGCCATGCCATGTCAAACCCGATCAAAAAATACCATATAGGCCTCACTCAGTGGGGCTACAAGGAGTGGAAAGGCAATTTTTTCAGGGAAAACGCCAAGCCGGCGGACTTTCTGAAGCAATACGCCTCTGTTTTTAATTCGGTGGAAGGAAATACCACTTTTTACCGTGCTCCCTCCCGCGAAACCGTAAAACGGTGGGGCGAGCAGGTGGACGATACCTTTAAGTTCTGCTTCAAATTTCCGCAGGGCATTACCCATTACAAGCGCCTGAAGGATGTCCATGATGATGTGCTATCCTTCCTGGAGCTTTTTGATCCCATTCGCACAAAGCTGGGACCATTTCATATTCAGCTCAGCTCTCAATTTTCCTACAATGAAATGGATAAGCTGGAACGGTTGGTGGAGATGCTTCCGGTGCACCTTCACTATGCCATCGAAGTGCGGCATCCCGATTATTTTGACAAGGGCAAGCAGGAGCGCCATTTAACGGATTTGCTGAAAAGCTATGGAATAGACCGCGTTGTGTTCGACACAAGGAGGCTCCATGCCCTATCAGGAAATGAGCCATCCGTCCGCGAAGCGCAGCGGAAAAAACCACAGACACCTGTCCGGTTTGAGACCACAGGAAACAAGCCGTTCATCCGTTTTGTAGGTGCCAACGACATTCTCAACAATGAAACCTACCTCAAAGAGTGGGCCATAATCACGGCCGACTGGATTCGGGAGGGTAAGCATCCCTATATGTTCATTCATGCTCCCGACACGCTCCAGGCACCTGCCCTGGCCCGATATTTTCACAGCGAACTGGCCAAACTGATTGAACTCACCCCCATGCCGGCCTGGCCTTCAGAGAGAAAGGATGAGCAACTGGGACTCTTCTGATTTTAAGAATGAAGCTTAAATTTAAAGCGGCAGGTAGCAGGCTGCAAGCTGCAGGCCGCAGGGTACAGGGTACATGGCGCGGGGCACAGGGCACAGGGTTTGTCATTCTGAAATTATGAACTGAGTTTGGACTAAATTTTGAATTATTTCGGATATTAATTTCTTTTCTCTATGGCTTTAATAAATCGGTAGATCTTACTTCCCAATTTGTCAATTCGTTGAAGAAGTTCAATGTAAATGTCACCATCTTTTAAGGAACCGGTTTCCCATAAGATTTCAAGATGATCTCTTGTTTCATCAAGTGAAGCATGAGAATAGATGAGAAACCTTGTATAATCATTTGTGTACTTTCTTCTTGCATATCCTTCAACAATATTGGATCTGACGGATTTGGATGATCTCCGAATCTGACTTCCCGTTTCATACAATTCAAATTTGGGCAACAGAAGTGTCAGTGCATGGATATCTATTGACAGTGATCTTGCATCATTCCATATTTCGAGATTTTTATAACTCATAAAATCCAAATACAACAGGTGTTTATAAAGGCTCTATTATTATGATCCGCGATTTGTCAATTCCTTACAAAAAAGAATTTATGGTTGCATGTGAGAATCCGGGTATCAACTTTCCCTGAACCCTGAACCCTGAACCCTGAACCCTGCAGTCCCCCATGTCTCACAAATCACTATTTCATCTCGACAAAAACCATCACTACCTGAACTGCTCTTTTTTGTCGCCGCTGCTCAAATCGGTGGAGGAGGCGGGGATTCGGGGGATCCGCATGAAACGGACACCCTGGCAGGTGACACCCGACGATTTCTTTACCGATTCCGATCGTGTCCGAAAGCTGTTTGGGGAACTCATACATGCTCCTGATCCGGAATCCGTCGCAATCATGCCATCCGTCTCATACGGTATGGGGACGGTGGCTGCAAATTTGCCGGATCAAAAAAATGGCAAAATAGTGGTCGCTCACGAACAGTTTCCAAGTAACATCTATCCGTGGGAACGGGTTTGCGATGATCGTGGGTGGGAGTTGGTTGCGGTAAGCCCGCGTGATCCCGTCAACCAAAGGGGGAAAAGCTGGAATCAGCATATGCTGGACTCAATTGATGAGAAAACAGTGCTGGTCGCACTCGCCAACGTGCACTGGGCCGACGGCACACGGTTCGACGTGGAATCCATCGGGGAAAAGGCACGGGCTAATGGTGCTTTTTTTGTCATTGACGGCACACAGTCGGTGGGAGCCATGCCCTTTGATGTACAAACTGTAAAGCCCGATGCTCTGATTTGCGCCGGTTATAAATGGCTATTTGGCCCATATGGAATAACACTGGGCTATTTCGGAAAACGGCTTCAGACTGGAGTACCGCTCGAGGAGGGATGGATCACAAGAAGGAACAGCCATGATTTTTCAGGCCTGGTAAATTACAAGGATGAATATGAAAAGGGAGCTGTCAGGTTCGACATGGGTGAAAGAAGCAACTTTGTAACACTGCCGATGATGGCCGCTGCACTGGAACAGGTATTGGAATGGACACCGGAAAAAATCCAGTCATACTGTGATGAACTTTGCAGGAACTATATCTCAGAATGGCGAAATCATGGATTCAGAATTGAGGACCGGGAGTGGAGGGGTGCTCATATGTTCGGTATCCGGATTCCGGACGATGCATCAATTGAACTGCTGAAAGAAAGGCTCAGGGATCAAAACGTGCACGTTTCCGTGAGGGGTACAGCTGTCCGTGTGGCGCCTCACCTCTATAATGATAAGGAAGATATTAATGCGCTTCACAAGGTGCTTATGGGCATCATTCCATAAAAAACACATTCAAAAGAAAAAGCCATCTTCCAATAATGAAAGATGGCTTTCGCGTTTTGTGAACAAGGTTTTACTGATCCTTGATAATCTCATCGGTTACGTGAACAATTCCGTTCACTGCGATGATATCCGCTATGGTAATATTAACATCCAGCGATGGACCCGCATCCTCTGCAAGTACTTCGCCTTCAAAGATGTGATTCACCAAGAAATCATGCGCCATATCGGGATCCTCCCTCAGCTTGTCCACGTCCAACTCCATGGAATTAATCGCTTCATCCGTTGGCGCAATAACGGTATAGGGACCATCATCTGAAATCATTTCATCCACTCCCGAAACCTCAAGAAGTTCAGCCATCACGGTATGATCCTCACTTTCATTGATGATATCCAAAACAGTTCCGTCTTGGGCCGCTGTTGACTGGAATCCAAAAATTAAAAATATAAATGCAGTTGCGGCAAAAATTGAAAGTACTCTCTTTATCTTAAACATAATTTGCGTTTTTAAATTGAGTGTTCACTAGATATAAACATTTTTAATAGACTGTGTGTTCCGAATACTTTTATGAAATAATTTCGTGCTAAAAATCATGACCAGATATAGAGATTATTATCTGAAAATCAGAAGGCATGAAATCTGAGATATTTTAATACACATTCAACGGTGGGAATGTCGATGTCATTACCAATGCCATACATTCAGAACCAAATAAGCTTCAGGTAAGAAAGAGTGAAGATGTAGCACTTTTTCCGTAATTTTAGAGTCTTTGTAATTTTAGAACAGACATGACACAAACCGATACAATATCAAAGCCCGGACGCGTTGCCGGAGAGGCGGCCAAACGGCGTACATTTGCAATTATCTCTCACCCGGATGCGGGAAAGACTACATTGACGGAAAAGCTGCTTCTATATGGGGGTGCCCTGCATGAAGCCGGATCTATCCGTGCAAGAAAAGCGAGCCGGCATGCAGCCTCCGACTGGATGTCGATCGAAAAGGAACGCGGCATCTCAGTTACCTCCTCTGTTCTGAGGTTCGAAAAAGATAATATCAGGTACAACCTGCTCGACACCCCGGGTCACAAGGATTTTTCCGAGGATACGCTTCGTACGCTGGTTGCCGCCGACAGCGGGCTCATGGTGATCGACGTTGCAAAAGGCGTTGAAGAGCAGACGGAGAAACTGTTTGAAGTGTGCCGCCTGCGGCAGGTCCCCGTTATTACATTTGTGAATAAATGTGACCGTCCCGGCATGGAGCCGCTGGAAGTGCTCAGCAATGTCGAAAACAAATTGGGTATAGAAGCCATCCCTGCAAGCTGGCCGGTCGGATACGGACAAAAATTTCAGGGTATCTACGACCTGATTGGCAAAGAACTGCATCTTTATCAGAAAAGTGAGCACGGGGCAAAAAAAGCTGATACTGTAATTTGCAGCCTTGAAGAGGGTCTGGAAAAGAGCTCACTGTCAGATGCAGAAAAAGAGGCTCTCAGGGAAGAGATTATGCTGATTGAAGACATGTTTTCTGGCATGGATCCAGAAGGTTTCAAAAAGGGAACGGTCTCACCTGTATTTTTTGGTTCAGCTCTGAATAATTTCGGGCTGGATGTATTTCTGAACTATTTTAAAGAATTGGCTCCTCCTCCCCAGGCATACAGTGACGATTCGGGAGAGCTTCACGGGCTTGACGAACCGTTCAGCGGTTTTATTTTTAAGCTGCAGGCCAATATGAATCCGGATCACCGCGACTGCGCCGCATTCGTAAGGGTTACGTCGGGACAGTTTAAACGGGGCCTGGAGGTGGTTCATGCCGGTACAGGGAAAAAGGTACGCATGTCTACCCCCCATACACTGATGGGAGATGAAAGACACATTCTTGAAGAGGCCTACCCGGGCGATATCGTTTCCCTGTTTAATCCAGGTTTTTTCAGAATCGGTTCCACTCTCTATTCAGGGTCACCAGTTAGTTTTAACGTTATTCCCCTGTTTACCCCGGAACATTTTATGAAGGTTTCCACGAAAGACCCTTTCAAAAGAAAGCAGCTTCGTGAAGGCCTGAAGCAGCTTTCCGAAGAGGGGGTAGTGCATGTGTTTGAAGTGCCCAATGGAGTGGGGAATGAGCTTTTGCTGGGAACCGTCGGCGTTCTGCAGTTTGAAGTGGTGCAACACCGGATGGCTACAGAATACGGAGTGGAGCTTCATATGCAGCCCGTATCATACAATTCAGCCCGATGGCTGCCGTCCGAGAGCGAAAAGATCATTGAAAAGCTGGAAAGCTCCTATTCAACTCATATCACGCGCGATATGGATGAAAACCCCATTGTTCTTTTCGATAGCGCGTACGCTCTAACACAGGCTGAAGAAAAAGTAGGCGCGGAAAATCTGTTTAAGTATAAGCAGGACTGAAAAGCGGATCTCAGATATGTGATATGCGATATTCGATCTCAGAAGTACCTTATTTTTGAGTATTGAGTATTGAGTATTGAGTATTGGGACGCCAAACGTGAGACGGGAGAAGAAGATCTCAGATTGGTCCCGAAGTCTCTGGAGTGATTTGCGATCTCAGAAGACTATCGAAATCTTTTACCTTCAACATGCAACAAACAACCCGCAACGCGCAACTGACAAATCAGTTCATCATCCAGATCGCGCCATTCAGTGCGGTTGCAAAGGTCACCCACGCGATATAGGGGGTCATCAGCCAGCCCGCAAGACGATTCTTTTCGAAAAACAGCCATGTTGTTGCGATAATGGCGGTCAGAAGAATTAAAATTTCAAAAAAAGCCCAGCCTGTTTCCTGCATGCCAAAGAAAATCTGAGACCAGAGTCCATTCAGGGCAAGCTGAACAAGGAAGAGCGACAGAGCGGTTTTTGCACTCTTGAACCCATGGTCTTTCCAGACCAGCCATGCAGAGATCCCCATAAGCGTGTAGAGCAAAGTCCAGACGGGACCAAAAAGCCAGGCAGGGGGATTCCATGCAGGTTTTGCCAGTGAATCGTACCACTCCGGGGAAGCCATTCCGGGCGAGACCTGCGCTCCGGTCCAGGCTACCATGTAACACAATGCGATCCAGAGGATCATTACTGATATACGAAAAATGGGTTTTGATCTGTTATTGGAGTTCATAAATTGGTATCTGTGTAGAAATCACGATGAACAATCAACATAAGAATCTCAATTCTGAGATTTTGAGTCGATTTGATTAAACTGAAGGGATAGAGATAAAATACATTTCCACTGCTGAAGATAATTGAGAATCCATGATATGTTTCCGCCCACCTTTTTCTGAAATCATATGCAATATGATACATGTACCCGTTAAAAAATTACTGCTGATACCTGTAATGGCGCTGTTTGTGGCCACATCAGCCGTTCAGACTCTATCAGCTCAGATCATTGAAGCCGATAACATGATTATAGCCCCTGCTCCGGAGTCGGGGCAGGTTTGTATACTCGATCCTGCAGGCTATGACGAACACGTGCATATCAGCGCTGCTGAAATGAGGGCCAAATACAACGTGAACCAAACGGCAAGTTCAGCCACTTTCGATATCGAGTATTTTAATTCATGCGGCGGACAGGTGTGGCCACAGCAGGCCAGGAATGCAATCGAGCGTGCATTCGACATCTGGAGCACCCACCTGAGTTCCAGTGTTCCGATACGGATTGAGGCTAACTGGATTGCTTTGGCTGAAAATACACTTGGAAGTGCAGGGCCGACAAATATTGTTCAATTTGATCCGGGAGAAGCTGAGCAGCTTGGTGCCCAGCCCAATACCTGGTACACCATAGCACAAGCCAGTGCCATGAGCGGCGAAGATCTTGTGACACAGTTTGATATAGGCCACGACATCGTGATGAATATTAACTGCCAGTGGGGCAGCTGGTATTTCGGGACCGATGCAAACCCTCCGACAGGCCAGATTGACCTTGTATCCGTGGTGCTGCATGAGATCGGCCATGGTATAGGGTTCCTGGGCAGCATGTCGGCCAACAATGAGACCCTGGAGGGGAGTTATGGATTCGGTTCTGCCAATGACCCCATTATTTTTGATCGTTTTGCGGAAGATGGGAGCGGTACTCCGCTGCTCAACGCTTCTCAGTATCCTAACCCCTCAAATGCGCTCTATATGGCTCTTACGGGTCAGCTGGGCGGTATCTTTTTTAACGGCGGCAATGCAAACCTGGTGAACGATGAAAGCCCGGTGAGACTCTATTCACCACCCGAATGGAATGGCGGTTCGAGCTATTCACACCTCGACCAGAACACATACACCGACACCGAAAGCGCCCTCATGAGGCCGCGTATACCCAGTGCATTTGCAATACACTCCCCGGGTCCTGTTTTCTGCGGAATGCTGGGAGACTGGGGGTGGCCGCTGGGTGGAGACTGTCAGGCCTTTATAGCAGCAGATGCATTTATAGCGGTAAGAAGCCTGGACAACCTGGAGCTGAACAGCCTCGAATTCGGGGTAACCAATATAGGCTCTCCCGTAAACCGGTCGTTTACCATCAGCAATGAAGCTGCCTCGCCCGAGCCGTTCACCTATAACATTACGATTGAAAACGAAAATTACCGAATTGTACCGTCAAGCCTGGCAAATCAGACACTGCAGCCGGGTGAGACCGTTCAGCTTACGGTTGAGTATGATCCCCAGAACGACCGGGTTCACAGCGGCAACCTGAGGATACGCCACAACGCTCAAAATCAATCCAGCCCAATTTCGGTAACGCTGGCAGGCGAATCGCTGCTGGAGGAGGAAATAGCGCGGCTTGAGCAAAACTATCCCAATCCGTTTAACCCGGAAACAACCATCCCGTTTGTGCTGCCCGATCAGGCAAACGTAAGACTGGACGTATATTCCATCGACGGGCGCCTCGTGAAAACCCTTCGAAACGGAACCTTGCCATCAGGTCGATATGAAGAACCATATAACCTTTCCGATCTGGCAAGCGGCATGTACCTCTACCGTCTTATTGTGGATAATTTTGCCGATACGAAGAAGTTTTTGATTGTGAAGTAAAGACTTGAAGCTGACAGCTGTCAGCTTTCAGTCATCAGCCGTCAGTGGTTGGTGGTAAGTCGTTCTGTCGTCTGAACCCGGAACCTTGTAGCCAGTTGTTCGAATCATCAAAATCAGATAATAAAAAATGTCAGTACATCTATGAAATGCATTTCCCGGATACTTCTGGTACTGTTTTCCGTAATCGTGATTGTTGCCTGTAATGACAATACATCGGGGCCTTCGGATCTGGAAGTTGGAATTGATAATGAATCTGTGACGGTAAACCCTTCCGGTGTTGCACCTCTCACTGCGTTGATTGAACTGGAAACAGACACTGATGTAAGAATATCTATAAGGATACCCGGCAGAAACGGACCCGGGTCCGATATTGTCCATAGTTTTGATGAGGTAACATCAACCCATGAAATACCGGTGCTGGGTCTGTATCCGAACGTCGAAAAATTGGTGGAGCTTACCTTTTTTACCGGCAGCGGCAGGAGCCTGGGCACCAAATCCTATTCAGTAACCACGGGCCCGATTCTGGCTGACCTGCCTGCCATCGAGATCAATACTGCAAATCAATCTCAAATGATACCCGGGCTAACTTTTGTAAGTTATTTTGGACATCGGCAGGGCGGAAGTGCCACCCCCCAAAGGCCGTTCATGTTCGATTCTTCCGGCGACATCAGGTGGTACCTGGATTATGGTGCAGATCAGGGTTCGGAGTTATCCGGCCTCTTTTACGACGATGGAATGGAGCGCCTTCAAAACGGAAATCTCTATTTTGGCAATGGAAACACCGGCAGCATTTATGAAATCAATATGCTGGGTGAAATTCTGAACACCTGGCCCATGCCGGGGTACGGGTTTCACCATGAGGTGACTGAAAAACCAAACGGAAACTTTCTGGTTACCGTAAATAAGCAGGGAATCAGTACGGTTGAAGATCACATTATTGAAATTGATCGCACTACCGGGCAGATCATCAGAGAGTGGGATCTGCGGGAATCACTTGACAAGAACCGAACCGCGTGGCCAACGGCATTTGCCGATATTTCCGTCGATTGGTTCCACGCAAACGCTCTCTATTACGATGAAACAGATAATACCATTGTGGTTTCCGGCAGAACACAGGGTACGGTAAAGTTAACGGAGAACAACGAGGTTGTCTGGATCATTGCACCCCACAAAGAGTGGGAAACATCCGGTAACGGCACTGACCTGAACCAATTCCTGCTCCAGCCCCTGGATGCGAACGATCAGCCAATAAACAATAATGACATATTGAACGGCAATTCAAATCATCCCGATTTTGAATGGGCATGGTATCAGCACGCACCCTTGAGGATGCCCAATGGAAATGTGATGCTTTTCGATAACGGTGACAACCGAAACTATGGAATTGCAGAACCCTACAGCCGCGTCGTGGAGTATGAAATTGATGAAAGCAACATGACCATTAAGCAGGCATGGACCTACGGAAAAGATAGAGGTGAGGAGACGTTTTCGCGTATCGTTTCGGATGTGGACTATTACCCTGAGTATAACCGTGTATTCTTTATTCCGGGAGCTTCAAATTTTGACGGAAGAAAATATGGCAAAACAATAGAGATTGATTACAACACCGGAGAAGTCATTTTTGAGGCTACGATAACTCCGCCGGAAGCTGCCTTTGGATTAATTACACTCCACCGGACGGAACGGATGAGCATGTATCCGGAGTGATGGTATTTGGATGTGCAAAGAGCTATCAGCCATGAATTGTCAGTGGTTAGTAGTCAGTTGTAATCTTTCAGTTGACACATCCCAAAGTAGCACCATGCTTCAGTGGCTCTCAGGGTTTGGGCTAAATAAATTTCTCTCAACAGACCACCAACTACCAACCATAAACAACTGGCAACTAACAATAGACCACCAACCCTCAAATCCCCGCCAGCTCCATTAAGAACTGCTCAAACTCCGGCGTATCATACTTCGCAAAGCCCTGTTTCTCCATCATCAGCTTGCCGTCTTTGGAGATCACGTAGGTTGTCGGAACAACACCGCTTTCATATGTCCCGGGAGCTTTTCCCCTGAAGTGTACAATCGGCATGGATAGTTCACGGTTCTCCATGAACCGCTGTGCGATATCAAAATTTTCATCTACCGAAACGAGCAAAAATACGATATCGTCATTGTCACTCACATTATCGTAAAGTGCCTGAATGGAGGGCATTTCAGCAATGCAGGGCGGACACCAGGTTGCCCATACGTTCAAAAAAATCACCTTTCCGCGATACAGGTCGAGTGACTGTGTACGGCCGCTCTCATCCGCAAAATAGAAACCGGGGTCGGCATCAGGATATCCTGCAGTTACGGTAGATTCCGGAATATCAGGTTTGATCAGTCCGGTTGCCAGAAGCCCCTTTTGTAATGTTCCGATAAGAGGGGTGTGAAGGCCGGTTGCATACAGAATAACAATAACCCCAATTAAAATACCCCACTCGATTAAATTACGTTTCAGGGATGAGGACTTCTTTTTTGTGCCCTCAGATCTATCGGATGGTGTTTTGGGTGATTTTGCGTTCATCTGTACTATCGAAATGTTGAAATTTCGGAAAGAGACTTTTTCCCTATGTCGGGTACGGTGACGCCTTCAGCGGGATAGCCGGTAACCAAAAGCAGAAAGGGCTTTTCGTTATCCGGACGTTCAAGAAGTTCGTTTAGAAAACCCATCGGGCTGGGCGTATGTGTAAGCGTGGCCAGCCCCGCATGATGCAGTGCCGTAATCAGGATACCGGTCGCAATGCCGACTGACTCTTTTACATAGTAGTGTTTTCTTTTTTTTCCCTTTTCGTCCACGCCGTAACTTTGGGAGAATATGGCAATGAGGCAGGGCGCCTTTTCAAGGAATGGTTTATATTCGTTGGTACCGAGAGGTTGAAGGGCTTCGAGCCACTCATTCGGTGCCCGGTTTGTATAGAACTCTCTCTCCTCCTTTTCTGCCGCAATGCGGATCTTCCTTTTCAGTTCAGGACTTCTGATAACCGCAAAATGCCACGGTTGCAGATTGGCGCCGTTCGGAGCTGTAGAAGCGGCCCGAATACAGTCTTTAAGCACCTCATCGGGAATTTCTTTATCTGAAAAATCGCGAACGGTACGTCGTCTTTGAACCTCCAGCCTGAACTCCCTGGCACGACGGATCATCTCGTCTGGCGGGTATTCTATGTAGCTGCTGTAAGGAATATGGGATGGGGAGTCCATGGGCTGCAGTTTTGGTGTCAGGGCCGGATTGTAATTTCTATCTTATCGGAGGATGAACGGTCGCGATCCTGGATCGCAAGTGTTTGCTGAACGCGGTTGGCGATCTCTTTAAGCCCGATTGCAGCCTGCGAGGAAGGGTCGGATGCTACAACAGGCGTTCCGCTGTCGCTGGTTTCGCGTATCTGTTCTCTCAGTGGAACCTCACCCAGAAACGGCACTTCAAGTTTTTGTGCAAGCCTTCGCGCACCGTGTTTTCCAAAGATATAATATTTTTTTTCGGGCATGTCTTCCGGTACGAAGTAAGCCATATTTTCCACAATCCCCAATACCGGAACATTTACTTTACTGAACATGGCCACCCCTTTTCGGGCATCGTCGAGCGCAACCGTTTGCGGCGTGGAAACAATGACGGCGCCTGTAAGCGGTACGGTCTGTACGATAGTGAGCTGGATATCGCCCGTGCCGGGAGGGAGGTCCAGAACAAGATAGTCAAGTTCGCCCCACTGTACTTCCTGCATAAACTGTTTAACGGCACTCGTAACCATCGGACCTCTCCAGATCATAGCCTGATCGGTATCTACAAGAAATCCCATCGAAACCAGGTGCACACCGTGCTTCTCAATAGGAACGAGCTTTTTATCGGTTGTGATATTCGGTCTCTCTTTCACATCAAACATCGTGGGCACACTAGGGCCGTAGATGTCGGTATCAAGAAGTCCAACACGTGCGCCGCTTTGTGCAAGTGAAACGGCCAGGTTAGCGGCCACGGTCGACTTTCCGACACCGCCTTTACCCGAGGCCACCGCTATCACGTGTTTAACTCCGGAAAGTATCGGTTCCTGTTGCGGGGCTTTTTGTGCTTGTTCAGGTTCATCATCCTTGCCCTCAAGCTCTCTCTGCCGCGATATATTGATTCCGACGGTGATATCCAGCACAGCCTCGGAATCCACAAATTTATGGATGGCGCGCGTGCACTCCTCTTTCAGCTGATGAGCCAGGCTGTCATCCTTTTTCGGCATTTCCAGAGTAAATGAAACATATTTGTCCTGAATGATCAGATCCTGAATCAGATCGAGTGTAATAAGGTCTTTCTGATACTGTGGGTGCAATACATGCGCAAGTGCGCTTTTAATCTGTTCTTTATGGATAGACATAAATGTTTTGAGTGTGTGAAATTGTTACCTTTCAAAGATAATCAGAAATGGATGCAATCTAAACGGCTTCATGCAAACGCTCGTTTCATCCGATTCATTTTAAATCGGTATTGATTCCGAGACGTTTTAGTGATTTTCCCGTTTTGCAGCCAGATACCCATTGCACATGAAATCATCAACTGACGGTAAACTGATCTGTACGGAAGGCAGTATTCATGCTCTCTCACCTGTAAAGATACCTGTTCCCGGAAACAAAATTATTGAAGAGTATATCGGTCTGCAGAACAGCGGCACCTCGCAGTTTTCCGTGGCGCGCATGGTGGCACCCCCGGGCTGGGAAGAGCCGGAACAGAAGCCGGAGTTTGATGAAGTTACCATAGTTATACGAGGCCGGATGCAGGCAGAGGTCGATGGAAAGCTTGTGAAAATTGAAGCCAATCAGCCATTTGTAGCCCGGAAAAACTGTACGGTACGATATTCCAACCCGTTCGATGAAGAGGCAGAATACTGGGCGGTATGTGTACCTGCCTTCTCACCGGATACCGTAAACCGATCTGAAACGTAACATTCTATACTTTTTTATCTTTAACCGAACCGAGTAAACGAGTAACAGATTAATCCCGGACAATGTTAAAACGAACACCCTTCTATAGCGAACATGAAAAACTTGGCGCAAAACTAATCGATTTCGGTGGGTTCGAAATGCCGGTTCAGTACGCCGGTATCAAACAGGAACACACTGCCGTGCGCGAAAAGGCGGGCCTTTTTGACGTGTCGCATATGGGAGAGTTTTTTGTGAGTGGTTCGGAAGCCCTGAACCTGATCCAGAAAATGACCATCAACGATGCATCAAAGCTAAAGCCCGGAAAAGCTCAATACTCGGCAATGTGCTATGAGGATGGCGGTATAGTGGACGATCTGCTGGTGTACATGCTTGATTTGGAGGAGTACATGCTGGTTGTAAACGCCTCAAATATTGAAAAGGACTGGAGGTGGATTGTCTCCCAGAACAGTATGAAAGCTCAGATTGAAAACCGGTCTGAAGAAATTGCCCTGCTGGCACTGCAGGGGCCTGCCTCGGCAGATATTTTACAAAAGCTAACCGATACGGATGTAGCCTCAATCTCATTCTACACCTTTGAAAACGGCAGCGTGGCCGGAGAAGAGAATGTAATCATATCCGCCACCGGTTATACCGGGGAGAAAGGTTTCGAACTTTACATTGATACGGCAAAGTCAGACCCTGTGGCCATTTGGAATGCTCTTTTTTTTGCCGGCAAAGAGTTTGATCTTGAGCCTGCCGGCCTTGGAGCCCGCGATACGCTTCGCCTCGAAATGGGCTACGCGCTCTATGGAAATGACATTACCAGGGATACAACTCCGCTCGAAGCCCGGATGGGGTGGCTTACAAAACTGGATAAGGGAGAATTCGTGGGCCGCACTGCCCTGCTGAAACAGAAAGAAAACGGCGTTGAAAGAAAATTGATGGGCCTTGAGCTGTCGGCGCCCAGAAGTGTGCCCCGTACCGGGTATGACATCCTGGATAAAGAGGGAAATGATATCGGTTTTGTGACAAGCGGTACACAATCCATTTCACTGGAGAAGGGAATTGGAATGGGATATGTTTCAGCCGAAAATGCAGTTCCGGGCAACAGTGTGCGGGTCCGTATTCGAAAGAAGGAAGCGGATGCCGTTATCGTAAAACCCCCTTTCTACAAAAAGTAGGCAGTAACCGTAACAGATTAAAAGCAGGTTTTCAGACGAATTATATATGATCCAGGCCAGAAGTATTGATGTATTTTTCTCAGCGCAATCGTTTCAGGAAAATGATCTGAGAAATAAAACCGTGGTTGTAATCGATGTGCTGCGTGCTACGTCAACAATGGTAACAGCCTTGATGAATGGCGCCAGGGGCGTTATTCCTGTGGGTGATATGGGTGAAGCAAGTAAAATTTCACAGAACCTGGATTCTGAAAACCACCTGCTCTGCGGTGAGAAGGACGGTGTGAAAATTGAGGGTTATGACCTGGGAAACTCGCCTCTTGAATATACCCGGGAACATGTGGAGGGAAAAACACTCATCTTTAATACCACCAACGGAACCAAGGCAGTAAAAAAGTCGATGGGTGCGTCCAACGTAATGATCGGTGCATTTTTGAACCTTACGGCCGTATCCCGCTATCTGGAATCCTCTCAAAATGACGTTATTTTGCTTTGTGCAGGATGGAAAGGCCGTTTGGCCCTGGAGGATACATTGCTTGCCGGTGCAATTATTTACAAATTGTACGGCGGCTCTTTACCCGACACGGCACCGGATGGTGCAAAAGTTGCATTTGGACTGTTTGAAAAATACCGGGATGATATCGAATCCGTTATCCTGCAGTCGAATCACGCTGTAAGGCTGGCAGATATAGTGGAAAATAACGACGTCTCCTACTGCTGCAAGATCGATCTATGTGATATTGTTCCCGTATTGACAGACGGAATTATCTCTTAAAACCATGGCAAAGAAGAAAAAGAACAACAGCTTTCTGAGCAGTTTTGACTATACCCGCAAAATGGAGGTAGCGGGCATTCTGATTATGGCGGTAGCCGCTCTTCTTCTGCTCAGCATCGCTTCGTACAACCCTGCCGATTACGGTATTGTGAAGACTCTTTCATCCGAGTCTCTTCTGCAGGTGGACCGAGGTCCTGCGCTGCGGGTCAATAACTGGCTCGGTGTGATAGGGGCCTACATTTCCAACTTGTTTGTGCACGTGCTTTTTGGCTATGTGAGTATTATAGTGCCTATTCTGATAGCTTCGCTGGGATGGTATGTCTTCAGGCAAAAACCGGTTGCTGAACTGGGGTGGCCGCTGGCATATGGTATCTGGGTAATGGTGTTGATTTCAACAACGATCGGGTGGTTTTATAACGAGTATGAAGCCTACTCCATGGCCTGGAGCGGAGGATCGGGAATTTCGGTTGCACAGATTCTGCACAATATCACAGGTGTCGGCTCCATAATCATACTGGCTGTTTTGCTGTTTGTGTCCGCACTTATTCTGATTGACAGGGATTTGCAGAAAACCATCGACACCCTGAAAAGCTGGACGTCAGATTTCAGGGAAAACCGTGACCGCAAACGTGAGGAGCGGCTTCGCAAGAAAGAGGAGAAAGCAGCCATCAAACAGCGGCAAAAGGCGGATGCAGCCGCTAAAAAAGAGATGGAGAGTGCCAAAAAACAGCCTGTTTCATCCGATACAGACACTGCTCCCGATACACAGAAGCACTCATCTATCGATGATATCGTAGAGCGATCGCAGGAGGAGGACCGAAAGCGGGAGCTCGAGAAAAAGAAGGAACGTGCAGAGCTTGAAAAGCTTCCCCCGCGTGCTATTCTGGAAAAGAAGACGGCGGCAGAGGAGAAAACCGTAGTTGATGACAACGATGACGATGATGTCGAAATCTCTGTTTTTGTGGGTGAGGGCGATGAAGAAGCCAGCGAGCGTGAACTGGACCGTGTCAACAAGGATAAAGCACGCGAAGTACCGGTTATCAAATACAAGTTTCCCGGAATCGACCTGCTCGACGCTCCGCCGAATGAAGGGAATGAGGTAGACCTTGATGAGATCAAGGAGAATAAGCGCATCATTCTTGATAAGCTGAAACGTCACAAGATTGAGATCTTGAGCATCAATGCGATTGTTGGGCCTACGGTGACGCTTTACGAGCTGGAACCGTCACCTGATGTGAAAATCAGCAAGATTGAGAGCTATGCCAACGACCTGAAAATGGCCACCGCTTCGCATGGTCTTCGCATTATCGCACCGATTCCGGGCCGATCAGCCGTGGGAATTGAGGTGCCGAACAGCACGCGCGAGACGGTTTACATTAAGTCGGTCATCAACACCAAAAAGTTTGTGGAGACCGACCACGAACTGCCCGTGGCGTTTGGAAAAACGATCGAGAATGAAGTGTTTATGATCGACCTTACCCGGATGCCTCACCTTCTCATTGCAGGAGCAACGGGTTCGGGTAAATCGGTCGGGATCAACACGATTATCACGTGCCTGCTCTATAAATGTCATCCCGACAACCTCAAGTTTGTGCTCGTTGATCCCAAAAAGATCGAGCTGTCTCTTTACCGAAATATACAGAATCACTACCTGGCCGTGCTGCCGGGTTCTGAAGAGCCCATTGTGACCAATACGGATATGGCATTAGAGACCCTGGAGAGCGTTACCAAAGAGATGGATGAGCGCTACGACCTTCTCAAGATGGCGATGGTGCGGGATATCAAATCATATAACGAGAAATTTAAAAGCGGTGAGCTGGATGAAGAGCTCGGCCACCGCCACCTGCCTTACATTGTAGTGATTATTGATGAACTGGCCGATCTGATGATGACGGCCGGGAAACAGATCGAGGAACCCATTGCGCGGCTGGCACAGCTTGCACGCGCAATTGGCATTCATCTGGTGGTGGCCACGCAGCGGCCGTCCGTAAACGTAATCACAGGAACCATCAAGGCCAATTTTCCCGCCCGTATTGCTTACCAGGTCGCTTCAAAGGTTGATTCAAGGACGATTCTGGATACAGGCGGCGCCGACCAGCTTGTGGGACGCGGAGACATGCTTTTTGCAAGCGGTGCCGGAATGACCCGGATTCAGAATGCTTATGTAAGTGCGGAAGAGGTGGAGAGGGTAACCTCATTTATCGGTGAACAGAAAGGGTTCAAGAAACCTTTTCAGCTGCCTGTGGTTGAAACGGATGACGGTGGTATTCCCGATCCGCTTGACGATATTGATGACCTGTTCAGGGAAGCAGCCAAAATTGTTGTGCTTCATCAGCAAGGTTCGGTCTCCCTGCTTCAGCGAAAACTCAAAATCGGATACAACAGGGCGGGCCGGATTATCGATCAGCTTTATAATGCCGGCGTGGTGGGCCCGTACCAGGGCAGCACCGCACGGGATGTAAAAATTACCGAAGAGGAGGACCTGGATGAGATATTTGAAGAGCTCGGCCTGTAAGATTATAAGAATCTTTTCTATCACAGCGATTGTGATCTGTACTGCGTTTACTCCGGCAGAAGCACAGAATGATACACCTGTATTCGATAGCCTCAAAAATGCGTTTCAGGAAGGACAGATATTCACAGCACTTTTCACCCACGAGTACAATGATTCGTTTACCGGCGAGCAGCAATACTCGGAAGGTGAAATCTGGATCGGCCGTGATCGATACAAAATTGAGGGCAGCAATCAGCAGATGCTGGTAGACGGTGATATATCCACTGTGTACGACGGTACGAAAAACCGCGTAATTATCAGTGAATATATAGAAGAAGAGGATGATTTTGCGCCATCCAGAATGCTGCAGGGTGCCGACAGTACGTTCAGTGTCACAGAAGAGACAATTCCGGGCAGAGGCACACGCGTCTATTTGCAGTCAGAGGATATCTTCTCCGTTTTCAGGGAAGTGCTGATTTTTATTGACGAGTCAGGCAGTCCGGTCCGCATTGAAGCCATCGACCAGGCCGACAATCGGCTGATAACCCGGTTCGAAGAGGGGGAGTTCACAGATCTGCGCGAGGATATGTTTCAGCTTGAGGTGCCCCTGGATGCAGAAGTCATTGACCTGCGTGCAGAGTCATGAGAAAACGCCGGATCCTCAACATTCTGGTCTCAATAGTAGTTGCAGGACTCTTTATCTGGCTGGCCGTCCGAAATGTAGATTTATCCGAACTTTGGGAACAGATCCGGGGTGTTACGCTGGGCTGGCTTCCTTTTTTTCTCATCGTAATGCTTGTCAGTCACTACCTCAGGGCAGAGCGCTGGAGGCTGCTTCTGACAAAAGACTACAGTGACATCCGCCGAAGTACCCTCTTTGCAGGGGTAATGATGGGGTATTTTTTCAATAGCCTTGTTCCCAGGCTGGGTGAGGTTACCAGGCCGGTATACGTAGCCAGACAGCACAAAATGAGCTCCAGTAATCTCATCGGCACCATAGTAATTGAGCGTCTTTTCGACATGGCAACCTTGCTGGTCCTGGCCCTTTTCTCCGCGCTTTACCTGGTTCAGGACCTGGGTAGTTTTCAGCGATTGTTTGGTACGGAGGGATGGCCGTGGTATTTCTACCTTGTGTTGCCCGGGCTCTTTGTGATTCTTGCAGCAGGCATCTGGTTTGTAAGAAAAGTGTTGATTTCGCTGGAAAGCAGAGAAAAGATATCGAGTCCGTTGCTGGAGAACATAGTGCAAAAAGCGCGATCATTCAGTGACGGTATTGTCTCCATCCGGCACGTAGAGAACTGGCCGCTCTTCCTTCTGCTAACGGCAGGAATTTGGTTTGGCTATGTTATTATGGCCTGGCTGCCCTTCTTTATGATGAACCTTCAGGAGATATATGGCCTTACGTTTACGGATGCCGTTGTCCTCACCATTGTTTCTTCCGTTGGAGTGAGTATTCCCACACCGGCGGGTATCGGTTCGTATCACTTACTCATTCAGCAGAGTCTTTCGGTTCTGTATCAGGTGCCCGCGGTTTCTGCGCTTACCTATGCAACCGTTGCGCACGGGGTAACGGTCATCACTGTTTTGATTGCAGGCCCGCTTACCCTTTGGTGGGATAAGGCCCGTACACTGAACCGGTCTTAAAGACGTTTGAGGTCTGTGAATCGTTTGTTTAACGATCCGGCAGACCCTTTAAAAGCTGAAGAATATTTGCTGAAAAAGCGCCAAAATAATTTTTACATTAATCGATATTAATATTTCATCTATATGATCAGATTGATCTCATATCTTTTTGCGGCTTTATCGTTGATTCTGATTAGCCTTTCAGGTGTAGAAAACGTACATGCCCAGGAGGCACAGACAGGTGGACAACGTTCTCTCCTTCCGGAAATTGATCCGCAGGATATTGAGATCCGCAGCCAGTTTCAGGCCCGTTTTCCCGGATTAAGAAGACAGCCGATCCTTGGCTTCAATCCACGCCCCCGGGTGTACCAGATCGACCCCAACAGACGGCCGTTTATTGAGGATGAAGAGACTGTGATGGCAAACCTGCCAATTGGTGTATTGGAGAGGCCCGAAGCTCCCGTATTTAACCCTCTTGGCTATGCTGAGCCCAAAAACGGTTTTGCAAGATTTGGCTTGGGCAGCTTTCTTACACCTGAGGCTGATGTGTACGCCATGAGCCGGCTCGGCACAAACCACTGGGTGTCAGGAAATTTCAATTATGTTTCTACCGACGGCCATATTGACGAATTCCGAAGCTCTGCACGCGATGTGTCCATGGATCTGATTGCTATCAGCTCTCTTTCCGATAAAGTTAAACTGAAAGCGACACTCGAAGCGCTGTCCGGTTTTAATTATTTCCCCGGACTTATATCCGAGCTGGGAGTGCCGGTCGTTCAAAATAGCCGTGTAGAGAACTCAGGGATCAATGGGGGCGCTTCTTTGACATATGCCCGAACCTCTCTCAGCGGCATGGCGCTGTCAATCAACGGTTATTCGGGCTCGATGAATATGACGTCCGACCTTGTACCGCTTACCGGCGAGGCAACGGAGTGGGGCGTAAATGCGAACGCAGAGTACTCACGTCTGGGTGAGCATGTGCAGGAAGTGCACCGGTTGAGGGTGCGTGCCGATGCAGGCGGGATTAATGAGCGGCTTGGCGCAACACAAAACTGGGTTATTGCAGGGGCTTCTGCTCACTATGAACGCCTCTTCAACTATCAGACTGACGTTAAGGCTTCCGCCGGTATCACGGTGGCTGATGACGGGATTAATGATCTGTCTGTTTACCTTACACCCGACGTAACGTTGAGGCATACACTTTTCAGAGGGCTCGATTTGAGGGGGCGGCTGCTCGGCAGGGTAGATCAGCCGACACTGGCAGGAGTGCATGATGAAAATCCTTTTTTCGATCTCGCATCACTGCTGCAGCACCAGTACGAAATGAGGCTCCAGGCCGAAGTTCTTGCCGAACCGCTCAAGGGGACCAAATTTTCAGGGGGCCTTTCATATCAGAATATCCGTCACTATCTCTATTATACAAGAAATGAGAACAGTATAGCCGGTACCGATTTCACGGAGCAGTACTATTCACCGGCATTCAGGCGTGCAAACATTATCAAATTATACGGCAGTCTTACCCAGGATCTGAAACCGGGCATAGTCTGGCTTACGGGTGAAGCACACTGGCAAAGGCCGCGTTTATCAGGGAACGAAAAAATTCCGTTTATTGAAAGCCTTGGTGCTCAGGCAACGGTATCCATCCGGCCCGCCGGTCAGATACTCATAGAAGGGTGGGCCGAATTCGCCGGTGACCGGGAAGACTCCGCAGGAAACGATCTGTCTTCATTTTTCATCGTAGGCAGCCGTTTCGAAATATCCGTTACAGAAAAGCTGGGTGTATACGGTAAACTTCTTAACTTGTTAAGCGAAGAGTATGAACTTTGGCGTGGCTACCCTGAACGCGGTTTCCAGGGATTTGCCGGAATTACATATCTGTTTTAGTTATGAAATCTACATTTATTAAAGCTTTTAAAGAGGTATTGCGGGAGCAGATTCTTGATAAGAATAAAGTGGATGTGGAAGGTCTGGGAATGTTTGAGGTTGTACACCGAAAGCAGCATCAGAAAAAATATGAAAATGGCAGAGTAGTGATGGTGCCGCCTGCAGATGTGGTTGAATTTAAATCAAAAGTAAGGAGCTCGAATGAAGATCGATAAAAAGAAACTGATTGAGCTTTTGGTCACCAAAACGGGGATGGATGTTACTGAGGTGGAAGACCAACTTGAACAGCTGATCCGTCGCATTATTGATGCCGCCGAAAGGGGAAAGGCGTTGGAGATAAAAGAGTTTGGGCTGTTTTATTTCGATGAGGACGGTGACTTGAAATTTGATCCGTCAAAAGAGCTCAGTACCGAAATCAATTTTAAATACGTGGGCATGGAGCCGGTAGAGCTTAAGCCACCGCGGGATATAGGCGACAAAGAGGAGCCCGAACCTGAAGTATCTGCCGAAAAGGCGGAAGAAGACTCGTCAACGACGTCATCGGCTGAGTCGGATTCAGATGAAAGTGAAGAGGATCTGAGTGCTATTTTTGGTTTCGATGAGGGGGGAGAGGGAACCTCAGAAAAGGATGAAGATGAAATTGAGCTGCCGTGGGGAGATTCTGAGATTAAAAAAGAAGAGAGCACGGAAAAGGAAAGTGAAGAGGACTATGAGGATGAAATTCCTGAGCGGGATGAAGATCCTTTCGCGGGTCTGCTGGGAGATGCCTCAAGCAAATTGAGCGCAACGGAAAAAGGCATTTTTGGAGAAGAAGATGAGCCTTCCCACCCGCTCATTTCACCCGGAGAAGCAGAGGAAGAGGAAGGACCCGAACCGAAAAAAGAGGATCAGAAACCCGTCTCCGAATCCGGGCCAAAATCCGAAGAGGAAAAAGAAAAGGCCAAACCCGTCTCCAGGCCCAA
This sequence comes from Rhodohalobacter mucosus, assembly GCF_003150675.1. NCBI lineage: Bacteria > Pseudomonadati > Balneolota > Balneolia > Balneolales > Balneolaceae > Rhodohalobacter > Rhodohalobacter mucosus. The sequence continues at coordinate 384,861 of NZ_QGGB01000002.1, read as the reverse complement.
ATCAAAATCCAAATCCAAGCCTGCAGCCAAGACCGATGATAAGCCAAAACCCGCTCAGAAGGCGGAGAAGGAGGAACCTGTAGCAGAAAGTAAACCGGATGAACCGGCTGAAAAACCAGAGCCTGCCAAACCTGCCGCAGCTGCCAAAGAGAAGAAAGCATCGGCACCTGCAGCGCGCAAAACAACACCGGGAGGCTACCAGGGGAGTCAAAAACGGAAAGATCCGATCATGATTGTAATGGGGATCGTATTGATTTTTATTATTGTAGCAGCCGCCTTTCTGCTCTTGCCCGGCGTTTTTAGTGATTCTGATTCCGAAACTCAACCACAATCGCAGCCGGAAGTCACGACCGAAGTTACGGAACCGTCATCCCAGGATATGGCGGAGCAGATGCCGGCTGAAGATGCAGATACAGATACAGGTACAGACGCAGAATCGGAACCTGCCCCGGAGTCGGATACACCGGAGCAGCTGCCAACACCGGAACCTGATTCCGAAGATGCAGTAACAGACAATGTAATGGCCGACCCGGAAGCTGAGGCTGCAGTTAGCAGCAACGGTTACGGACTCAGGGGAGATCTGAACGAGGAGGCAAATGACGGCTACTCGATCGTTCTTCATTCTCTCAGCCAGGAAACAAATGCACAATCTGTTGCCGCAGATCTGAGGGCTGACAATTACAGGGTGTTGGTGAGCCAGCGCACGATAAATGGTGAGAACGTCTGGCGTGTTAGCGTGGGACAGTTTGAGACCATTGCCAACGCTCAGGAAGCAGCCCTGACCCTGCCTTCACCCTATAACTCAAATAATTTCATACAACGAATACAGACCAACTGATAAATAAATGAATATCATCTCGCTTTTTCTACTCCAGGTTGCTGAGGCCGAAACGGATTCACTGGCCCTGATGCTCCAGGAAGAATCTTCTATGTCTTTTTTCGAAATTCTGCAGCAGGGCGGGCTGCTCATGATACCGCTCTTTATTCTTTCCGTGCTCGCCATTTACGTAATTGCGGAACGATGGAGAACGCTCGAAAACTCCAGGATGGACGTAAACACCATGCTGAACAATATCGAATCGCTGCTCAAATCAGGCAGTCAGCACCGGGCTGTTCAGTATTGTGAAGAGTTTGACAAACCGCTGGCCCGAATACTGAAATCGGGAATACGCAGGCTGGGCCGTCCCATCCGCGACATCGAGGACGCCATTCACAACGCAGGAAAAAAAGAAATTTACAGCCTGGAGAAACGGATGAACTGGCTGGCCACCATTGCGGGTGTTGCTCCGCTCATCGGGTTTACCGGTACGGTTACCGGGATGATCCGGGCCTTTATGGACATTCAATCGCTGCAGGGTAACGTAAACCCAAGCGTGCTGGCAGGCGGTATCTGGGAAGCCCTGATAACGACGGCAACCGGACTCATTGTCGGCATTATAGCGTACGGGTTTTACAACTTCCTGCTTGGCAAGATAAACCGGATGGTTTTCGAACTGGAAAATGCCTCGGCTGATTTCGTGGACCTGCTTCAGACACCGTCACCCAAGAAGCGCACGGAGGCGTAGAAGATGAACTTCAGAAAAGACAGTGGCACAATGGAGCCGCTGACGATGTTTTCACAATCGTCGCTGACAGACATTATTCTGCTGCTGCTTATATTTTTCCTTTTAACCTCATCGTTTGTTTCCAATTTTGGAATCAGGGTGAATGTGCCGCAGGCTGAATCGAGCGTTAACACCAATGCCACGCAGGTTTCGGTTGCCATTACGGCTGAAGGTGATTTCTTTGTGAACGGTGAACAGGTGACCAGCGCCGGACTCTCAGCTTCCATTCAGCAGGCATATCAGAATCGGCCCGGAGCAACGTTAGTAGTACGGGCCGACCGCGATGCACGAATTGATGATGCCGTACGTGTAATGAATATCGGACAGGCTCTCAATATGAACATGGTTATGGCCACAGAGAGAAATTAACTTTTTAAGCCCCATTTGATACATCTTTTATGCAGGACAGGTTCGATTCACATATCGATAAGGAAGACCGCTTCGGGCTGGGTGTAACCGCTGCGATTCATATTGTGCTGCTGATCATAGCACTGCTCTATAATATCAGCTTTGATATTGACAATCGCCCTGCCTACATCGCGGTGACCCTCGGTGAATTCAGAAGCGGCACGCTTGCCGAACAGTCCGATGTTCAAAGAGAGGAAGTAGCCACCAGGCCAAATCCCGCAGAAGAACAGCCGGAAGATCCCAATCCGGAGATCACACAGCCTGTGGAAACGCCCCAGACGCCCGAGGAAGAGGTTACCAAGCCGGTTGAACTGCCTGAGGAAACAGAGGAAATTGAGAGTGATGAGGTTGTGGAGACACCCGAAACGGAAGTTGTAAACCCCGAACAGGTTGACGTTACGGAAGAGGTGGTTGAGGAAGAGGTGCCCCCGCAAACCCGGGAGGACGAGCAGATACAGGAAGGCGTGGAAGACAGCGGTGCTGAAGACGGAACAACGGGTGAAGTGGATGTAGACCAGGGTATCGGAAACAATTCAGAACGCTCAGCTCCTTACAATCTGGAATGGGAAGGCGATCTTGATCGTACCCCGATGATTCAGCCGCTGCCGACAAACCAGACGAATGAGGAAGCCACCATCACGATTCGTTTCGAAGTGAACCCGGACGGCACATTGGGACGCGTGATTCCCCTGCGCAAAATGAATCCGGAACTTGAAAGAGAGGTCATGCGGACACTCCGAAGCTGGCGATTCTCCCGTCTGCCGTCAGGCGTTCCCCAGGAGTCACAGTGGGGGGTCATTACCTTCACATTTGTACTTGAGTAAGAGAGATTTGTACTCCAGGTCAGGTGGAGCCTGTTCAGCTCAATCAGACGGCAGCTGCGTATTCTGATTCTGACTTTGATTTTGAAGCTGGTACTGTTTCGGCGTCAGGCCGGTGTGCTCCTTGAAGAGCTTGATAAAGTGGCTGATGCTTGAAAATCCGAGTTCATATCCCACATCGGTTACGTTCATTCTGTTCTTAACCAGCAGCTTGCAGGCTTTTTCAACCCTCACTTTGTTGATGTATTCAACTGGGCTCACACCAAACTCATTTTTGAAATATCGGTAAAAGGAAGCCTTGCTCATACAGGATACGGAGGCCAGCTTATCAGAAGAGATCGGGCCGTCCAGATTCTCATGAATGTAGTGTATGGCTGCAGCCAGACCGTTTTTTGTAAGATGATTCCGGTAATTTTTCAGCAGCAGCGCCCTGGATTCGGTTTGCAGCATGTGCACAATCAGCTCCGAGGTGTTCAGGTCAACCAGAAGGTCGCGCTGCTTGTGCTCTTCTGTGAAGATGTGAAAGAGCTTACGTATCAGCAGATCCACGGAAGCAGTATTCTTAAAGTGTACCGAGTGTGCTGAGTCGTACTCCCAGTTGCCTGACGCCTTGCTGCGGGGAATCATATCATTCATTCTGGCAACGATATCATTCACTCTGGACAAAGGCAGTTCTACCGTGATGCACTTGGTCGGCTCATCCATTTTTGCATCCGGAAAATCAATGTAAATCGATTGATCGGGAGGCAGCACGAGGCTTTCGCTTGGTACAAATTCAAACGACTTTTCTTCTCCGGAGTGAATGACTTTCTTGCCTGAAATCATCCCGCAATACATGGGGCTGGTGGATCGAAGCTCAACGCGATTGGCCACCTGAAAGGTGTCATAGACAGAAAACACCGCATCATCTCCTGCAAAACTTGTTCTGTTTTCAACAAGTTTTTGTGGTGGAGGATAGTGGGAATGAAATGCGCTGCTCATCGCAAAATACGTGTAAGTGAAACCTGACGGTGCCCGGAGAAGTACGGTTAATTATTATAGATAACAGGTTTTATAAAACCAAATTGAGACGATAGAGCAATATTTTGAGAAGAACCATCAAGTTTGGAAGCGCTTTTCTTTACATGTTGAAATACAAACTCAAATTAACTATTGGAGATCAACATGTTACACGAACGGCCAGGTTTCAGGGAAAAGTACGACAATTATATCGATGGCAAATTTATGCCGCCCGTTGACGGAGAATATTTTGACAATACGTCTCCGGTAGACGGAAAACCGTTTACAAAAGCAGCCAGATCGAATGAAAAAGATATCGAACTTGCACTGGACGCAGCGCATAAAGCCGCTCCGTCATGGAACAGCACCTCGGCCGCTGAGCGCGCTTCGGTTCTGAATAAGATGGCAGACATTATTGAAGAAAATCTGGAGTATCTGGCACGTGTTGAAACCATCGAAAACGGTAAGCCGATTCGTGAAACCATGAATGCAGATCTGCCATTGGTCGTAGATCACTACCGCTATTTTGCAGCGGCTATCCGAACTCAGGAAGGAGGAATTTCAGAACACGATTCACACACCGTGTCTATTAATCTTCCGGAACCTCTTGGAGTTGTTGGCCAAATTATACCATGGAATTTTCCACTGTTGATGGCAGCATGGAAAATTGCACCCGCACTTGCTGCAGGTAACTGCGTGGTTGTAAAACCTGCCGAACAAACACCCGCCAGTATTATGGTAATGATGGAGTTGGTCGGTGACGTAATTCCGGCAGGAGTCCTGAACATTGTCAACGGTTTTGGCCCGGAGGCAGGACAGCCGCTTGCTACCAGCGACCGAATCGCAAAAATTGCATTTACCGGAGAAACCACCACAGGCCGGTTAATTATGCAGTTCGCTTCCGAGAACATCATTCCGGTTACGCTCGAACTGGGCGGAAAAAGCCCCAATGTATTTTTTGAAAGCGTGATGGATGCGGATGACGAGTACTTTGACAAATGCCTGGAAGGTGCCGCAATGTTTGCACTTAATCAGGGTGAAGTGTGTACCTGCCCGTCGAGAATTCTGGTGCAGGAGTCCATTGCAGAAGCGTTTACCGAAAGGGTAATTGAAAGGGTGAAGAAAATTAAAATGGGACATCCCCTTGACGACGAAACGATGGTCGGTGCACAGGCTTCGAATGATCAGTATGAAAAAATACTGAACTACTTCGAGGTGGGCAGGGAAGAAGGGGCAAAAGTTCTTGTAGGCGGCGGTGCCGCGGAAGTGGGCAAGGGCAACGGTATAGCTGACGGATACTACATTCAGCCAACCATTTTCAGCGGAAATAACAATATGAGGGTGTTTCAGGAGGAGATCTTCGGTCCCGTTACCTCCCTTACAACATTCAAGGATGTTGACGAGGCCATAGCGATTTCAAATGATACGCTTTACGGCCTGGGTGCGGGCGTCTGGACAAGAGACGCGCACCAGCTCTACCAGGTGCCGCGGGCCATCAAGGCAGGACGCGTATGGGTAAACTGCTATCATGCATATCCGGCACACGCTGCCTTTGGCGGATACAAGAAATCCGGCTTTGGACGCGAAAATCACAAGATGATGCTGAGTCACTACCAGCAGACGAAAAATATGCTGATTTCGTACGATAAAAGCGCGCTCGGATTCTTCTAAAAAGCAGGTCCAAAAACCTGACCTAAAAACCCCCGGCTCTGTTCGGCCGGGCGGTTCAGTTATTACTAAAAAAAATCATGAGGTACATATTATGCTGCCCAAAAACATGAAAGCGATAGTTGCTCGAAAATTCGGCGATCCGGTCTCAGTGGAAGAGATGCCGGTAAAAGAACCCGGAGATGATGAAATCCTGGTAAAGGTGATGGCAAGCGGTGTCTGTCACACCGATCTGCACGCAATTGATGGAGACTGGCCGGTAAAGCCCAAACTGCCTCTGATACCGGGCCATGAGGGCGTTGGATATGTGGCTGCAGCAGGTAAAAATGTTAAGAATGTAAAAGAAGGGGATGCGGTAGGCGTGCCCTGGCTCTATTCAGCCTGCGGTACCTGTGAGCATTGTATTACAGGCTGGGAAACACTTTGTGAAAAACAGGAAAATGCGGGATACAGCGTTGACGGAGGGTATGCAGAATACGTTTTGGCAGATCCGCGATATGTTGGCCATTTACCCTCGAATGTCAATTTTCCCGAAATAGCGCCGATTCTCTGTGCCGGGGTTACCGTTTACAAGGGATTAAAGGAGACGGATACCAAACCGGGTGAGTGGGTTGCCATATCCGGAATTGGCGGATTGGGTCATCTTGCAGTACAGTACGCCAAGGCTATGGGACTTCATGTTGCGGCCATAGATGTAGCAAAAGAGAAACTCGACCTTGCTGAAAAACTGGGTGCTGATCTGACGGTCAATGCAATGGAAGAAGATCCGGGAGAATATTTGAAAAAAGAGACCGGCGGAATGCACGGAGCATTGGTAACTGCGGTGGCACCGCAGGCTTTTTCCCAGGCACTAAATACGCTCAGGCGAAAAGGAACACTGTCGATGAATGGACTGCCCCCCGGAAGTTTTGAGCTCGATATATTTAACGCCGTTCTGAACAGAATCACGATCCGTGGGTCTATTGTAGGAACAAGAAAAGATCTCCAGGAATCGATAGACTTTGCAACCGCAGGAAAAGTGAAATCCAATATCCACACTGAAAAGATGGAAAACATCAATAGCGTACTCGATGATATGAGAAATAACAATATCGAAGGGCGCATGGTACTGGAAATTGCATGAGTTCTGAACTTCAGGATATGAGAGTCCGGCAGACCATATGGACTCTCATTCACTGAAAAAACATCCATAAAATGGCAGTAAAACGAGTTCTGATCACAGAAGAAGCGAAAGAAGTCATGAACAAGCTCCGCGAAAAACACGGTGAGCTAATGTTTCATCAAAGCGGAGGCTGCTGTGACGGTTCATCTCCGATGTGCTACAAAGCAGGCCAGTTTCGCGTTGGAAAAAGTGATGTGAAGCTGGGTGAGGTGTACGGGGCACCTTTTTACATGGCAAGGGATCAGTTTAAATACTGGCAATATATGCAGCTTACCCTTGATGTGAAGACGGGACGCGGTTCAAGTTTTTCGCTCGAAATACCAATGGGTGTCCGCTTTCTGATCAAGTCTAAAATGTTTACTGAATCGCAGCTCAGGGATCTGGAGCCACTTTCTGACGCGTGAGCAGAAATGCTTTATGGTAAAAACCGTCAAAGCGGTGTCGCCCCGCCCATCAGCGGTTGAGATGTGCCTTCAGATATAAAAAATTCCACCATCGAAATCGCCACATCCTTCTCTCTTCAATGTACATCTCCCGTTCGTGAAGCAGTCTTTCCATCTCTGCAGCATTCCGCGTGCTGATATGCTCGGGGGAGAGCAGGTCAATCAGGCGTATGGCTATTCTGAAGAGCCCTTTGCGGTTCCAGTCCTGCAGCCAGAGCGTACCGCCGGGCTTGAGCAGGGTCCGGAAATGGTCAAGAACAACAGGCTGATCGACATAGTAGTGAAAGGAGTTGAGGCAGATAATGTGATCAAAAGAACCCTCTAACCGATTCAGATTCTCCGCATAGTGCGAAGTGTATTCAATATCCGGATACCGTTTCAGTCGTTCCCTGGCAATTTCAAGCATCTGATCCGCAGGATCATTGAGTACGAACCGGGCCGGTTTTCCGACAGACTCAAGCAGGCTTTCGGCCAGTATGCCGGTTCCCCCGCTCACATCCAGAACATCCTTGCCGTGCAGATTCACCGAGCCCATACGGTCCAGCAGATGCCTGTGCGTATGACTCAGATAGGCGCTGTAGATTCGGTCGTACCTGGATGAAAGCCGGTTATAGTACCGAACGGTATGTTGTGCTTCGCTGCTGATGGTTTTGAATGAAGAACGAAGCGATTACAGCCGAACAGGTACGCTGATGGTTTTTTCTCCAGCCCTGGCAAAATCAAGCGTCAGGTAAAACGAGTCACCGTCCTCGAGGGTTTGAGTAACCTGTATCAGCATGATGTGAAGGCCTCCCTGCTGAAAACGAAGAGATGACTGTGCTGGAATCAATACGTTATTCACTTCGCGCATTCCCATCAATCCCTCCTCAGATTCATAGGATTCATGCATCTCTACAACAAGGGCAGCATCCGAATCAACGGAAAGAAGGGTGTCCGGCTCCGATTCGAAGTTGGTCAGCAGAAAATAGGCTGCACTCATTCTTCCTTCGAAAGCGGGGCGGGCCCATGCCTCTTCGATCTGAATGCCTTCACCATCGGTCATTTCGGGGTCTGGCTGCTGCTCTTCGCCGGAACCGCAACCGGAAAGCAGCAAGAGGATAAGTGATGCGATTATAGTGGTGACAGAAAGAGATTTAATCATAACAGTTTATTCAGGTCTTCAACGATGATGGGGATGGGGGTCATGCTTCCGCCATAATCGAAGATAAGTTGTGAGTTTTGGTCAATGAGTAAAATTTTATCCGAATGATTAATGAAATAGAGTCGCTCCCCGTTTTCCAGGTCTTTTGAGTATGACTCTTGTGTACGAACGCTTACCCGCTCCATGAGGGCTTCGATCGTTTCAGCATCGCCGGTGAGAAAATGGAAAGGCTCACGGTCCATATCGAATGCGCCCGCGTACCCTTTCAGTACATCCGGCGTATCCCTTTGCGGGTCGAAAGTGATCAGCACAAATTGCGTGTCGCCGGGGTTGTTCATCTCTTCATATACACTGCCGACGTTTGCAGTAATAAATGAGCAGATATCCGGACAGTTGGTGTAGATGAACCCTACAACCAGCGGCGACCCCTGAAAATCACCGGGAAAGGTGACTGTTTCGCCGTCTTGATTAACAAGCTCAAAACGATCGTTGCTGTAGTCATCCATGGCAGGAGTGCTGCAGCCACTGAATATGATCAGCAGAATAACCGGCAGCAAAAAAATCAGTTGACGAATCATGAACGAAATGAAGAGAGAGTTGTCGTTATCCGGATGTATTAAAATTAATCTGCAGGTGTGAACAGAACATGAAATATACGAATCTGCCCACTGTCAGAGAAACGTATGCGGCGGTACACTATTTTATTGTCTGAGAAGGCCCTGAGAGTGCCAGGCTCGGATATAGGCTGCGAAATCTGAGCTTCTTTAGCATCAACTTGCAGTGAAACACTTTCGGGAATAAATGGTACGGTATTCAGAGGATATGTGAACACCTGCGCAGAAAACTATTTTTAAACTGCAAAAACCGTAAATATTCCTTCCTGGCGATTCGTTATAAGGGGGAATGCATTTTCAGTAAAACCCAAATTGCGTTATCATACAGGGATAGTTTAACCTTTGGTTATGTGCAGATTTTCATTTCATTTAAGATGAGAAACCAATATTGGGGTACAATCTTCATATGCTGTTTATGGTTATTGTTGCCCATGTGTTTGTATGCACAGGATTCGGACTCCGGTGAAAGGGAGCCCGTTGTCTGGAAGCTTGGTTTTGAGGGTAACGAAACCTACAGCTCCATGGTGCTTAAAGAGATTATTGCCACGGATAATCCGGGTTTCATCGAAAAGATTCTTGGGAAACACGGTGCCTATGTACTTAGTGAAAATGAATTAAGACGCGATCAGATCCGTATACGGCGCTATTACGAACGACGGGGATTTATTCAGGTTCAGGTTGATTATGAAGTGAGTTCACTGAAGAGGGACTGGAGAAAGAGGGTGACATTCAGGATAACTGAGGGCAGCCCGCTGATGATAAGAAACAGCCGCATTGTAATTGATGCAGACAGTACGATAGCAGAAGAGATCCGGGCAGCCAGGGATTTTGAACGGGCAGAACAACGGCACGATTTCCGTGAAGGGATGCGATACCAAAGCCTCCGTACGGCCGATACAGAAGGGTTGTTTTTGCTGATGCTTGAAAATCAGGGATTTGCCTGGCCTGAAGTGGATATTGAGACGGCCATAGATTCGGTGGCAAACCGTGCAGACGTAACCATTACTGCGCGCCCCAATCAAAAAACATACTTTTCAGAAATCAGAATTGAACAGAACCTTTCGGTACCTGACCGCGTACTTCTCAGAGAAACAGATATCAGGGAGGGAGAAGTTTACAGCAGGGATAAAATGCAGGAGGGCCAGCGCCAGATTTTCAACCATCACCTGTTTCGTTTTGCCACCATCAATCTTCCGGAACAACCCAGGGATTCCACCCTTGAGGTATTGTTCAGGGTGAGAGAGCATCCTCTGCGATCGGTACAGGCAACAATTGGGTTTGGCCGTGAAGAATATCTGAGGGGTCAGCTCGAATGGCGGCACCGGAATATTACGGGCAGGGGACACCGTTTCGGGATAAACGGCAGAGGATCTTTTATTGAACAGCGGCTTACCACCGGATTCCTGTTTCCCTATGTATTCAACCCCAAAAGCAGTAATGTTGCAACGGTTTTTGGTGTTCACAAACTGGAACCGTCATTCGAACTGTTTCAGGCCGGTTTCAATAACAGCCTGATCTACGAACTGAGACGTTCTGTGACCGCATCAGCAACATATGAATTCTCCATAAATGAGGAGCTTTCACGCGATCCGGATGTATCACTGCCCGATACGGTACTTAACTACAACGTATCATCCCTAACCATATCCGGATACTACAGCGAAGGATTAACCAGGGATCCCCGTGGATGGGTGATTCAGCCATTTCTTGAATCCTCAGGACTCTTTGGAGAGGGTACATTTTCATTTCAAAAACTTTCATTGGATGTAAGGCGCTACACCAGGCTTTCAAGGTCCACCACGCTGGCCACCCGTATCAGTACAGGAAAGATCTTTTATTCGGGTCAGAGAACACTGCCTTCCAACATTCTCTTTTTTACGGGAGGCACAAACTCGGTTAGGGGCTGGAACAGGCAAAGGCTGGGGCCTGCAAGGCCTGCTTTTCGTGATGACGGCAGTTTCAGGGAGTACGTACCCACGGGGGGCAGAGCCCAGATGATTTTTAATATTGAAGTGCGTCAGCAGTTGTCGGGATTTCTTCCCAAGGTGGGTATTGCAGCCTTCCTTGACGGTGGACAGATCTGGGCGGATGCAACCAGCCTGGATGAAAGGCCTATACAGTTTGGCACGGGCGGAGGTATCAGGTATCAATCACCCATCGGGCCGATTCGCGTTGATATCGGCTACAAACTCAATCCGACCGATGAAGATCTGAATATTTATGAAGGTACAGACTTTGGGTCCCGGTGGAGCAGAATTGGAATTCATTTTAGCATAGGCCAGGCGTTTTAGATGAACAGTGCATGAGCGAAAACGGAAAACATAGCGAAGTGAAACGGAGCCGCTGGAAAAGGTGGGTTATTGCATTGGGTGTAGCCGTTGTAATCCTGGCCGGACTCCGGCTGCTGCTGAAAAGTGATTTTTTGTTCGATCGGCTGCGCCCAATAGCGGAAAAGCAGGCGAATTCCCTTCTGAACGGTAATCTGAGCATAAATTCCATAAGCGGCGATCTGTTAAACGGAGTTGCCGTTACCGGCGCCGTTTTGCAGGATCAGAATGGTGAAACCGTTCTCAGTCTTGATTCACTCCGTGTTGAATATGGGATCTGGGCGCTTTTATGGTCGCCTCACACGATCGATGAGGCCGGAATAAGCGGCCTGAATGTATATGTGACGCAGGAGCAGGATAGCGTATGGAATATAATGAAGCTTGTGGATGCATCTGCCGATGAAACAGAACCTGCGGAAACCCTGCAGTGGGCGCTGGAAACATTCAGTCTTGAAAACGGGGCTCTGTATATCCGATCGGAACAGCTTCTGCCGGATGGCTATCTGAATATTACAGACATTGATCTTGAGGCTTCTGCAGGTGTCGGGGAAGAAGGGTTTTATGGAAATCTGCGTCAGCTTGAGCTTTATCTGCAGGAAGACCGGCTTCCCGAGTCGGTACGTCTGATGGCAGAGGGAAGTGCTGACGGAGGACGCATAACGCTTGAATCATTCGTTCTAAATACGGGACGATCCCTTGTTCAGGCTGCGGGTTCGTACAGTACGGATGGAGATGTAAGGGCCCAATCGGGACTGAACCGGATATCATGGAGAGACATTGCTGTGTACATGGAGGATTTCCCTCTTGCAAGCGACCTTGAGGTCAATCTGGGGGCATCGGGCTCATTGAGTGAGCTTACGCTCTCGATGCATGCGCAGGCAGATGGGCTTGAATCCCTCCGGCTTGCCGTCACAGGTTCGGTTGGTGAATCGATAATGCTGACCGCACTGAATATGGAAATTGAAAATCTTGATTCACCGGTATTGACGGGTAATGAAGATTTTCCCCGCGTTGGCCGCTTCAGCTATAACGGAGAGGGAAATATCATGCCTGAAAATCCGGAGCAGATGGTATGGAGCGGTGATCTCAGTCTTAATGAAGTCATCGCAGGGGATCACAGGATGAGCAGCACAACAGTAAGCCATCAACTCGGGAAAGGGAAGGTTGACGCAACCGGTGCAATTACTCTTGATGACCAGAATTTACGTTACTCATTTGATGCAGCTGAAATTTTTAGCGATGAGCCGCAATGGAACGGGCGCATTGAGGGGAGCCGCATCAACCCGGCGCTTTGGCTGAACAATGACGAATATGAAGGCAATCTCAACATTTTGGCAGAGCTCAGCGGCATCGGCTTTGATCGGGAAAGGTTTGAATCGTCCGCTGAAATCAGGGTGGACGGCGACAGGGTCGGGAGTCAGGAGTTCGCCTCATTTATTTTTGAAGGCAATATTGATCCGGGACGGATAAGCGGATCTGCAGGCCTTCTTCTTCAGGAAAGTGAAGTGACTCTAAATGCGGAGGTCCGGAACTGGCAGGCCGAACCGGCCTATGATTTTGACATTATGTTAAATGCATTTAATGCCGCCGAGATTACATATGCTGAAACGGAACTATTGCCGACCCGCCTCAATGGTGCTTTTAGCGGAAGCGGTATGCTGTTTGATCCGGAGTTTATGAGCGTGAATGCAGTGATGCAATTCGATTCAAGTTTTGTGAATGGTGAAGAGATCGAAACCCTTCGGGCTCAATTCAGAGTTGAAAACAGCCGCTTTATTGTTGAAGAAGCACAACTTGAGAGTCCGATTGCGGACGCATCAATTACATTGAACCAGCATCTGTTTGAGATTACAAATCCATCCAATACGCTCGATTTTACAGCCCGTCTTAAAAATCTTGACCCGATTGCCGCTCAGTTTGGACTGACTGACCTTCGATCAGAAGGATCCATTCAGGGAAGCCTGACCAGAAATAATACCGGTATCCTGCAGTTTGATGCGGAAGCGTTACTCACCGAAATTGCGGTCGATACCCTCTTTCGCGCCACGGAATTGAATGGCAGCGCAACGGCATTCCTGAAAAATGAGACTGAGGCAGAGCTTCAAATTGAAGTAATTCAGCCTGTAATTAATGAGTTTGAACTGCAGGACATCTCGATTAATCTCGTTCCTGTTTTTTCCGGCGGTCAGATAATGGGCAGGATGGGCTTCGAAATTGTTGGCGATGAGAGAAACTCAATTTCGCAGCAAGGTGATTTCAGGGCCGATTCGTCGTTGGTTAGAATTCGAACTGACAGGCTCAATTTTACAACCCGGGAACGGACTCTATCCCTGGATGAGCCGTTTGGTTTATACATTGAAGAAGGTACCGTTCGCAGCGACACCATGAGAATTGAAAGCCCCGGCAATACGGCATATCTATCCCTCTGGATCCCAGGAATCGATTCCACGCGGCAGGAAGTGGGGCTGGAGGCTGAAAATCTTAACCTGAGTGCCATCCAGTCTGTGATGATGGAAGACCCGCTTTTTCAGGGAACGCTTTCCGGGAGTGCATACATCAACAGGCGTCCCGACATTCTTTCCGTGAGAGCAGCAGCAGACGTAACCGGATTTACGTTTAATGGAGGTGAGATGGATTCAGTTCGATTCGATCTTCAGATTGAGAATGAGTGGCTCAACGGCCATATGGCAGGATGGCACAGGGAAGGGCGAATATTTGAGGGCAGTCTGCTTATTCCCTATTTGCCAGGCGATCCCCTGACCTTCGACGATCGTTTTTTTGACCGTGAAATAGAGGGCAGGTTTGAATTGGTGGAAACAGACTTGTCGTACCTGCTCGGATTTGCCAATCAGGGGTATGAGCCGGGTAGTACGGATACCGAAGCCCGCATGAATTTTATTGCCAATCTCTCCGGCGAAGCTGGCAATCCTCAGCTGGACGGAAGGTTTCAGCTGCGCGAAGGTGTGCTTTCCGGCATCAGAATTGATTCAGTGGATGTGGACCTTAGCTACATACACGATGTAGAAGAGTTCAGGCTCGACGGTTTGGTTGTGGCCCAGGAAGACCCTGTGCTCCGTTTCGATGCAGCAGCACCGCTGATAATTGACCTGAAACGCGCTGAAGTTGTACTGCCTGCTGATGATGACAGCGTCTCGATCGATCTGACTACGGATAATTTCAACCTTGCGGTAATCAATGATTTTGCAGACCCGGGGATGGTACGGCAGGTGAAAGGCATGCTCAACGGGGATGTGTCGGTTAGCGGTACAATCGGAAATCTTAAACCCAGTGGAAGAATGGAGCTTTCGGATGGATCGGTTCGAATTGTGCCTGCCGGAATTACAATCTCACAAATCGGTGCCCTTATGAATGTAGAGCCCGACAGGCTGGATCTCCAACAATTTACTATGAACAGCGGACCGGGGCAGATCAGTGCGAGCGGATCTCTTATGTATGAAAACCTGACTCCCGGAAAGATAGATCTAACGATACGTGGAGACCGGTTCAGGGCAGCGAACAGTTCCGAATATAATGCATTAATCGATCTGGATGCATCGCTTAGCGGCACGTTTCAGGAACCGGATCTTCGGGGTGGTCTTACGTTCGTAAGCGGATTTATTAATCTGGAGAATTTTGGGGAAACTGCGGTTGAAGATGTAAGGCTTGAGGAAGAGGAGGAAGCAGAACCCGTTGAGTTTTACGAATCGCTTGCCATGGAGATGAACATAAGCTTTCCAGGAGAATTTCAGATTCGCAACAGACAGTACCTCGATATGGAGATCGAACTGGGCGGGAGCGTAGATCTGGTTAAAAACAGAGAGCAGGATCTTCAGATGTTTGGGAGCCTGCTTGCGGAAAGCGGCTATGCGCGACCACTCGGTAAAAATTTCGTCCTGGATGAGGGCAGTGTCACTTTTACCGGGCCCGCAGACGACCCGGGTTTGAATGTTGTTACCCGGTACGAACCTCCCCAAAGCCAGGATGTGCGAATTTTTTATATCATAGAAGGGACGGCGCAAAATCCCGAATTCAGGTTCGACAGCGAACCTCAGCTGGAGCTGCAGGATATCATTAGCTATACTCTTTTTGGGAAACCGTTTTATGAACTGGAGTCATGGGAACAAGTTGTTGCAGGGTCCGGCAGCAGCCCCTCGGCGGCGGATATCGCCCTGGATGTACTTCTCGACAGGGTTGAACTGCTCGCGTCTCAGCAGCTTGGAATTGACGTGGTAGAGATTGACAATACCGGCAGCGGTTCGTCGAGTACCACCTCCGTTAAAACCGGATGGTATCTGAACCAGCGCACCTTTTTTGCAATTTTGAATGAAATAGGCAGTTCAAAACCCAAAACCCTCTTTATTCTTGAATATTTGCTCAGGGAGAACCTGGAACTTATCATTACCCAGGGTGACGACTCCAGGGAGGGTATAGACCTGCGTTGGAACTACGATTATTAATCTTTACAGCAATGCACGGCACTCATTAAACGTTAAGTATACGGAAACAGAATTTTATAATTTATCCGGCCGAAAGCCTGAACTACCTGTTCAACCCTATCGGATATGACGCTACCCGATCTTTTAAAACCCCTTTTCATCATTTTAATCCTCGCTGGTGCAGGATACTATTTTCTGAACTATGAGGGACCGGCACGGCAAGCCACTGTTCAGTCTGTCCCATGCCTGGAACCACTTACCTACAGAATCGGTGAGATCGATAGCCGGTTTGGAATTTCGGAAAGTGAAGTAGCGGCTGCCATGAAACAAGCGGCCTCCATCTGGTCGGAAGAGCTCAGCAGACCCGCGGCAATTGAGTCTGATGAAGGCAATGTGGTGGTAAAGTTTGTATATGACGAGCGCCAACAGGTGGTGGACGGTGAAGTGCGATTCCGTCAGCGCATTGAGTCCGAACAGATCAGGCTTGATCAGTTTCTCCGCACGTATGAACGAAAGAGGAGAGAGTTTGAGGAGAGATCAGAACGATATTCACGGCTTGCAAATGAGACATTGAGAGAAATTGGAGAATTGAATCGATGGGTTGAACAGAGATCGCCAGCGGGAGGGCTCTCAGAGCAGGATGCCGGGCGTTTTGAGGATCGTAAGCGCGAACTCGAGCGGAAACAGCAGGAGGTGCAGCGCGAAAAAGAGAATCTGGAGAGTTTGGCTCAAGAACTGAACCGAGATGCAGATCGCCTGAACCTGATGACTGCAGAAAATAACCGTCTCGTGGATGAGTACAACAACAGGTACTCCGGAGAAAAGAAATTTACAAAAGCCACCTATCAGAACCTTCCGGACGGAGGCGCGATTACGGTTAACACCTACCTGACCAAGTCGGAACTGGTTTTGATTCTCGCACACGAGCTGGGGCATGCATTCGGACTCGACCACCTGCCAAACTCAAAATCAGTGATGCACAGCCAGATGGGTGATCAGGAACTATTCCCTATTCTGCAGCTGACCGGGGAAGATAAGGCAGCAATCAGGGGAGTCTGTGCAGGGGCAGGGATATAAGCATAAAAATGCAATTCAAAAATTCAGTGAAATACTCCCTCACACACATCTGAATACGGTCCTGATAAACGCTCTGATTGATATTGAATGGTTCTTTTAATGAACATGTAAACACTGCTTACAACTTATTGTGAGGAATTCAGATACGTGAATTTGTGCAATCAATAAGCGGGTGGAATCTGTTCAATAGGTATTATCTATCAATCCTTCCGTAAAATTTTGATACATTGAGAGAAGTAAAATCGCACATCTTGGTAAAAAGTTAGTCTGATTAAACGTAATCCAAAATTGATCAAAAACCATATCTATGAGCAACGAAAGTAAATGTCCTTTTAGCGGATCCGTGAAACCAAATGCAGGAGGCGGCACCAGGAACAGTGAGTGGTGGCCCAACCGGCTGAATCTGAATATTCTTCGTCAGCACTCACCCCAGTCCAATCCGATGGATGAGGACTTTGACTATGCGGAAGCCTTTAATTCGCTGGATCTCGACGAGGTAAAAAGAGACATTTATGATCTTATGACCGACTCCCAGGAGTGGTGGCCGGCCGACTTTGGCCATTATGGTCCGCTTTTTATCCGAATGGCCTGGCACAGTGCAGGAACCTATCGTGTACAGGACGGACGCGGTGGCGGCGGTACGGGTGATCAGCGTTATGCACCGCTGAACAGCTGGCCCGACAACGTTAATCTTGACAAATCGCGTTTACTCCTGTGGCCCGTCAAAAAGAAATACGGACGAAAGCTTTCCTGGGCCGATTTAATGATACTGGCCGGTAATTGTGCCCTTGAATCGATGGGCTTTGAGACATTTGGGTTTGCCGGCGGCCGCGAGGATGTCTGGCAGCCGAATGAAGACGTTAACTGGGGTCCTGAGGCCGAGTGGCTCGGAGACAAACGCCATGATGCAAAGGGACAGCTGGAAGGGGCACTGGCCGCCGATCATATGGGACTTATTTACGTAAATCCGGAAGGCCCCAACGGTGAACCGAATCCCGCCAAGTCTGCGGAGTATATACGTCAATCATTTGGTCTGATGGCGATGAACGATGAAGAGACCGTGGCGCTGATTGCGGGCGGACACACATTCGGTAAAGTGCATGGTGCATCTCTTGAAGAGCACCTCGACCGCGAACCTGAAGCTGCTCCGATCACAATGCAGGGTATGGGCTGGGTCAGCACATACCGCACCGGGAAAGGTGCCGATACCATCACCAGCGGACTTGAAGGAACCTGGACCTCCACCCCTACCGAATGGAGCAACAAGTACCTTGAGAATCTGTTCGAATACGATTGGGAGAAGTACAAGGGACCGGGCGGCAAGTGGCAGTGGCGACCCAAGGACGGCGCCGGTGCGGGAACCATTCCCGATGCGCACGATCCGAACAAAAAGCACGATCCATTCATGCTTACCACCGACATCGCCTTGAAAGTGGATCCGGAGTACGAGAAAATTTCACGCCGCTTCTATGAAAACCCCGATGAGTTTGCAGATGCCTTTGCGCGAGCATGGTATAAGCTTACACACCGTGATATGGGGCCAAAATCACGCTTTTTGGGTCCGGAAGTGCCTGAGGAAGACCTGATCTGGCAGGACCCGATTCCGGCTGCGGATTATAAGCACATTAACGATGATGATGTTGCAGGGCTGAAAGGGATGATTCTGGATACGGAACTCTCTGTATCGGAACTGGTTTCTGCCGCTTGGGCTTCTGCATCGACGTTCCGCGGTTCCGACAAGCGGGGCGGAGCAAACGGTGGACGTGTGCGTCTCGAACCTCAAAAAAATTGGGAAGTGAACAATCCCGGGCAGCTTGCGAAAGTGCTCAGTACACTTGAAGGTGTACAGAAAGAATTCAATGATGCACAAGGAGGCGACAAAAGGGTGTCTCTTGCCGACCTGATTGTGCTTGGCGGTTGTGCGGCTGTTGAAAAAGCGGCAGAAAAAGGCGGGCATGAAATTTCCGTACCGTTCACGCCGGGCCGTACGGATGCAAGCGCAGAACAAACCGATGCAGACTCTTTTGCGTGGCTGGAACCTGCAGCCGATGCATTTCGCAACTACTACAACGCCGGAGATAGTGTCACGGAAGAGGAGATGATGATCGACAAAGCACAGCTTCTAACCCTTACGGTGCCAGAAATGACGGTATTGCTGGGTGGTATGCGTGTACTCGGTACAAACTATGACGGTTCTAATCACGGAGTATTTACCGACCGGCCGGGAACGCTGTCGAACGACTACTTCACAAACCTGCTTGATCTGGATACGACCTGGAAAGCAGTTTCTGACGACCAGAATGTTTTCGAAGGCCGCGACCGCAAATCCGGCGACGTGAAATGGACGGGCACCCGAGCCGATCTGATCCACGGATCCAACTCTGAGCTGCGTGCCGTTGCAGAGGTCTACGCCGCAGCAGACGCACGCGAGAAGTTTGTAAAGGATTTCGTCGCAGCCTGGGACAAGGTGATGAACCTTGACCGGTTTGATCTGAAATAAGATCTGAATCATTGCGGATTCGGACTTCCGAATCACGGGTAATAGCATAAGCAATAAACATAAAAGACAGCTTCGGTCAGATCCGGGGCTGTCTTTTTTTATGAAAGGCAAAAGGGAAACGTCAGACGTCAAACGTGAGGAATGATATACGAAAACAGATATGCGATCTCAGATCTAAGAACTGTATTGTATTCCGCACGTTGAAGCCTCAAGCCTCAAGCCTGAAGCCTGATTTGGCATCATTCGCGAATCAAGAATCACAAGTCACAGGTCGCCAGTCAGCAATCACCAGTCACTTGTCTTCCATCCACTTCTCATCACTCTGAGGACCCAGCTTGCCTTCCGCCAGGTTAAGCAGATAACCGGAATTGAAAATATTCCCTTCTTTTATGACGGTGTGTACCGTGCGAGTCCTCCGGATATCCTCGATCGGATTGCCGTCAATGATCATCAGGTACGCTATTTTGCCGGGTTCAATGGAGCCAATCTGATGATCCAGGCCCATCGCCCTGGCCCCGTTCAGGGTAGCGATGGTCAGGACATCCGCGTTCGGGATACCGGCATCAGCCAGGATTTCCATTTCGCGATGCACAAAAAAACCGTTAAAATGAGGTCCGAGAGAACTGTCCAGATACAGTGGCCTGTCTGTGGCGAGAACGATCATACCGCCCCTGTCATAATAATCCTTTATCAGCTCTTTCTTTATACCATATACTGCAGCAATGGTACCTTCCGTATCAGGCTCTTCAAATTTCTCAAAAAGCTGCTTCGTAAAAGGAGTGAGGTATACAGTTTCATCAACCCATTTCTCAAAAGCCGGGTCGCTGCTTCCCGACCAGGCCCCAAAGGTTCCCATCGTTGCACTGAAAAAGACATCGTTTTCAATGAAGATGTCTATGATTTTATCAAATTCAGGATCATCTGGGTCCAGCTGTTCCAGACCATCATAGGCGTGAACAGAATCGGGGAGTGCGCTTCCGCCCAGAAAGTGTTCAACACGATCGATACCCATTGAAATGGCTTCATCCGAACGGACGGTATTGTTCCAACCTGAGTTTAGATGTGCGGTAACGGTGATGTTATGATGGTGCGCACGGTCTATCAGATGTTTCAGGTTCACCGGACTGATCGTTTTGGCTTTAAACCCACCAACCCCTCTTTCAGCCCACTCGTCTACGATTCTATAGATGTCCCCGCGGGTATATTCAGGATTCCAGTCCGGATTGGCCCTTCCGAAATAGGGTCCGGAATTCAGAATCCTGGGACCATAAGAATTCCCGGCATTCACATTCTTTTTGAACTGAAGAACTTTTTCAGGTTCTACATCACCCGCCGTAAAGATGGTTGTGACGCCGTTTGCCAGCAGCATTTTGGGCGTTGCAGTTGTGTCATCGCGAGTAATTCCTCTGTATTCCATTTTCAGGTGGGCATGCAGGTCTATCAAACCCGGCAGAATATGATCATTGGGATCAAGCGCCAGGATTTTGGCATCATCATCAAAAGTGGTTCTTTGAATGGCAGCAATGTCTCCATTTTGTATCAGGATGTCTGGATTTGGGATGACTTCTGCAGATTCGGGATGAACGATCCAGCCACCGCGGATGATCAGGTTTTGGGCTGAGGAAATTGAAGGGATGAAAAGGAATACCGTGCAGCTTGCAATTAGTAAAAAAGCTATTAGATACTGTTTTGTCATTTTATTCAAATTTCGGAAATGTTTTTTGGTTAATGACGAGAAGCGGATGCTCATTCCAATCCGGTGAGTGTATTAAATGCCAAATTGCGTAATTCCGGTTCATCTAAATCTGATTCATCAAGCTGTTTCAAAGCAGACTCGAGTAGTTCACGCGACCGAATCGTATCTCCCAGTTCGGCAACACAGATTCCAAGATGAATATGGGTGCTAAGCGTCAATGCATGACCGGCTCCCAGGATCCGTTTACGTATCTCAAATGCATCCCGGAGTAAGGGTTCAGCTCTAACGGGATTACCTTCGCGAAGATACAGAGATCCCAGATTGTGCAGGGTTTCGGCCATTTCATTGTGACCCAGTGGATTATGCTTCCTGAATCCCTCCACCGCTTCACCATAATAAATTTCGGCTTCGCGCACATTGCCTATCGTATCATACAAAAGTCCCAAAAGTCGTTTAGTATCATATATAAGCTCGTGGTTCTCTCCGAGCGTGTTCCTGCGAATACTCAGAGCTCGTAACAGAGAGGTTTCAGAATTCTCAAGATCTCCGGTTCTTCTGTAAAGATTTCCAAGATGTGCATAACTGGAAGCGATGTCGGGATGATCCGGGCTGAGTAGAGCAGACCGGGACTCGAGGGCTTGCTCATAATATATTATGGCCTCATCCATTTTGTTTACGGTCATCAAAATAGCCCCCAGATTACTTAATACATTGGCGGTACGCATGTCGCGGTTTCCCGTAGTCTGCATGAAAATGTCCAGAGCCTCCTTCATTTGATTTTCAGCAGCTTCAAAATCGCCGAGTCCGTATTTCAGGGCGGCGTGATTGCTTAAGGCCACTCCCAGGGCCTCGTCCGGTGTGTCTGACAAGGATTGCCGTATGGTGATGGATTCGAGCAAGAGTGAATCAGCAGCGGCAAAATCACCTTGCGACTGCTTCAGTACGGCGAGATCATTGAGTGACCGTGCCACGTCCGGATGGATATCTCCAAAAAGCATACGTCTGGTGGCAAGTGCCGATGAAAGCAGGGAGTCTGCCATCGCATAATCCGCTTTTTGTCTGTAAAGCCAGCCCATCGCGTTCAAACTGCGTGCAGTCTCTGGGTGGATGCTGCCGAAGAGTGACCTGTTCATCTCAAAAGCCTTGCCGGCCAGATTCAGGCTTTCGTCATACAGGCCCAGTTTTTCATATACGTCAGAGATGACAAGATAGAGGTTGGCCTGCAGTTCGGGCTGATCCGCCAGTTCGTTTTCGACCCGATCTGCTCCGCGGTGAAGTAAATCGATGGCCGATAATGCGTTGTCCTCCGCCTCATCCGGATTCACTGAATTAAACAGATCGGTTAAAAAACCGCTTACCTGTTCGGCACGGTCTCTCTGTTGTTCTGCTTCAATAGCACGTTCCTGGATGGCTCTGGATTGGACCAGTGTGATGACGGAAAATGACAAAACCAGCAGGATGACAGCTGCGGATACTGCAACGGTCCATCGGTTGCGGGAGGTAAACTTCCTGGCCCGGTAAATCAGCGAGTCTTTTCCGGCCATTACCGGCCGATGTTGTAAAAATCTATTCAGATCATTTGAAAGCTGTTCAACCGAGGAATAACGCTCAGCAGGGTCTTTTTTCAGTGCCTTCATGATCACACTATCCAGATCTCCACGGAGGATTTTTAAGCCTGATTTCCTGGATGGAAGTTCAGGAATGGTATGGGAGACTATTTTTTCAATAGTAGCCGGAGATTTCTTTTCAAACGTGTACGGCAGTGTCCCTGTCGTGAGTCTGTATAAAAGAACTCCCAAAGAGTAAACATCGCTTACGGTTGAGACCGGCTCATGACTTACCTGCTCCGGAGATGCGTATTCCGGCGTCATGATTCGATTTTGGTATTGTGTCTGACCATCAACAGATTCCTGCGATAAAAGTTTGGCGATACCAAAATCCAATAGTTTGGGATCTCCGTCAGAGTTAATCAGAATATTTTCTGGCTTCAGGTCCCGATGAATGACCAGGTTTTGATGGGCATACTGGACGGCGGAGCATACTTTCAGGAAAAGCTTAATAACCTCTCCCGTTGACATATTCCTTCTCTCTGTATATTCCGTTATAGTTTCTCCATCCACGTATTCCATTGCATACCAGGGCACGCCATGATCATCCGTTCCGCCTCCAAACAAACGTGCAATGTAACTGTGATTCAGAGAAGCCAGGATACGGCGTTCTTCATAAAACCGGTCCAAAATGCGTTGATCAACCAGGTCTTTGCGTATCACTTTCAGTGCAACAAATCGCTTGAACTGATCATCGTCCCGGACGGCCAGATAAACACGGCCCATTCCCCCTGAAGCGAGCTCTCTGATGAGTCGATACGGACCAATAAATCGTTCGGATAGTTCGGAAGTATCGCTAAAAATGAACGATGATGGTGACGAAACAAACGGCCGGATTGTGGGTTCAGAATTGGCCTGTTGCAAAAGGGATCTGACTTCATTCAAAATCTCTTTGTCCCCGCCACAGGTTTCGAGCAGATAGGTATCGAGTTTTTCACCCTCCAGGTCCATGGCTTCGAAGCAGATCAGCTCTATTTTTTTCCATGTATCCGAATTCATGAAGCCTGGTTTGTTAGGGTGTTAAAGAGACAATTGTCCCCGGTTCTTTTGGTTGAGCTCACGGTTGAGCCACAGGCGTGCAGCATTCCAGGCGCGTCTTACTGTAATAGGCGCCACTCCCATGATGGTGGAAATTTCATCCCATGTCAGTCCGCCGAAAAAATGATATTCAACAACCTTGCTCCCTCGCTCATTGAACGTTTTCATTCGTTCCAGCGCTTCATCCAGGGCCAGGATCTGTTCAGCCGTCGAATCCGGTAAATGTACGCTATCCGGATCCCTGATCTCCTCCATCTTAACCCTTGAGTAATCGCCGCCCCGTTTAACAGCCTGCTTGTACTCGGCATAGTTAATCAGAATGCGCTTCATGGCAAGAGCAGCCACGCCCAAAAAATGAGCTCTGCTTTGCCATTCAACCTCTTCGTGATTGATCAGCTTGAAATAAGCTTCGTGAACCAGTGCGGTGGTATCCAGGGTGTGTCCGTTGCGTTCAAAACGAAGCTTCTGGTGAGCAATGTTTTTCATTTCATCATACACCAATGGCATCAGGTCGTTGATGGCCTTTTGATCTCCGGCCCGGGATGCCTGCAGCAGCTGCGTGACATTCTGCCGGCTATGACTCTTCTCTTCAGACATGACTTCTTACCCCTTCAAAGTTCATCCGGATATGCGATACTCAGCACAAATCTAATCCAACATAGTGAATTCGATCTAAAAATCCACTTAACGACTCTTTAGAAGACCATTTTGGTGAAATCCAACGAAAAAATGAACAGTCCGGAATTTTTTCCTGCGTAGTCATTGAGAGCCGGATCGGGAGCTGGTGCAGTTCATCCCGGTTGTGGCTCTTTCAAATAGTTAATCAATCAATGAGGTATGCATCATGAAAACAAGAATAAACATATGTTTTGCGATTGGAATTTTGTTGCTATTAACAACATGCGGGGATAATAATCCGACTTCCACAACCGATGATGATCCTGTGGATCCCAATGTTGAAAGCAAAGAGATCGGTCCTGCAGGTGGAAACCTGACGTCGAAGGATGGACTTGTGACCCTGGAAATTCCGGCCGGAGCACTGAGCGGATCAGAGACCATTACGATCGAAAAAATAACGGCGGATGACCTGGGTTCTGAATTTGAGAATATTGATGTTCAGGAGGCGTATGAGCTCGGTCCAGATGGTTTGGAGTTTGACGTTCCTGTTTTAGTTTCTTTTGCTGAAAATCAAAACCCAGTTGTGGAATCCGATAGTCTTGAAATGAGTTCTGTATCTCTTCTGAGTTCAGAAAACGGAGAAGTATTTTTTCTTGATAATTCTCAGACAATTGTAGATTCAGATGAGGGCACAACAATGGGAACCGGTGAGATTTCTCACTTTTCACCATTAGTTAAAACGAGGGGTGCTTTGACTTTAAGAGTAGGTGGATTGCGAGATGAAGTAGAGGTAAGTACCAATTTTTTTGATGTTTTTGTAGGGGGGGAAGTGGACTTAAATAAATTTGATAGAGATTCTGTTTTAATTGCCGCAGGACCTGAGGCCCCACTTGAAGTAGAAGAAGGGTCAGGTTTACAAAAGTTGGTGCTATTAAGTGGAGCATACATTCAAAATGTGAGACATCGCTGCCCAGAAGTTGGTAACGGGCGATTCATTATTGGGGTATCAATTGAATCTATAGAAGGTCAAAGTGGTGAGTTTATTCAAGTAAAAAGTGATATTGAATGTGTACCGGCAACCTCAAACCTACAGGTTCTCTTGGATGGGAACGGTTCGGGGTCTGTTTCCAGTAACCCTGAAGGGATTGACTGCCCTGAAGACTGTACTGAAGATTATTCGGAAAATACGCTTGTGGAACTTACGGCTACTCCTGATGAGGGTTCCGCTTTCACTGTTTGGAGTGAATTCGGCGTTGAGATATCGAACAATCCCGTTATTGAAGTCACGATGGATCAAGCCAGAACCCTGACAGCCACATTTGATGTTTCAGGAGGTTCTGAAGGTATCTTTTCATCAGGTACAGGGTTTCCAAGGGAAATCATGACTGTGCCCAATCCATGGGGGGATCTTACTTTCCCAACCGATTGCCCATATGTACATATTGTAGCGGGAGCAGATGTAGGAGTGGTTGATCCGTGCAGCGGAAGTGTCATTTCTGTTCTCGATATTCCATTTGAAGTATCGTCAACGGGCCTGAATGGAGGAATTGCATTGTCACCGGTTATTGACAATTTGCTATTACTCACTTCGCAAAGCGGTTGGTTTCTGGCAAAATTGGGAGCGAATCAAGAGACAGGTGAGATTGAGATAGCTGAATTTCGCGGAACCGCAAACAATGAGGGATTTATTTATGCTGCCAATCCCAACAGACTGGGAGGTACCGAAGATGCTCTGATTACAAGTCAATTTCGAACTGAGAAGCTTTCGGCAGATTTGAGCCAACCTGGCGGATATGCGGATCAGGGTGAATTTTTGGTTGGTGCACTTGACAAAGATTTCAATCCCGGAAATATGACTGGAGAACCTCGTCAGGCATATACAAACTTTTCAGATAATACTCCCGGGAGTGTTACGGGTGTAGCAAGTTATCCTGAAAATGGTTCCAGGGTTCTCCGTGCTTATCATCTCAAACGTGAATCCGATGGAACATACACAGAAAATATAGGACCAATAGTTGGTGCAGTATCATATGATTTCACTTGTCAAGATCATCCCGATGAAACCCCTGCCCAAGGGGAGGCTGATCGAGCATGTTTGAGCGTTGACGGTGTCAATGATGAAGTGCATCGGATATTAATATTCGAGGATGAATCAAACCCTGTTCAAGTACTTCCTCCAATTTCCACAACCCCCAGGCCATTTGCAATCGACAGTCGATTGACTCTTTCAGGTGAGATAGATTTCACGTCGCCTAGTTTCTCCGGTGGTAATAATTATAGGGGGATTATGGATTTTACGGGCACTATTCTTGGCGAAAGGCTCGGCAGTTATCCATCAGAGCTTGATGGTATTGAATGTGTTCGGATCAATCCTAGTGGCGATGACATAGGTATGATAGCACTGTGTTCGAGGAATAATGATCTCATTGGAACAATACGTTTCTTACCTCCAACTTTTTGATTCACTTGGCATAAATTATCGCATTCTGAAAATGATAATAGTGCTCATGCACTATTCATGATGCAAATCAAGCCGTCTCTTTCCAGTCGGAGGGAGGCGGCTTGTTGATTTAAGATTGGAGATGAGTGATATGTGATCTTGGGAGTGAAAAGGCAAAAGGTAAAAGTGAGAAGTCAGACCTCAGACGTCAAACGATGGAACTCAGAAAGTATATAAATCCTGCCCGCTGTAGCATGTACACGGGGAATACCCCGAAGGGATCCCCATGGGAAATTCCCCACTCGCCTGTGTCGTCCTTCGGACTCTAATTTAATCTCTAGACAACAAGCATTGGATCTGTTTTCATCCTTGGAGCTTGGAGCTTGGAGCTTGGAGCTTGGAGCTTGTCTATTCCACTCTCCCATACTTCCTCATAATCTCCATCACTTCATCCACCGGCAGCGCCTCCTGCACGCGGCCATCTGCGCCCTCCATGGTTTCGGCCATAAAGAGGGAGTTCAGAATGGCTTCTTCGGTGGCCTCAACCGCAGCAAGGAAAAGCGGGCTCATTTCGGAGTTCTTCAGCTCAGTATTCTCCAGAGTTGGCCCTGTGTGGTCCAGGCTGATCCGAACATCCGGGTGTGTTGAAAATGCAATCACGTAATCACCGCTCCCGTTCGATGCGAATCCTCCAACACGTGCAATTCCCAGAAATGCCCGTTTGGCGAGACGCTCAAGATTCCGTGAAGTAATAGGTGCATCGGTAGCCACCACAATCATGATGGAACCGTCAACATCGAAGTCATAAGTCGTCCGATCACTTTGAGTGATCAGGCGACTCACCTCTGAACCAGATTTCGGCAACGTCGTACCCGGTTGACTTGCCAGATAGTGATTACCCAGTTCCTCACCCACGGGTACGCCGTCTACGGTAAGAACCCCGCCAAAGTTGGACTGCACCAGCACACCCACGGTGTATCCGCCGTTATCTTCCGGGATCATCCTCGATGACGTGCCGATACCGCCTTTAAAACCGAGCGCACGCGTACCGGTTCCGGCGCCCACATTGCCCTCTTCTACTACCCCGCTCTTTGCAGATACAAGGGCTTCCGAAACATGCTCCGTGGTTATTACGCGGGCACGGATATCATTCAGCCAGCCGTCATTGGTCTCGCCCACAACCGGATTCACCGATCGTACATTCTCATTTCCCGGCAGGTTTAGCATATAGTCGGCCAGCCCGTGCGCTGCCTGAAAAATGCTCAGGGTATTGGTCAGCACAATGGGTGTCTCCAGTTCGCCAAGTTCGCGTACCTGTGTAAAGCCAAGGGCTTTCCCAAACCCGTTACCCACATAAACGGCGCCAGGAACCCTGTCTCGGTAGAGATTCCCGCCGTGGGGCAGGATAGCGGTGACGCCCGTGCGAATATTTTCGCCCTCTGTCAGCGTCCGGTGTCCCACCTGAACGCCGCCCACATCGGTTATGGCATTTAACGGCCCGGTTGGAAGGATGCCAGGGGTAATGCCAAGGTCCCGCACACGGTCGCGCTCCTGCGACTGCGCCGGAGCAATGATAAATAGAGAAAGAAAAAAGACCAGAAATAGTAAGCAGGCCGGCTTCATGACGCTTCCCCGTTAGAATTGGCATTACCGTTTTGAGAGGGTGGAAAGGAGAAATTCTCACCACGGCAGCACTCATCCACATTGGTGCCGCAGGCGGCGCACTGCCCGTGTCCGTGAACCCATACAACCCCCGCTTGTTGCCCGCAGTAGAGACAGCGTTCTGCAAAAGGGTTATGTTTGGCTTGCGTACTACTCATCGGCGGTAAGCTCGTCATAAACCACGGACAGGTTGGCGGGAAGCGATAGTCTGGAGCCCGCGCTCTGGTGATTCGGAAACTCCTCAAACTGATTCACGGAGGTAATCTCCTCGCGGCTGAGTCCGGCTGCAAGACCTGCTTCCGTGTGCTCTATAAGTTTGGCCAGAAAGTCGCGCATGTAGAGAACATCACTGCGATCGCCGGTAACGCCAAAATCGGAATTGCCGTGACCAAAAATGAAAAGGGTATCGCTGTCGGCTTCATCGGCGACGGTTTCGAGGAGTGTTATCCAACCCCGAACGGAAGCCCCGCCGGGACGATCGATGAACGGATACCAGCGGTTGAATACCAGATCACCCATATGAGCTATATTGCTATTGCTGAACCAGATAACCGAATCGCCGCCGGTATGGGCATTACCGTAGTATTTTGCTGTGATCTGTTCATCGCCGGCATCAATGGAGAACTCATCCTCAAAGGTGATGGAAGCAGAGGGTATCACCTCATCGTTGCCCTGGGAAGCCTGTTGCTGCAGTTCCGGAACATTTTGATGGGCGATAATGCGATAGTCGCTTTCGGCAAATGCACCGTTGCCGGATACATGATCCCCATGGTGGTGCGTATTGAACAAAAAGCGGGTAGGCCCGTTTCCATAGGTTGTAATCCCGGAAATAAACTCCTCGGCGCTGTTCCGGAATTGGGAGTCGATTACCACAATCGCGTCATCCGTTACAAACCAGCCGATCGTTCCTCCGCGTCCGGTGAAATAGCCAGCCCCGTTGCGGAGCGGGTAAAATGGTCCCTCCTGAAATACCCTCGTGAGAAGGGACGGGGCGGCGATAGCTCCCGCCGATAGAAGTGAAAAATTCTGAATAAATGCTTTTCTGTTCATTATGAGATTGGTGTGGGATTATTCCAGTTCATGATTGTCACGGATGAGGAGCAGAATGGCTGCATGAGGTACAATCAAATACTTTTCGTTTTCAAATTCAATTTCGTGGGTGCTGCTTTTAAGAAAAATGGCCAGGTCGCCTTCCATCGCCTGCATACCGATATATTTTGGCTGAGCGGCGTTCTGTTTCCATGGCTCATCAACTTCCTGAGATGGAACGGGGTATCCGGGACCGGTTTTAATGATGTATCCGCTTTGGATCTCCTCTTTTTCTTTTACGGTAGCCGGCAGCACAAGTCCGCTTTTGGTATGTGTTTCCATCTCGCGGGGCTTTATCAGTACACGGTCGCCGATGATGATAAACTTTTCAACGGAATTGAGATATTCCTGAATCATGGAAGAGTTGTGTTTGGATTGATTTTCACTCTGTTGAAAAAATAATGCATTTTAAGGTAAGTTTTATCGGAACTCCCGTTCTCCGAAAGCCGGTTACTGTGAGAGTTCGCATTTGTTACCTAACATTAAACGCCAATCAAACAGATACTCCAATGAAGTTCGTTCTTTTTAGTTCCATTGCCGCGTTTTTCTCGCTCATTTTTATAACAGTACCTCTTTTTGCACAGATCGACAGGGAATCGGGCAAGCAGTTTGCAACCCGATCCGAGGTGATCGGTAAACGCGGCATGGTTGCCACAAGCCAGCCGCTCGCCACACAGGTGGGCCTCGATGTCCTCAGGCGGGGCGGCAACGCCATTGATGCTGCCATTGCCGCCAATGCAGCCATCGGGCTGATGGAACCCACCGGCAACGGAATCGGCGGAGATCTGTTTGCCATCATCTGGCATGAGGAGAGCGGCCGGCTGTATGCACTGAATGCAAGCGGGCGCTCACCGCAAGGGCTCAGTTACGACAGGTTGATGGAGGTTCTGGATGAGCAGGGACGATCGTCCATCTCCAGACTTGATCTTACATCGGTTTCCGTGCCCGGTGCAGTGGACGGCTGGTTCACGCTGCATGAGCGGTTCGGCTCCCTGCCGATGGATGACATACTGAGTGAACCTATCTACTATGCGGAGGAGGGATTTCCGGTATCAGAAGTGATTGCAATGCGGTGGAATGCTTCGGTTCCGCGTTTGATCAATCAGGCCGGTGCGTTTGAGGAGACCTTTACCATCGACGGTCGCGCCCCGCAGAAGGGTGAGATTTTCAGAAATCCGGATCTGGGTAATACCTTTCGTCTGCTGGCGGAAGAGGGCAGGGATGCGTTTTACAGGGGCGAAATTGCGCGCAACATCGATGAGTGGATGCGCGAAAACGATGGCTACCTCCGCTACGAGGATTTTGCAAACCACACGTCTACCTGGGTGGATCCGGTTACCACAAACTACCGGGGCTATGATGTATACCAGATCGGCGGAAACAACCAGGGGACTGCGGTGCTTCAGATACTGAATATCCTGGAAGGGTTTAACCTGTCTGAATCCGGTTTTGCATCTGAGGAAACCCTTCATCTGCTTGTGGAAGCTAAAAAACTGGCCTACGAAGACCGTGCCAAGCACTATGCAGATCCGGCATTCTACAACCAGCCAATCGACCATCTGCTCTCGAAGGAGTATGCGGCCGAGCGGCGGGAGATGATTGGCGAACGAGCCATGGACGAGCTTACAACGGGAATTGACGTGACGCGCGACGGGGATACCATCTATCTCACCACCGCCGATCAGTACGGGAATATGGTCTCTCTTATACAAAGCAATTTCGCCGGTATGGGAACGGGCTTCGTGGTACCCGGCACGGGTTTCAGTTTCCAGAATCGCGCCGCGCTTTTTTCGCTCGATCCGCAGCATCCGAATGTCTATGAGCCGGGCAAGCGACCATTTCATACCATCATACCGGGCTTTGTGATGAAAGACGGAGAACCGTGGTTCAGCTTCGGCAACATGGGAGGCGGCTATCAGCCGGTTGGACATGTGAGCATCCTCACCAACATCATCGATTTTGGAATGAACATTCAGGAAGCCGGCGATGCGCTTCGGTGGATGCACGGCGGATCCTCTGAACCCACCGATGATATGGATGAGACCCTGACCAGGCCGGGCACGATTTATCTCGAATCATCTATTCCATACGGAGTGGTCCGGGGACTCCAGTCCCGTGGACATTCGGTTCAGATCGGGAACCAGTTTTTTGGGCGCTATCAGGGAATCATGCGCGATCCCGACAACGGTGTCTACTACGGAGCGTCCGAATCACGCGTGGACGGCCAGGCGGCGGGGTACTAAACGGAGTGAAAAGGCAAAAGGCAGAAGTAAGAAGTGAAAAGTCCCCTCTGGCAAGGGGTGTGTTCAACTCAGGTGGGCTTCTGAGTCTGCCAGGAACACACCCCTGCAAGTTCGCTGGACGCTCACTTTGCTGTCCCCTCTCCAGAGGGGACGTTATATAAAGCCCTTAAAAGAAATCTGCGAGCATCTGCGATATAATCTGCGTAAATCAGCCCCATAGGGATGCCTATGGCACGAGAACCTATAGATCAGAATGTCAAAAGAATATGAACCCATCAAAAACCCGGAAGACATACCCGCCCGGTTTGCTGAAGCCTGGAATGAAAGGGATGCGCATAAGATTGCGTCGCTGTTTGACCAGGATGCGGACTTTGTGAACGTGGTCGGCATCTGGTGGAATAACCGCGAGGATATCCGAAAGGCACATGATTACGGGCTCAAGGTAATCTTCAGGGATTCGGATCTGAAAGTCACCAAAACAAAGGTGAAGTTTCTGTCTGATGACAATGCTATCGTCCACGCCAGAATGCGGCTGAAAGGGCAGACATCGATTGAGAAAACGGACCCGGGTACACGATTCACGATTTTCACATTTGTAGTTCATAAAACAGAAGCCGGCTGGAGCTGCGCTGCCGCTCAGAACACCGATATTGTGCCCGGCAAGGAGACGAATCTTGTTGAGGATAACGATATTCGATCTGTGGATTATAGGGAGAAGGCAGAAGGCAAAAGGCAGAAGTGAGAAGTGAAAAGTGAAAAGTGAAAAGTCCCCTCTGGAGAGGGGATTTAGGGGTGTGTTCATCGCGCACTCAGAAACCATTAATAACACACCCCTGCGAGTTCGCTGGACGCTCACTACGCTGTCCCCTCTCGAGAGGGGAGTTTCCCCATCAACCAGAAACCGAAAAAGTCTCCCTAAAGCGTAAAGCATAAAGCCCGGCAATCGGACCAAGGGCCAGGATCATATAGAGATAGGCCGGATTTACCAATGGCAGCAGCCAGGTAACCGTCTGAATGCTGACAATCGTGATCGAGAAACCGATGCAGTTTACAATGGTAAGAGCGGTGCCTTTGATCTCGCCGGGTGCATTATGTGCAACCAGCGTGGAAAAAAGAGGGGAATCGGCAATCACCACCAATCCCCAGAAAATCAGGAATGCTATGAATAAAGCTCCCGAAGTTTGGCTGAAAAAAAGAGGGTAGAGAAGGCAGCAGCAACAGGAACTGAACAAAGCAACAAATGCAGTTCGCTTGGTTCCCAATTTACCGGACAGGATTCCCCCCACTGCACATGAAACGCCTCCAAGTCCTATGATGATGAAAGAAAGGATTGAGATATTACCGGCAGCCAACCCTTGAGTATCAAAATAGCCGGCGATCATCAAGGGCACAAATGCCCAGAATGCGTACAGCTCCCACATATGGCCGAAATAGCCAAAGGCAGCCGATCTGAAATCCCTGTCTTTGAACACCCGGAACCAGGCCGAAAAGTCAGGCTTTTTACCCGGTGTCCGGTGTGGTCCGTCAGGCACAAGAATGTATATAAAAAGTCCTCCTGTTACGGAAAGAACAGATGTCACAATGATGACCGCCCTCCACGGCAGGTCGGTCATTAGGCTGTTCAGAAGATGGGGCAGGGCGGTTCCCACAACAAGCGCTCCAACCAGAAAACCCAGTGACTTCCCCAGACCCTCTTTGAAATAGTCGGCTGCAATCTTCATTCCGACCGGGTAGATACCAGCAAGGAAAAATCCGGTTGCAAAGCGAAAGAAAAAGAGAGTGAAAAATGTATTCTGGGAATGAATCACTCCCAGATTGAATGCAGCTCCTAGGCAGGCACTAACAAAAAATACTTTAGAAGGTGAGTAGCGGTCAGCCAGGGTGAGCAGCGCAAAAACCAGGGTTCCTGAGATAAACCCAAACTGAACGGCCGATGTGAGATGACCGACTGCAGCAAGATTCAGACTGAAGCTGTCGATCAGGTGTGCCATCACCCCATTCCCTGCAAACCAAAGCGATGTGCCCAGGAACTGGCAAAGTACAATGATGACAAGTATGGAGTTTTTCTGAAGCTTCAATTCATCAGGAAAAAATATGTTATAAAGTGTCCTCTTCCCCCATAGGGATCCCTATGGGAGAAGGGGGGCAATGGGGGATGATAAGTAATAAAACAATTGCCCAAATTTGTGTTCAGAGCTCAATCTGATATTTAGCTCATTCTGTACTACTTCCCAATAATCACAAAAGGCGGGTTGTGATCCGGCTCCTCCCACTCGCTGAACACCATGTTTGCCTGAACGGTGTTGGCATAATTTCCATAGGTGTCGGCTTCCGGCAATAACAGGCCGAAAAGAGAACCGGTCATCCATATATGGTCGATGGAGCTTTGAAAATTTCGAGTATCGAATGTAACCAGTCCGTTCCCCATCATATGTGAGTAATCATATGAAGGCTGTGCAGTGGCAAACACAAATCCGGGATATAAAGCTTCCATGCCGGAAAGCGTGTCAATCGTGCTGCAGATACCTGAGCCCGGAATTTCATCATTGAAGTCTCCAATGGCCGCAAAATTCTCCTCATCCAGGCCGGCCCACTCTACCCACTCCAGGAAGGTATTCACCTGACTCTGGCGGACCAGGCAGTCGGAGCCGTCGGAACCTGCCTTGAAATGAAGGGAGGCGGTGGTAAACTGCACGTCCGATTCGTTTACCGTAAACGTTGCCACATACGGCCGGCGGCCGATGCAATCGCGCCAAACATCTCCTTCCTCGTCAATAATTCCGTTCGAGGTCGATGCATCCAGGTTGTAGCCCGATACAAAAGTGACTTTATCCGTACGCCATACCGTAGCTTTTTTCAACGAACAGCCGGATTCCGTTATGCGGAAATCCCAGAGATCCGGTTCGTCAAAATAGTTGTTGATCAGATCTTCAACGGAAGCAGCATTTAGGATCTCAGCCAGGATAATTACATCAAAGTTCCAGCTGTCGATGAGGCTGCCTACAGCTTCTTTCTTCTGCTCACTGTTGCCGCTGTCGTACCACTCCAGATTCCAGGTGGCAAGCCGGATACCCTGTTCAGAGACCGAACTTCCGCAATAAATATTCGTTTCAATCTCAGCCAGTGCGTTGATGGTCGACTCCGGTAGTTTTCCCCTGCAGAGCCAGCCGGAGGGTGCGGATACGCCGACGATCCTGTATGGTTCATTCTCCTCAATTTCGACGGCGAACGAATACCCGCCGTCGCCGGTGATGTCGATCTCCTTGCTGTTTGTGTAGTTGTCTCCCCACTCCAACCTCATAGTGATGGTACCGGGGCTTGAAAAAACCTCGCCTCCTACATTAAAAACGTCCGGTTCACCGTTGGGATCCGGATCATCGGGACCGTTGACCTCCTGAGAC
This sequence comes from Rhodohalobacter mucosus, assembly GCF_003150675.1. Lineage (NCBI taxonomy): Bacteria > Pseudomonadati > Balneolota > Balneolia > Balneolales > Balneolaceae > Rhodohalobacter > Rhodohalobacter mucosus. The sequence continues at coordinate 349,867 of NZ_QGGB01000002.1, read as the reverse complement.
CCTCCGCAGGATGAAATGAAAAGTCCGGTAAAGAGGATCAGGACAATAAAATAATGTGTAGATGAAGACGACGGTGTGTTTGTTCTCAACTGCATGCACCCAAATTTGAATAGCTTATGATGACGTGGAAAAGGTAATGATTTTTGAACTTTTAAAAATGGCAAAGAGAGGTCATAAACGTGCTGCAGTATTGGTTTATCTGAAGAAGTGAAATTGCTGTTCACCGGCCGAAATAAAAGAGGAGAGTTGCGTTCTTGGGCCATATTACGCAAGCCGACTGACTTCTTGCGGCCTATTCATTCACTCTATCGCTGTTTTCCGAATCGTACACAATATCGGAGCTATGGCGGCGAAGCACCTGCTGCATGGCCCGGATCACCTCAATATCGGCATCCGGATGGATGGTAACGTCTGCCTTGAGCTCGGATTCAGCGGCCATTTCCTCAATCTGGGTCTCAAAATAACTGACATGAATCTCCTTGCCGTCCAGCAGAATCACATTGGAACCCGTCAGCTCTACGGTGATCTGCTTCCCGGGTTTGTTCGTAAACCCTTGTCCGGCCCGATTGCATCCAAAAGCAACAAATGTAATTATCAATAAGAGGAGTGCGTGTCTCATCCGAGTGGTTTTTGATTGTATCCGATCCAAAAATGTCGCTTTACCCGGTTACACGCAAATGAGGATTTTTTGAGTATTGGAACGTCAGACGTCAAACGTGAGACGGGAGAAGCAGATCTCTGATCGGAGACTGGTGATATGCGATCTCAGATGTAAATTCACTTAGTCGCCAGTCGCCAGTCGCCAATCACAAGTCACTCATCTCACATCGCCCATCGCTCATCTCATAATCCGGTATCCTTCCGGCGGTTCAGCGCCTTTCAAATGTCGTACAAAAAAGTCCCACGTTCTTCTAAGGTGGTAGGGCTCATTGCCGAACCCGTGACCGCGGTTGGGCATCACGATCAGCTCAAAATTCTTGTTGTGCCGGATCAGTTCATTAACCACCAACAGGGTCATGGACGGATGCACGTTGGTGTCCATAGTGCCATACGAAATCAGCAGTTTGCCCTCCAGGTTCTCTGCCTTGAGATGATTGGCCTGGTTGGTGTAGCTATCCTCGCCATCACCGGTCTCTTCCAGCAGGCCCTGATATTTTTCACCCCAGTAATAGGTGTATCCGCGATTGTCGTGATTTCCGGCGCTGGAAACACCTGCCTTGAAGAAGTCCGGATACTGAAAAAGGGCGGATGCCGTGGCAAATCCGCCTCCTGAGTGCCCGTACATGCCCGCGCGTTCGATATCGATAAAATCATGGCGTTCTGCAAGCTGTTCCATGGCGGCAATCTGATCGGGCAGGCCGTTGTCGCTCATGTCGCCGTAATAGGCGGTGTGAAACTCCCTCGACCGGAATGGCGTGCCCATGGCATCCACCTGTACTACGACAAATCCGAGCTCGGCAAGCGCATGCGCCTGCCCGCGGCGTGATGTGGAGAAACCGCGTCCGCCAATGCTGCCTGTTTGAGGACCCGGATAGATGCTGTTAACGATTGGGTACTTTTTGTCCGGATCGAAATTAGACGGCAAAAACATGATGCCGTGAATGTCGGTTTCCCCGTCGCGGCCTTTCGTAACAAATGATTGTGGTGCTTGCCAGCCGGTTGCATAGAGCTCGGTTGCGTCCGCTTCTTCAAGCGTCATCAGGATCTCCCCATCTTCATTTCGAAGTACGGAAACCTGAGGTGTTTCGAAGTCGGAATGAGTGGAGACTATGTAGTTTGCATCAGGACTAAGGTCCACATCATGATGAAAATCCTCCTGTGTGAGCATTATCAGGCCGCTTCCGTCAAAGTTTGCCCTCATCAGTTTCTCGTGGTAGGGATCGGATGCGCCCTCAACCCCAACCGCAGTGAACCAGATCTGTCTGTTCACCTCGTCCACGCGTACGATATCCATCACGTTCCATTCACCTTCCGTGATGCGATTCTTCAGATTCCCTGTTTCAAGGTCGTGCAGATAGAGATGTCCCCAATTGTCTTTTCGCGTAAACCAGATAAACTCATTGCTATTGTGAAGCACGCGCCAGTTGGGTACGCCTCTTGAGGAGAGGTTCGACTCGAAAAAGATGTCGTCCCGTTCATGGTATACCTGACGAACTTCGCCGGTGAATGCATCGGCCAGATAAAGCGTGACCTCTTTGTAGTCGCGGGAGGTGGACACAAATGCGAGTTTGGATCCATCCCCGCTCCACTCATTATCACCCCATTCGCCGTTTCGGACGAGTCCGCAGCAGTTCGATGTTCGCTGATGGGAGGGAGGTGTGTCCAGCTTCGTAAACCCTGCTTCTTCAACATCAAGAACAACCCTCTCAAGCATCGGCACAATAGAGTCTCCGGGAAGCGCATAGGGCCAGATGTCGGCTTCCGGACGGCCCACCTGCGTTCTCCAGAGCGTCATCATCTCCACACCGCGTTCATCCAGGCGGTAGGTGGCAAGCTTATCCGAATCGGGCGACCATTTTACGATCGGCGTATCCGACCGGTTCCAGCCCTGGTTGTTGATGCCATAGCCGTAATGCTGAACGCCATCGGTTGTAAGCTGAGTCTCTTCACCCGTAATCAGGTCTTTTACCCAAAGGTTATAATCCTTTATGTACACAGCTTTGGTACCGTCGGGTGAAAGCACCGAGTTGGAGGGTTCCTCAGGGGCAGCGCTCTCCTCTTCGCATGTGTAGGACTCAATAGAACAAGCCACAATGTTTCCCGAGTGTGTAAACCGGATTGTGTCAAGGTCATTTGAAAAGCTCAGGTTCTGGAGGGGGAGATTTACGGCACTCTGTTCCGTACCGGTATACTCCTGAATGGCGGCGGCAAGCCGCTCGTGATCAAATGCCCTGACCGTTGTTCGGGATGCTGCATCGGTTATTTTATAAAGGGCTCCTTCGGGGGTTCTTACGCGATACCAGAAGGTATCCGAATCGATCCATTGCGGGCTCACTCTTTGCCCATGCACTTTGCCGGAAAGGTTCCAGCTAAGCATCTGTTCCGCACGTTCGTAATCGGCGGCCGAAACCCGTTCCGTCTCCGGTTCAGCAGCCGGAGTTGCGGTTTGAACGTTTTCTGTAGACGCACACCCGCTAAGTGTGAAAATGAAAAACAGTGCGGTGAGTAGAAGCCCTTTATTCATGAATCTGATAATGATGTTAGTGGTTGCAGTGGTGAAATTGACGGTTTTTGTTCAATCGGGCAAGCAGAAAATAAAAAACCCCATGCCATGATGGGCAAGGGGTTCGAAAAATCTGCGTGACTCTGCGATTCATCTGCGCAAATCTGCGAGAAATCCTTTCAGCAAATATTTGGCTTTATTTGTTCTCGCAGATTTTCGCTGATTTTCGCTGAGTTGATGATTAATCCGGCAGGTTGTAATCAATCTCAGTCGGATAGTAACCCATCAGGTGCTCCGCAAAATAGTCCCACAGCATCCGCTCAAAGTAGTCTGAATATCGCCCGAATCCGTGACGTGCCTCCGGAAAGATCATCATATCAAACCGTTTGCCCTCGCGAAGCAGTGCGTCCGCCAGGCGGTAGGTGTTTGCCGGGTGAACATTGTTGTCCATTTCACCGTGAACCAGCAGCAGGCGTCCCTGCAAGTTGGATGCAAGCTCCGAATTTGACGGAATGCGCGAGCTGAAGGTGGTACGCTCTTCCTTAACCTCTTCGCCTTCTTCATTGGTCACGGTTACGGAATCGGTTTTTGCCTCAACCCCGTGATGGACCTCACTCCACCAGATGTTATAGACATTGTTGTCATGGTTACCGGCGGAGGACACTGCCACCTTGAAGAAATCAGGGTGGGAAAGCAGCGCGGCCGTACTCATAAAACCTCCTCCCGAATGCCCATAGATTCCCACACGGTCGAGGTCAATATAAGAGTGTAGGGCTCCCAGCTGTTCAATGCCGTATCGGTTATCGGCCAGTGCATAGTCGCGAAGGTTTCCATGGCCGTAGTTGTGATACCATTTCTCGCGGAGCGGGCTGCCGCCTCGGTTCCCCATGGCTACCACCACAAATCCAACCTGCGAGAGTGCGTGAGCGCGGGCCGCGGATCCACCGATGGAGAAAGATCTAGGGTAGGGCTCTACCTGCGGACCCGGATAGACGTAGGAGATAACCGGGTACTCTTTCTCAGGATCAAAATCGGAAGGTTTCCACATCACTCCGTACAGATCGGTTACCCCGTCGGCAGCCTTTACGGAGAAGAGTTCGGGCAGATTGTATCCTGCATCAAACATTCTGGTCAGATCGGTCTCTTCGAGCTGAAGAACCTCCCGGCCTCGGTTATCGCGAAGCACAGCTTTCGGCGGCAGGTCGGGACGGGAAAAACTGTCCACAAAATAGCGCCTTGAGTCGCTCATGGACACCGAGTGATTTGCATTCTCAGGCGTGACCAGCTGCTGGCCGGAGCCGTCAAAATTGACTTTGTAGTAGTGTGCATGATAGGGATTGCGATCCTCTTCAGCTCCGTACCCCTGGAAATAGATGGTCTGTGCCGTGGTATCTATAGCAGCGATGTCGCCAACCATAAAGTGCCCGGTTGTGATGCGGTTCCGCATATTGCCTTCGCTGTCGTACCGGTAAAGCTGGCCCCATCCGGTCCGCTCACTCCACCAGATATACTCCTCGCCCTCATTGATAATTGCCAGCTGCGCATAGCGTGTGTTGAAGTAGGGCTTGCTGGTCTCAGACCACAGAACCTCCACCTCACCCGTGGTGGTATTGGCTTTCAGCACGTCAATTTCATCCCAGGTACGGGTACGCCGCAGAATATATAGGTAGTCGGATGTTTCGGTTTCAAAAATGCCACCACCGCTGAAGTAGGCCCCTCCAAGCGACTGATCCGGCCATTTGTCGGTGTCGAGCCTTATGTGCTCTTTGGACTCCATGTCAAACACCAGAATTTCATCCTGGTAGTGATCTTCTTCACCCGGCATAGCGTATTTATAGGTCTCAAGCTCCGGACGTTCTTCCAGGTTGTTGATTACCCAAAGCTCATCGACATCCCGCCAATCCTGACGTTTCACATATAGTTTTTCTGAGTCTTCAAACCAGTTGGCCCGGCTGCGGAGACGCTCGGTGGATGTAGTGTCTCCATGATCTGCCTGAAAGCTGTACCATCGTTCGCCGTCTTCGGTAAGACGGATTTCATTGCTGTCGGGATCATCGGCTCTCATCACATAGAGGTCGTGTTCACGGGCAAAGGCAATCCATGTACTGTCGGGCGAATAGGTAGCCCATGGTTCGCGCGTTTCAGCTTCCAGCGAGTCGCCTTTCACCAGTTGGTTGTTATCTACATAGTACTTGAACTCGATACTGTCTACATGAAATGTGAACAGTTCGCGGTCCGTATCGTAATCAAACCCACGCAATTCCAGATTATTTGAGTCAAATCCGCGGTTAAACTCTTCTGACAGCTCAGCGGCCATTCTTTCGCGATCGAACAAAGGGCGCACCTGCTGACGTGCGGCATCAACGTACATCCAGCGAGTTCCGCCTGCATCTTCCCACTCGTACCAAAACTGTTCCTGGTCTTCAATCCAGTTGGCACGCAGATTGGTGCTTCCTGTCATTTTCTGCATATTATCCCCGGTAAATCGTTCTGCAAGCTCAAAATTTGGCCGTTCCTGTGCTTGCGCGGTTCCGGATAAAAAAGTGATAAACGTTAAAAGAACGATTATCGACAGCGGTGATAGTAGACTGCGTAGATTCATAATGATGTGGTGGTTTATAGTTATCAGACCTGACAATATCTGAAACGGAGAGGTGGAATGCACTTATGCTTTACAAGATTTTCCATTTGGTACCCCTTTAGGCTAGCTGAAAGGCATTTTTTCCGATCCGGAATTGTAAGCCTTATCTTATGTGTTATGAAATAAAACAACAATTGAATTCTAAAAACAAACAGATACATGAAGTTAGTTGATCCATCGGGCAAAGAGGTTACAAGTAAGGAAAATAAGGATGCGGGAGAATTGGAGAAGCAGCTCAGCAAGAAGATGGAGCAGATGCTTGAACCTGTATTCAATAAGATTAAACTCAGCGGAGCCCAGGTTCCCCAGGAACAGCTGATGCAGCTCTCATCAGCAGCGCATCAGATGCTGTTTAACCGAATGATCTATAACCTTCTGATAAAAGTTGGAATCGAAGACCTGTCGGAAATTTTGAGTGATGACGATGTTGAAGAACTTCAAACCTCACTCAGCAATCAGCTGCAGTTCGTCGACTCTTCCAAAATGCAGGAGATGATGAACAACCAGCAGAAGAATCCGGAATAAGCCCGGATAGATTATTTAAAATGAATGCATAGCAGGGGTACTCCTCAGGCATATCATTTTTGGATGTTAAGTGCAGTTTGCACGCCAGGACACCAGTAGAAGGCACACGTATATGAATGCAGAAGAATGGAAAGGTAAATCGGAAAATCTGAGTGATTCCATGGCGCCTGAGCAGCTGCAGCGCTTTGAGGAGATGTTAAATCATAACCCTTCCGATATCGGACACGGCAGCGAACTCTCTACGTGTGCACACTGGGCATTTTTCCACGCTCCGCTGCCCAATTCTGAACTGGGCGTCAGCGGGAATCCTCGAAATCACGGTCTTATACCACCTTGCGACCTGCCGAGAAGAATGTGGGCAGGCGGGAAACTGGTTTTCAGAAAACCACTTATAACAGGAAGCCCGGCCGAAAAGAAATCGACGCTCATTGACGTGAGTGAAAAAGAGGGTTCATCCGGTAAACTCTGTTTTGTCAGGCTGAAGCACCAGGTAAGCCAAAAGGGAGCTTTAGCCATTGATGAAGATCAGGAGTATGTTTTCAGGGAAGAGAATGAAAAAGGTGCACATCCCATCCGGACCGATCCTATGGACCTGGATCCGGACTGGAAAAAACTGACAAGGCCCGATGCACTGCAGCTATTCAGATTTTCAGCTGTTACGTGGAACAGTCATCGCATTCACTACGATCAGGAGTATGCACGCGAGGTTGAAGGATATCCAAACCCGCTTATTCATGCTCCCTTTCTACTGCTGCTGATGCTGGATTCCTTCAGAAGCAAGCACGACGGCAAAGTGATCACATCCATCGAATACAGATCGGTTGGCCCGGTATACCTGGGCGAACAAATCTCTATAGGTGGAAAAAGTATCGACAACTTTACGGAAGCTCTCCGTGTAACCGGCCCCGAAGGAAAACTGGCAATGAAAGCGGATGTGAACTGGTCCTATTCATGGACCTGAAATTTTGGTACGACTTGTGAATTCGATATAAGGCAATGAACCGATAAAGTCCCACTTTGGGACTGAGCGTTGATTTGGTTCAAATCGTTAAGTTTTGCTGTACAATTCACTACGGTTCAACCCTCGGTTAAGAACCCCCGTTTACCACCCTAAAGTGACGGAGGAGTACTCTTCAACTTTCTTTTATATTGAAGTCACGTCGCTCATTGAAGTTGTAATAAAAATTGAACAGGAGATGCCATGAAAATCAAAGGGAAAAATTTTATCAATGGAAAATGGGTCGAAGGGTCATTGGGAGCGCTGGATATGATCAATCCCTCGTATGATAAAAAGATTGGAGAGATTGCCCGCAGCGGACATGAGGATGTCGAGCATGCGGTAAGGTCGGCACAAACCGCTTTCGAAGGGCCCTGGGCTGAAACCGATGCGGCCGAGAGGGGCAAGATGCTGGCAAAAGCGGCAGAGATTCTTTACCGCAATACAGAAGAACTTGCTGAACTGGAAGCGGCTGATACCGGTAAACCCATCACACAGGCTCGTGCCGATGCAGAGCTCTCAGCCCGTTATTTTGAATTTTACGCGGGAGCTGCTGATAAACTGCATGGTGAGACGATTCCGTTCAGGAACGGATATACGGTTTATACACATCGGGTGCCCCTGGGTGTTACTGGCCACATCATTCCCTGGAACTACCCGCTTCAGATGACAGGGCGAACTCTTGGCCCCAGCCTGGCTGCGGGGAATACAACCGTTTTCAAACCTGCCGAAGATGCCTGTTTGTCGGTGGTGCGCCTGTTTGAACTCATTGAGGGAGCCGGATTTCCTGCCGGCGTACTGAACCTGGTTACCGGAAAGGGCGAAGAGGCCGGCGATGCGCTTGCCCGCCATCCGGGAATTGATCACATGGCATTTACAGGCTCTCCCCGGGTGGGTATTGAGGTAATGAAGCATTCTGCAGAACATATACGTCCCACGCTTCTGGAGCTTGGCGGCAAGTCTCCCCAGGTTCTGTTTGAGGACGCGGATATGGAAGCTGCGATGCCTGTTATTGTGAATGCAATCATACAGAACGCAGGACAGACATGCTCGGCAGGGTCCAGACTTGTTGTGCAGGATACGGTTCATGATGCCGTGGTGGATGAGCTGGCCAACAGGTTCAGGAACCTGAAAGTGGCTCCTGCTGAATCGGATCCGGATGTTGGACCGATAATCAATAAAAAACAGTTAAAAAGAGTGGAAGAGTTTGTAGAAAATGCAAAACAGGAAGGGGCACGCGTAATGGCCCAGTCAGCGCTTCCTAAAGAAAACGGATATTATTACCCGCCTACCCTGCTCAGTCATGTAAGCAACGACAGCAGCATTGCACAGAATGAAGTATTCGGGCCGGTTTTGACCGTTATCCCCTTCAAAGATGAAAGGGAAGCGATAGAGATTGCAAACAATGTGGAATACGGATTGGTGGCTGCCGTTTGGACCCGCAATTTTGGCAGGGCCCACCGCGTTGCGAACGCTATTAAGGCCGGACAGGTGTATGTGAACGGTTACGGGGCAGGCGGTGGAGTAGAGCTCCCCTTTGGCGGAATGAAGAAGAGCGGTTTCGGCCGGGAAAAAGGCTTTGAGGCACTCTTTGATGTTACAGCCGTAAAAACCACGATTCTGAATCATGGTTAATGCCGCTGAATAGAATTCAGAACCTACAGAGTCCGGTCAGGATATAGTAGTGGCCTCGTCAGTGATGCAGATCTGAAGTCATAATTTTACAGGGCACGAATTGTTAATAAACGTCCGCATCAAATGCATTGCGTTATCTTGATTTAAAAGATCTGCGGATAGGGCTGATCTCCCTGTATCCCGAAATCTTCCCCTCCTTGATATTTGTATATGCAATGGACTTTGTAAGCCGCACATCAACCCACCCGGAAGTACGGACGGGTACAAATTGATGCCGGTAAGTATTGACTCATGAAGATGGATCACCGTACCTTTAGCGATCTTATGTAATCGCATAATTTAGTGGTTCCCCTCTCGTTAAGGCACAGTTTTATACCCAATACCCTGAAATAAAGCCGTAATCTACAGAAGACTAATGAAAATAAGACGGATACGTATACTATTCATTTACCTGACCTTATTTGCCGGTTCCGGTATGGCTGCTCAGCCGCCTCAGTTTACAGGACTCTGGCTGATAGAGCATGTACAGAACGGAACAGAAGAAATGACGCCCGTTGCCAAATGGACACGCATCCACGCTGACGGGACCTATGAATCAGGGAACGGTTGGCTGCAGAACTCATCGGGTACCTGGACGTTTAACCGCGAGGATAGTACCTTCTTACCCGTTGAAAAAAATGGGCTGACAGATCCTTTTGGCCCTTTCAAGGTGGCGGTTGAAGGCTCGCGCATGACCTGGATAAGGGTTGAGGAGGGGCGGGAGGTAGTGATTTCTCTGATAAAAACGGATGAATTGCCCAAATCTATTGCAGACCGGATACAGGGTCTTTGGGGCCTGAAAATGGCAGTCGAAGAGGATGTGGACATCACGAACACAATGGATCCGAATGGCAGGTACTTCATATTTATTCGATGGGATCGAATATACATTGAACAAATGGCGGACGGAAAACGGGCCAGCGGATACTGGCATATGAACGGTCATCACCCCGAATTGACGCTGCTGCCTCATTCAGGCGATCAGCCGGCACTGAGTTGGCGGGCTGTGATGCGGGATGATAAAACGCTGGAACTTGAGGGACTATCCGATTCCAACAGAAAACAAATTATCACCTTCGAGAGGCTGTCGTCGTTTCCGCAGTAGAACTTTTTCAAATCACCCACCATAATGGCAGTCTGGCTGCATTCATCTTTTAGACGGTTTCTATCGGGGAGGTACGGATGGATGCCGGATTATCGCTTTGCTCTGCTATTCATCCCCCCGCCGATTTAAGGGTTTTACCTATACTGCATCGTTCTGCATCTTGGTAGTTTATTGAAAACCAAGCGTCGGGAATCTGTGAATGGATTTCTGATGCAAAGACTCAAAACCGGGATTGCCATGACAAAACTCTTCAAACACGCATTGGTTGCACTCGATCTGTCAGAAGCAAGCGATCTGATACTTGAATGTGTACCTCATCTCAGTAAATTTGGAACCGAAAAAGTGACCCTGGTCAGCGTTGTTCCGATACCCTATTCCGGGGAAAAAGCTGAATTCAACACGGATAAGCAGAGGAAACAGCTAAAATCCTACAAAAAGCAGCTTGAGGAGAAGGGGTTTGAAGTACGTTTTGAAATACGGAGCGGAGTGCACTTCTATCCGCCTACTGAAATTATCGAGCAGGCTGAAAAAAGCAGTGCCGATTATATTGTGATTGCCAATCGCGGACACAGCAAAGTACAGGAGCTGCTGATGGGCAGTACGGCAACAGAGGTACTTCAGCGTTCACCACTACCCGTATATCTGATTAATGTGGAAGTGGAGTGGCATGATGATGATACCGAGAAGCGTAAGCTGGTACTTTCCCGTTCTGCGGGTGAATCTCTCGATCATATCCTGTATGCAACCGACTTTTCAGAAAATGCGGCCCGTGCATTTGAGGTTGTTAAATATTTTGAGGCGAATGGGTATACAAGAAATGTAACACTGGTGCATGTTCAGGGACATCACTACATGGCTCTAAGCGACCCGGCAACGTACGATGAAGTAACCCGAAAAAATCAGGAGCAGCTCGAGAAGCTTAGAAATCAGTTTACCGATTCCACCCGGGAACATACAGACATCATTGTCACGTTCGGGACGCCGGCGAAAGAGATTATCCAGGCATCAGAAGAGCGGGGCGCTACGATGATAATCATCGGCAGTCAGGGTAAAGGGTTTGTTGAGAAATTCTTTCTGGGAGGTGTGAGTAATCAGGTGACCCGAATGAGCACCATACCGGTATTTCTTATTCCGGCCGAAAGAGCGTAGTTGGCCGGTATCCTTTAAGGAGCGCAACCATGAAGAGTAGAAAAATTAGAAGATGTGCAGTTGTCTTCTGGATGTTGATCCTGCCTGTCGGCGGAATGTCTCAAGCGACAGATGAGCGCGTTATCACGGTTCAGGATGCTATTCAAATAGCCATGCAGCAAAACCCTGAATTGAAGTATGCCGAAGAACAGGTACAGGTACAGAGGTCTTTGATAGGACCCTCCTGGGGGATTGAAAGCCCGGAAGTCTATTATTTCAGGGAAGGGATGGATGATGGTGTTTTTTCCGAACAGAGATGGGGAGTATCACAGTCCGTCGCATTTCCTTTGACAGGGTATTTACAACAACGCAAGGCATCCGTTGATCTGGACGTTGCGCAGCTTGAGGCTGATTTTTTACGCATCAGGATAAGAGCGGATGTAAAAAGAGCCTACACCAATGTTGTATATACAATAAAAAAAGTGGATCTGGCCAGGAATGAGCTTCAGCTTGCCGAAGAACTGCGGGAAATAGCCAGTGCAAGACTGGATGTTGGGGAGTCCACTGAACTGGATTTGATACAGTCTGACATCCAGCTGAACGAAGCGCGCAACAGACTGCTCCAGGCCCGTGAAATGCACAATAGCGCACGATACGAACTGTTCAGGGTTATGGGTACAGAACCGGGAGGGCAGGAGTATGGCATCTCTTATGCGGATACACTTGTGTGGGTCGATATCGCACTAAGCCAGGAAGAAGTGTTGAAAGAGTTATCAGAGTCACCCGAAATGCTCATAGCGAGAAAAATTTCCGAGTCTGCAAAACAGAAGATTACCACAGAAAAGAGCCGGTATTTACCCGGTCTGCGATTCGATTACTATTATCAGGACTTCGGCAGCGGGTACGATTTTACAGGATTTGAAGTTGGTGTGTCAATTCCGCTATGGTTTGGGGTAAATGAGAGCCGAAGGGTGATGCAGGCGAGATCAGAATTCAGGCAAACCGAGTGGAACATCAACAAAACCCATCTGCGGCTAAATGAAAGGGCCGAAAATGCATGGCACAGCTATATAACCAGCAGGGAGGCGATTCTATCCTATAAAAATTTTGTGCAATCCCGTGCAAGCACACTATTGGAATTGACGCGAGAGGGGTACAGGGCAGGAGAACTGGACTTGCTCAGGGTGCTCGAAGCCCAGAGAACCTACCTGGAATCGGAGCAGCAATACTACGAATCGCTCAAAAATTACTATGAGCAGCTGATAGAGCTTGAAAAATATATACCGAAAGAACTTGTATTCACAGGTGGAGGATCAGAATGAAATACAGTCAATACATTTTAAAAATATCATACGGCCTGATTTTACCGCTTATGCTGTTTGCAATGACGTCTTGTTCAGGAGAGAATGGCGCAGAAAGCCCTGAAAGTGTAGGCTTGCCGCCATCCATTTCGGAAGATGCTCAGTCTGAGCCAGCAATGGTTCGCCTTTCAGAGGAGCAGGCCGAAGACTTGCATATACAAACAAAGGTGGTTTCTGAGGAACGCATAACGTACTCCATGACGGTTCCCGGTACCGTAATTGCAGCTCCCGAACACATTGCTGTAATCAGCACCCCGCTCAACGGGCGCATTACAAAAATTTATGCACATGAAGGGGAAGAGGTTAAAAGCGGAGACCCCCTTCTGGAAATGGAGAGCCTTGAATTTGCGGAGCTGGCAGCGAGCTATCTGGAGTCGGAGGCTGAAAAAAATTACCTGGAACAGCAGGTGGAGCGGCTCCGATCACTGGTAGAACAAAAAATAAGTCCTCAAAGTGCGCTCGACCGTGTCAATGCAGACCTCTCACGGGCGAATACAAGAGTGCGGGCTGCTGCTGCAAGACTCAGATCTGTTGGGGTAAGCGAACAGAGACTATCCCAATGGAATGAACAGGAGGAGGATGAAAGTGCGGTACTTACCATGTACGCTACCATCGACGGAAAAATCAATCAGCATCTGATTGACCTGGGGCAGGCCGTAAACGCAAATGATATGCTTCTGGATATCGTAAATAACAAACAGGTTCTGGCAAGAGGATTTGTGGACCCGAAAGACATATCCAACCTTCAGACAGGCGCAAGAGCCGTTATATCCCAGCGTGAAGACAAGGGAATGCTCTCCCTTGAATCACAGATAACAACCATTCAGCCGGGACTCGATCCGGAGAACAAGTCAATTATTGTGAATTCTCTGGTTCAAACCCTGAATCAATGGCCCGTTATCGGTCAAAGTGTGAGAATTAAGTACGATGCGTATACACCTTCTGAGGTCATTTCCATTCCGCTGGACGCCATACAGTATGAAGGAGAATCCGCAAGGGTTTTTGTGAAAAGGGACGAACTGACCTATGAAAGCAGGCCGGTGGATATTCTGAGAATACTCAGTGAGTCGGCCATCATTTCATCAGGGCTCTCAGCAGGCGAGGAAGTAGCTGTAACGCAGGTTTTCAGCCTGAAAGCACTGGGTAAATTTGAGGAATTTGCGGAGGAATAGCATGTTAAAGGGGATCATCGATTTTAGCCTGAGACAAAAATTTATTGCGCTGGCACTGGTTGTGCTGATGGCTTTTGCGGGTTTCAGGGCCCTGACCGAAATCCCCATCAACTCACTCCCCGATGTAACGCCCGAGCAGGTGCTGGTGATTACCAAAGCGGGGCGGTACTCTCCCTATGATGTGGAACGGCTCGTCAGCTATCCTATTGAAACGGCCATGAACGGCCTGCCTGACGTGAAAGAGGTACGGTCGATTTCCCATTTTGGCCTGTCTGCCGTTACCGTCGAGTTTGATGAGGGAACAGACACCTATTTTGCCAGGCAGCTTGTTAGCCAGCGCGTGCAAAGTATTGCGGAAGACCTTCCGGAGGGCGTAGATACCCCGCAACTGGGGCCAATATCGACAGCGATGGGAGAAATAGTTCAGTATGTGGTAAAGGGCGACGGCTACTCGCTGACCGAACTGAGAACCATCCAGGACTGGATCATCGCACCACAGCTGAAAACGGTTAACGGTGTAACCGAGATCAATTCATTCGGCGGTTTCGTAAAACAGTATGAGGTACTTGTAGAGCCAGAAAAACTACGAACTTTCGGAGTCGGACTATCACATGTGGTGGATGCGATTTCCGCCAATAACAGTGTGTCCGGGGGGAATTTTCTGGAACACAACCGGGAACAGTACATTATTCGCGGCTTCGGGCAGATCTCGGGAGAGCAGGACATTGCTGATATCATTGTGGCAAATCCGGGCGGGCGTCCGGTATACATTCGGGACCTGGCCGAAATTACCCTTGGCCGGCAGCTGCGCCAGGGTGCTGTAACACAGAATGGCAATGGAGAAGTGGTAACCGGAATCGTAATGATGCTGCGCGGGGGCAACGGAAGGGAAGTGATTCAGGCTATCGATGAGCGGATCGAAGAAGTGAATAAAAGCCTGCCGGAAAATGTAAGGATCGAGAAGTTTTATGATCAATCCGACCTTGTTGACCGCACGACCAATACGATTACCATCAACCTCGTGGAGGGAGGCTTTTTTGTCATCGCGGTGCTGCTTCTGTTGCTGGGCGAAATTACCGGTGCACTCATTGTAGCCTCCGTGATTCCGCTCTCCATGCTTTTTGCCTTTATCGGTATGGAGCAGTTCGGCCTGGCAGCGAACCTTATGAGTCTGGGAGCTATCGATTTTGGAATGGTTGTAGACGGTTCGGTCGTAATGGTTGAAAATGTGGTACACCGCCTTCATCAGAACCAGGGTGAAAAGAGAAAAATTGATGTGATCAGAAAAGCGGCCCATCAGGTTGCGAGGCCTATATTTTTTGGTGTCCTGATCATTCTGATGGTCTATGTGCCCATCATGACATTTTCAGGCATGGAGGGTATTCTGTTCAGGCCTATGGCCATTACGGTGGCAACGGCCGTTTTCGGATCCCTTATTCTGGCCCTGGTTTACATTCCAGCGATGTCGGCCCTTCTGTTCCGGAAGGGTGTGAAAGTCAGAAAGAACTACATTATCAATTGGCTGAAGCCAAGGTACCAGTCATTTCTGGAGAAAAGTCTCGATCATAAGATGGTAACGATTAGCGCGGCCGTGGTTGTTTTTGCCTCTTCTCTTGTGCTGGCGCCCTTTCTCGGTACAGAATTTTTGCCCGAACTGGATGAGGGATCGATCCTGGTTGAGCAGATCCGGATGCCGTCGGTTACGCTTGATGAATCGGTTGAAAATGCTGACTGGTTTGCCGGTGAACTGATGGCCAATATTCCGGAAATCAAAACAGTGGTTCCGAAAACGGGCCGCTCCGACCTGGCAAACGATTGGATGGGCGTTCACCAAACGGATGTATGGGTTATCCTGAAGCCCATGGAGGAATGGAGGGAAGGTGTAACCAAGCAGGATATCATTGAGATGATACGGCCTTACCTGGAGACGGAGCCGGGGCTGGCCTACAATTTCACCCAGCCGATAGCGATGCGGGTTGACGAGCTGACCAGCGGGGTGAAGTCGGATATTGCCGTAAAAATATTTGGGGAGGAGCTGGACGTACTGAACCGGGTGGGGACTGATATTGTATCCCTTCTGGGTAATCTTGAGGGAACCGATAACTTCTTCCTGGAACAAACGATAGGTCAGCCCTACCTCAATATTGATATAGACCGGGAAGCGGTTGCTGCATATGGCCTGAATGTCAATGATGTGCAGCAGGTAATTGAGACGGGTATTGGCGGATCCGTGGTCAGTGAAGTCTTCGAAGGCCAGCGACGGTTCGACATTGTGGTTCGTCTGCCGGAGGAGACACGGAACTCTTTTTCAAAAATTGCAGACACGCAGGTGCGTCTTCCTGAAGGAGGGTTCATTCCCTTAAGCCGCGTTGCCAGAATCCATGCCGAAGAGGGCCCACGCGAAATAGCCCGGGAAAATAACTGGAGACGAACCATCGTAGGGATTAATATCAGCGGTATTGATATCGGCTCGTATGTAGCCAACCTGCAGGAGGTTATCGATCAGAATGTGGATGTTCCGCCGGGCTATTTTCTGCAATACGGAGGGGCTTTCGAGGATCAGCAGCGTGCCATGCAGCACCTCCTCATTGTGGTGCCTCTATCGCTGATGATTATTTTGGGCTTGCTCTATCTGATGTTCGGCTACATTCGATTCACGTTTCTGATTTTCCTGAATCTTCCTCTTGCCCTATCGGGGGGTATTTTCATTCTCTGGATTCGCGGACTCTATCTCTCCGTATCTGCCAGCATCGGTTTTGTGGCCCTTTTTGGGGTGGCTGTGCTGAATGGAATTGTGCTTGTGGCTCATCTCAATGAACTGCGCCAGGAGGGTCAGCCGCTCAGGCAGGCCGTGCTGGAGGGTGCCGCCGACAGGCTGAGACCGGTTCTCATGACCGCGTTGGTGGCCAGTCTTGGGTTCATCCCGATGGCTTTTAATACAGGTCCGGGCTCCGAGGTGCAGCGGCCGCTGGCTTCAGTGGTGATTGGCGGACTGATAACTGCAACATTACTGACTCTGCTCGTTCTGCCGACAATCTATCACTGGATGGAGAAAGGAAGGGATGTGCCTCTTGACTCAGCTAAAAAAACGTTTTCAACTGACAAGAAAGAAGATCAAACATAACAATACTTCGATGGTAAAGTTTTACCCTTCTCATGAAGTAAACTTCGCGGAGGGGGTTATCAGGGTAGGTTATCATTTTGCAATTCGCATAAACACATATAATCCGGAGCGGGCACGGCAAACATGGTCAGGCCCTGATTGCGGCTCATGATATGTTCAATCAAACAGGAGGATTCTTATGGATGCAGTACATCTTCACCTTATCGCAAACCACGTACCGATAATCGTCACACTATTATCCCTGCTTATCCTGGTATGGGCTATGGTTTCTGACAATGCGGATTACAGAAAGCTTGCATTCATAGGTTTTATTATTGCAGGGGTGTTTGTGGTGATCACCTTCCAGTCAGGTGAAAATGCGGAAGAGATCGTGGAAGGCTATTCATGGTTCGATCATGACGTTCTGGAAGATCACGAGCATGCGGCAGAAACAGCCAGGTGGATCGTATTGCTGACAGCGCTCAGCGGAGTCGCTGGGTTAACCTATTTTAAAAACGAAAAAAGAAAAGGCTTTAAGGTATTTATATGGGTCTCCCTGGCGGTTGCGCTGGCTGCTGCTGCCTATCTGATTTATACAGGGTACCTGGGCGGGTTCATCCGTCATGATGAACTGGCGCTATTGTAACTTCTGCCATGGAACGGAGTAAAGCACTTAAATACCTGTACTGTTCAGGATGAAAGCCCCGTGAAAAGGGTTAATCCGACCGGATCAAAATCAATTCATTTTGAGGCTCGGTCAGGTATTCGGCTCCGTTATCCGTAATAACAACCATCTCCTCAACGGATATGGTTTTGGTTCCCCCTTCGATTTCCCACATGTAGAAACCGTCGTAGGCAAATACGTTGCCGGCACGCAGTTCGCGAAAAGCCGTCGGATGGGGATCACGGCCTTGCTGTGCTCCTCCGAGGCTTGGCCCGATATCGTGGGCCACATAGCCTACCGGGTGACCCGTATTCCACATAACATTCATAGAGCCGTTTTCATCCATCCAGTCGCGCTGAACGCGATCCGCTTCGATTCCCGTGATTCCGGGCTGCATCACCTCCAACACCATCCGGTTTCCGTCACGAGCCGTGCTCCAGTAGCGCTGAATTTCTTCCGGTGCCTCCGTTTCACCGGGTGCCAGTACATAGGCAAATCTCTGAATATCCGATACCCAGGTGTCGTACACCCGGATACCGAAGTCAATTTGAATAACATCCCCCGGGCTGATCACCTTATCTGTGGGATGGGCATGGCCCCGGTCAGGGCCGGAATTTACGTTCGGATTTTGGTCCGGCGACCACGCATCCGTAACACCTGCTTCAGCCATTTTGGTTTCCAGGAAACCTGCCACATCCCGGTCGGTGGTTTCACCCGGTACCACCATGTCATAGACTTCATATTGCCACTTTGAGGTCAATTCAGCCGCCTTTCTTAAAATCTCCACTTCAGCAGGCGTTTTTACTGAAAGCCATTCATACACCAGCTCCTCGGAAGAGACAATGCGGTTTTTGACGGTCTGCATCAGCATATCGGTGAAGCGGGTGTACTGCGAGTAGCTCAGTCCGTCGGCAAGCTCATTGGTTTCACTGTAGTTGAGTGCCAGGTTACCCCGAACCCGGCGGTTAATATAATCGGCTGCCTCAACAAGGGCTCCGGGCGACCGGCTGACCACCGCAATACTGTCATGAAGAGCGATATCCCGCAGCGCCTCCGCTTCCCCCGGCGGGGTAAAGACAATTGAAAATAGTTCACCATCCTGAAGCTGAAATAGGAATACAGCCGGTGCAACGGCATTCTCGCATCCCACATGCCGTGCCAGCGGATCGTTATTGTTCGACCTGCACAGAACGGCCCAGGCTTCCGTTCCTGCACGCTCCATGGCTTCCGGCAGCAGAGTCTCAATTCTCTCATGGCGGATTTCGGGCCAGGGATTGGGTCCGGAAAATGGACCCGGTGCAGGTTCAGATGACGTACTGCACGAAATTGCAACAACAGAAAGTAGCAGGTAGATTATAAAGCCGCGAAGTGTCTCCGCCATATGATTGCGTGATTTACAGGATTATTGAACAGGTTGAAGGAATATGCATGAATGACAGACAGAAAATCCAATCATTTTTAAACCGCAATGCATGAAATGAATAAAATTTTTCAGATCAGCTCAGAAATGGAACATTTCACTTCCGCAAGAGGTTGATACCCTTACAGCAGTTCAATAAAAATACCTTCCAAAACATAAAATTAATTTACCATGAAGATACAATCTCTGATAATTCTGTTATCTGCATTGTTTGTTCTCTCATCTTGTGATACAACTGACAGTTATTCCACACTTTCTGATACAGAGACAGCATCCGCAGCAGAAGCATTAAAAAAGGGTGAAAAACCCGGATCCGACAACACCATTCTGGACATCGCAGCGGGCAATGAAGATTTCGAAATTCTTGCACAGGCTGTAATTTTTGCCGGGCTGGATGATGAACTGAGCGGCAAAAAGCAGCTTACTGTATTTGCACCAACCGATGACGCTTTTGTGGCACTGCTTGATGCTCTCGGACTGACCGCAGAAGAGCTTCTGTCTGAGGAAAACCGCGAACTGGTTACCCAAACACTCCTCTACCATGTTGCCAATGGCAATCGTGAGTCGGAAGATGTGATTGATTCCGACCAGATTCGCTCATTACAGGAAACCTTCATTAAAGTGAAGAGCGAAATTATTGATGGCGAAGAGCATTTCTTTGTAGGCAACGAAGAAAACGGTTATGCCAAACTGGTAGCTCTCGATATCGAAGCCAGCAATGGAGTGATCCATGTAATTGACACTGTAATGCTGCCGCCATCAGAAAACAATGCGGGCGACGGAGAAGACGATGATGATTATGACGATGGTGACGACGACGGCGAACGTCCGGAGGAGACCATTGTTGATATTGCTTCAAGCACAGATGATTTTTCAATTCTGACCGAGGCTGTAATTTTTGCCGGTTTGGATGATGAACTGAGCGGCAATCGTCAGTTCACCGTGTTCGCGCCTACCAATGATGCGTTTGTTGCCCTGCTTGATGCTCTCGGACTTACGGCAGAAGAGCTGTTTGTCGATGAGAATCGCGGGCTTGTAAAAGATATCCTGCTCTACCACGTCGCTCCGGGCAATCGGCCGGCGGAAGATGTGATTGACTCAGATCAGATACGATCTCTGCAGAAAATGTTTATTAAAGTGAAGAGCGAAATCGTTGACGGCGAAGAAAGCTTCTTTGTTGGAAACGAGGAGAACGGATTTGCTCAAATCACCGGAACCGACATTTTTGCTAAAAACGGAGTAATTCACGTAATAGACGCCGTCATGTTGCCGCCCTCTGAAAACAACGCAGGAGATGGTGATGACGACGATGACGACGACGATGACGACGACGATGACGACGATGATGACGATGACGATGATGAATATGATGACTAATGTCTGAAAGGCGATCTCTTCACTCGTACTGACGTCAACACCCAATAGTCGTTTAATTGGATTTATACCATGAAAAAAGGCCTCACAGATCAAATCCGTGAGGCCTTTTTGTTTTATAGTATGGTATGATCACGTGCTGACTCGGGAATCAGCCCTCAATCAGTTCTCAAGACTGAGTCCTGCCTCCAGTGCACGCTCTATCCGCTCTTTTGACTCCACCAAATGTGCCCGGGTATAGGTGTCAAAATCGAAAGCCGGCGGAGCAAGGCGCCGCTCGAGACGTTCATGCAGATCCTGAAGCACCAGTCGCGCAACGGATCGTGCGTCAGCCGGTGTGCCGTTGGGTGCATCCGTAACGAGGCCGATCACTGCATCCAGATGGGCACGCTGAAGATCGCGCCGGTTGCTGCCGATGTTGCTTCCGGGGGAGTTCCAGGCTTCACTCCAGATCGCTTCGGTTACCGTATCCATCAGCTCGGGAATGGTTACCGTGTTTTCAGCGCCGAATTTCACCTCAGTATCGCGGACTCGCTGGAGGCGTACAGGGTTGAAGAGCTGGCTCAGAAGGCTGCTCTGTACACCCAGAAGGGTCTGGTGAAGCGGGAAGTCGATTCTGCCCGAGTAGGTATTGCTGTTGCCCCAGTGGCTCCATCGGTTGGCTCCGAATTTTTGATAGACGTCCTGCGGCAGACGAATGGCGTTTTCGGCAAACGCATAATCCACAATGGTGTTCAGAGCTTCACGCTGCTTCTCAAGGGGTACGGGCTCAAACGGCATGCGTCCGTTCGGATCACCGATGTGATCGCGATGCTGGTACTGTCCGCCGATATACTTCACGCTGGGAGCGAGCGCCCTCGCATACTGGAAGAATGCGCTCGAAAAGAGATCGGTAACTTCGTAATAGGGCATGTCGTCTTCCAGGGCAATGTCGGGAAGAACAGGGAGCATGCCTCGAATCAAATCAGCCCGCTGACGTCCCCATGCGAGAGGATCGGCACTCAGGCTGAAGACGTTTACGTTCGGATCGATGGCGGCGGAACCGCGTGCATCCTCGTCGCTGCCATAGGCGTGGCCCGGTTCGGCAGCCCGGCGCGCAATCTCTTCCGCGTCGTCATCATCGGGCGTGTAACCGTAGCTGATTACCCATCGGTCATAGCTTCCTACTCCGGTGTTGTAAAAGTGTCCGTTCTCCTCGCCGTTGGGCGCAATGTTGGGTGATGGGTAATCCATCACGGAGCTGAACACCCCGCGAGGGCCGGTAAAGGAGGTGTCGTGCAGCCTGTTGACCGGCGTATCCGTGGATGACCGGAAATTGTGTCGCAGTCCGAGCGTGTGACCCACTTCATGCATGGTTACCCAGCGCGTGGCCTGATCCACAAACTCGTCCGGCATGGGAGCGCCGGCTTCCAGAAGGCCGTTTGCCATCAGCGCCGTGCGTACCAGGTTGGTCTGGGTGCCCATCTCCGTAAAGAAAGACTCGGTTTTAACGCCCATCTTCATCAACTCGAGTTCTTCCGCGGTAACGTTATAAATTTCATTGATGGCTTCCTGTGGCTCCACAAAATTGCGGAACGTGTTCACCTGCCCCAGAAACATGTTGGCTTCGTATAGCATGTCGGCGTCGAGGATCTCTCCGGTTCGGGGATCCACAACAGAAGGTCCTATGGCTCCGTAACCCGGCTGATCGGAGACGTTCCAGCGCAGGGTTGCGTAGCGGATGTCGCCTGCAGAGGCAGAATCGGGCAGCATTTCAGCGCGGATAGCGTTTTTGAAACCTGCTTCTTCAAATGCGTCGCCCCAGGCTTCAACGCCCTCCATCATAGGCTGACGGTATCGCTCCGGAATGGTGTTCTCCAGGTAGTAGACTATGGGCTCTTTGGGTTCGCAGAGGCCCTCCGCATCCCTTGGGCCGTCGCATTCCAGCCTCCAGCGGTTAACGAAACGCTGAAAGAACTCCTCCTGTGTTTCGGTAAAGTCTTTGTGCACCGTCATGAAGTAGCCGAGACGATCGTCTGCCATGCGCGGTTTCATCGGCTCTTCCGGAAGCTTGGCAATGGAATAGAAGATGGAGACCGGTACAAACCGGGAATCAGGTACCGTGCGCGGAGCTGAGCGCTCCTGATTGCGGAAGGTGAGCATGGCCTGAACATTGCTGTTTTCGGGAAACGATTCAACCATTTCAACAAAGCTGCGGTCGCGGTCGAGAGAGGCGCGTCCGGGTTGTCCGGGACGTGAAGAGAGTGCAAACTGTATCCGTTGACTGATGTTGGACAGATCGCCCACAAACCAGCTGTGAACATCAATCAGCATCATGCCATCCTCATTGGTAGCCTCAACCTTGGCCGTCTCTAAAATGGACTCACCATAGGTAAGATCAACGGCGCGGGCCTGCGGCGTGCCGGCTTCCGCATTGTAGCGGTGCGGTTTGTTCACCAGCATAATGCGGTCGTTCTGTTTGCGCAGAGCCACAAGTTCAGCTTCGAAAATATTGAGCATGGTTCCACCGTAAAGGCCGGATGAGCCGATGCCTCGTGCTATCTGATAATTTAAAAGAAAATCACTGTCGAGCTGGTCTTCTGATACAGCCATCAGGAGTTTGCCATCCTTCTGGTAAAAGGTGAAAAATCCTTCACTGACTTCTGCACCCTCGATCATTTTTGCGTACGCATTATCATCATCACTGCTTTCTGAATCCTGTGCTGTAAGAGCGGCAGGAGCCAGAATCAGAGCAGCCATAAGAAATAGAAGTTTTCGGTATTTCATGGATAGATTTGGGTCGTTTGTTATCGTTTTGCTTGCTATGGTTTTGTTGTTCAACCTGTGAATGTACGAAAGGAGGGGCCGATTGTTTTGAAAAAAATTGTCATGAAGCCACCCGGGGGAGGCCGCAGGGTAATGGGGTCACCCTTGAGGGGAGTACCGCCTTAGTAATGGAACGGGGGACTTTTTAAGTTCAATCCCTTATCTCGCCCCGTGAGGGATCCCCTCGGGAAAGTCATGCTGTTTAAAAATGCGCTCACATTTTTTTACGAGCAATCCACATTATTTTTTATACATTTTAAGAAGCCTTTCTAACCAAATATCTAATGAGTATAAAATAAAATGCTATACAGCCTTAATAAATCGGTCCTCTTCTCTATTCTATTCACGTTTGCAGTATCACTCCTTCTGCTGGGTTCTGTAACAACAACCCGGGCGCAGATATTCGGACATGGCGAAGAGATATCAAATCCGGATTACGAACACACACATTTTCAGGAGCTGGAGTACCGCAACATTGGTCCGTTTCGCGGGGGCCGTTCTGTAGCCGTTGCGGGCCATGAAGATCAACCGCATACGTATTATACCGGATTTACCGGTGGCGGAGTTTACAAAACCACTGATGGCGGCATAAATTGGCATAATGTATCTGACGGATACTTCAAAACCGGTTCAGTTGGCGCCATTGCGGTTGCACCGTCCAATGCGAATGTTATTTATGCCGGCATGGGTGAGACCTGTATCAGGGGGAATATGTCTGCCGGAGATGGGACGTATCGATCAGTGGACGGTGGAAAGACCTGGGAACATATCGGGCTTGGTGATTCTCATTTCATCGGCGAAATAGTAGTACACCCGAACGATGAAAATACAGCATGGGTCGCCGTTTTGGGACACACGTTTGGCAACGAGGGAAACTCTGAAAGAGGTGTTTTCAAAACCACGGATGGCGGAGCAAACTGGGAGCGTGTACTTTATCATAATGATAAAACCGGTGCTGTTGATATCGAAATAGACCCGAACAACCCGCGGATCTTGTACGCCACTCTTTGGGAAGCCTATAGAAATCCCTGGGAGATGTCGAGCGGTGGCGAAGGAAGCGGTCTTTACAAAAGCACGGATGGCGGAGAAAACTGGGAATATATATCCAACCGGCCGGGGCTGCCGAAAGGTATTTCAGGCAAGATCGGGGTGGCCGTTTCTCCATTAAATTCAGACCGTGTCTGGACGATTATCGAAAACGAAAACGGCGGACTGTTCAGGTCCGACGACGGCGGTGAAACATGGGCGCGTACTACAGCCGATCGTAACCTGCGCCAGCGTGCATGGTACTATACGCACGTTGTTGCCGGCACAAATCACGAAGATGAAGTATATGTGCTGAATGTCGGTTTCTACAAATCCACCGATGGAGGAGAATCCTTTGAGCGGATAGGCACACCACACGGAGATCATCATGACTTGTGGGTTTCTCCTAATGACGGAAACCGCATGGTGGTAGCTGATGACGGCGGCGGACAGGTTTCCTACAATGGCGGCGAAAGCTGGTCATCCTATTACAAATATGCCACGGCACAGTTCTATCAGGTGATTACGGATAACCAGTTCCCATATCGAATATACGGTGCACAGCAGGATAACAGTACCGTCGGTATTATGAGCAGAACGGCAGGATCCGGAATCACTGAAAGAGACTGGGCGCCTGTAGCCGGTGGAGAAAGCGGATATATCGCACCCGATCCTGAGGATCCGAATGTTACGTTTGGCGGGAGTTACGGCGGATATTTCAACAAGTTTAATGACTTTACGAATCAAAGCGACCGCATCGATGTCTGGCCGGATAATCCGATGGGTGCCGGTGCAGAAGATCTTAAATACAGGTTTCAGTGGACCTTTCCGATCTATATCTCTCCGCACGACCCCAATGTACTGTATGCCACATCGCAGTACGTGCACCGATCGGGGGATGAGGGAATGAGCTGGGAAACCATCAGTGATGACCTTACCCGAAATGATAAGTCGAAGCAGGGTGAATCAGGCGGCCCGATCACAAAAGACGACACCAGTGTGGAGTATTACAATACCGTATTCACCTTTGCGGAGTCTACGGTTCAGCCGGGTGTGCTGTGGGCCGGCGCCGATGACGGGCTTATTCACGTGAGCCGGGATAACGGGGAAACATGGACGGAAGTTACCCCCGATGGAATGCCGGAAGCTATGGCAAGCATCATTGATCCATCCCCGCACAATCCGGGAACAGCGTATCTGGCAGCCACGCGATATAAATTTGACGATTTTTCCCCGATGCTGTACAAAACCGACAACTACGGGCGAAGCTGGAGCAGAATAAACAACGGTATACCGGAAGGAGATTTTACCCGCGTTATCAGGGAAGATCCCAACAGGGAGGGCCTGCTCTATGCAGGTACCGAAACAGGGGTTTATGTATCCTTTAACGATGGTGATAAGTGGCAGCCTCTTCAGCTGAACTTACCGGCTGTTCCAATCACCGACCTCACCGTGCATGCAAGGGATAAAGATCTGGTTGTTGCAACACAGGGGCGATCGTTCTGGATTCTGGATGATCTGTCTGTTCTCCATCAATTAAGTGATGAAGTCAAAAACTCCGACTATTACCTGTTTAAACCGGAAACCACCTATCTTTTTGGCAGTCACCGCGATATTGGGCCGGGAGTCACCCTGGGAGAAAATCCGAAAGATGGCGTTGTGGTATACTATAACCTGAACAGTGTACCTGAAGATGAAGTGAAGCTCCGGTTCCTTGAATCGAATGGCACTGAAATCAGAACCTTTTCAAATCTGGAGACCCTTGAGGGGGACCCGGTAGAAGAGTCGGATGAATTCTACGAAGAAGAACATGATGTTCCTTCGGATGTACTGACAACCAAAGAGGGCAACAATACATTTGAGTGGAATATGCGCTATCCGGGTGCGACAAATATTGAAGGCCGGCAGATCCTCTGGGCCGGCTCTACAACGGGACCAAAAGCCATTCCCGGCACCTACATGGTGCAGCTTCTTGTGGATGATGAGGTAGTTTCGGAACAGACGTTTGAACTAACCAAGGATCCGCGTATTGACACAACGCAGGAGGATTTTCAGGCTCAGTTTGATCTGCACCAAACCATCATTGCCAAATTGGATACCACACACAAAACGATTAATCGAATCCGGGATGTGCGGGCCCAGATTAACGATCTGAAATCGGACAACGCAGAGAATACCGAACTCCTGGAGCGTGCGAATGAAGTGCTAAGCGTGCTGGCGGATGTGGAGGGCGAATTGATGCAAACGAAAGCAGAATCCAGCCAGGACGTTCTCAACTATCCGATTAAGCTGAATAATAAACTGGCCTCTCTGGCAAGCACGGTAGCTACGGGGGATGGCCGGCCTACGCGTCAGCAATATGAGGTGTATGTTGATCTGGAAGCTCAGATAGATGCGCAGTTTGCGCGGCTGGTACAGGTTTTCGAAGGCGACCTTCCAGAACAGATCAGGGAGATTGAGCGCAGCACCATTCGGTTGAATTAGGAAAAAGTCCCCCTTTCCCCAAAGGGATCCCTATGGGAGAAGGGGGAAAGGACGGCGCAGCCGGACATGGGGATGATTGACGGAGCGTTGATGCGACTGATTGATAATTTTGTGGTTTGAGTCCACAAGTATCATCCCCCATTGCCCTCCGTCAGCCGACGGAGGGACACTTTCTAACCAATTCATAAGTTGAAATCAGATCATTTTTTACAAAGAAACGACCTTAAAACTCCGCCCTCAACGAAAGAACAAAATTCCTGCCGGGGCCAGATAAACCCGAACTGTAGGGACGGTATCTGCGGTCGGTCATGTTTTCTATTCCCGCACTCATGCTGAATGTTTCCGAAAGCCGGTACATGGATTTGAAATTAAGCGTGTACCAGGCCGGGGAGTAGGTATTTCCGTTTTCATCCAGTGCATAGATTTCCTCCTTTCCTTTTTCGCTGACGGCAAGATCTTCGTGAGCCCGTTTACCCTGATAGATCGTGTTGAGTTCAAGCATCAGGCCGTTTCGTTCGTATCTCAATCTGCTCATACCAAAGAGGGGCGCCGCGTGACGCGATGGGCTGATGCTGCCATCATCCAGTTCCTCTTCACCCGACTGGTAGTTCACATCCGAAAGGAAGTTGAATCCGTCATACAGCCTGACTTCTACTCCTGCCTGAACACCATACACCCTTGCTACAGCGGCGTTCTGGAGAGCCTGCACCCGGCTTAGAACACCATCGTACTGGATGCTGTCCTGCCCGTTTATTTCAAAATCCCTGCGTACCATTGCATTGTCCAGAATGGTGTAATACCCCGTAACGTCCAGTTTTGCACGGCCCCTGAAAGCTTTTGCGATTCCCAGATCGAAACTGTAGGCATATTCTGCTTCAAGACCGGGGTTGGGCACCACAACCGTACCCTGCTCGGAATCAAACACTTTACCGACATCGTCCACGTTGGGCGAACGGAAAGCAGTGCCTGCATTTGCCCTGATGACCCAACGTTCATCGGGTTTGTAAACAGCTCCAATGCTGCCGGTAAGAGCACCGTTATTTATTTCTGCAGTTCTGAATGGGAAAGGATAAAAGTCTGCGTTGTTGCTGAAATCTGATTCCAGCATGAACCGGTTATACCGGAGGCCTCCCTGGAATGTAATTCGACTTGAAAGCCTGTACTCTGTATTCGCATAAGCGGCCAGGGATTCCCATGTTGACAGCGGATACCGGCTGGGTCCGCTGCTTATGGAATCGGGTTTTATTACGCTGTCAAAAATGAACTCATTCCGGCCTATTGACGTCACGTCATTCAAAATATACTCTATCCCGTAATAGATCGTGTTTCTGGTGCCGGTATTTTTGGTGAAATCAAGATTTGCAGAGTAGGCTTCTACATTTTCAATTCGTCTTTGACGGGTATCGTCATTGAAGTTGCGGCTGATCCTGCTCTCTTCAAATGATTGATGGGCCACTCTCAGAGAGAGCTGATCGAAAATTGCATTGCTTTGCGTATACCGCCCGGATAAATTATTCATCAGCCATTTCTGCGGGCCGTACTTCCATTCACCGTATCGTGCAGTTCCTTCTCTGATCCTCTGATGCCGGTCGTATCGTCCGTAGGAGGATGTTTCAGAAAAATGAAACCCATACTGAAAATCCCAGGTTTCGTTGGGTTTATACCGTGCTTTCTGCATCAGGTTGATTTGAGAGTAGGCTGTGGGAATCTGTAAAAGGGGGTCATCCTGAACAATCAGCACGTCAAGGCTGTCCTGCCGCTGCGGATAGAACCCCTTGAGGTAATCATCGGGGCCATGGCTGCCCTGCCTCAAATGGTCATAATCCCACGAAGAGAAACTTGTTACCGCAGCCCACTTTTTCCGGCCGATACTCACATCGAAATGCCCGGTACGCTCGTTGTTGGCAGAAGAAAATCGTGTTTCCGCTTTTCCGGTCAAGAGCAGTTCATCATCAGGCGAAAGCCGCGGAGTCAGTGTTTGAAAGCTCATTACCCCGCCGATTGCGTCGCT
Organism: Rhodohalobacter mucosus; assembly: GCF_003150675.1. NCBI lineage: Bacteria > Pseudomonadati > Balneolota > Balneolia > Balneolales > Balneolaceae > Rhodohalobacter > Rhodohalobacter mucosus. The sequence goes on along the minus strand of NZ_QGGB01000002.1, from coordinate 321,214 downwards.
GCCGTAAATGACCGAACCCGGGCCAAAAAGCACCTCGGTATTTTCGATGGCAAACGGATCAAGATTGATCACATTCTGGATATTGCCCCCTCTGAAAATTGCCGTATTCATTCGCACACCGTCTATTGTATAGATGAGCCTGTTGGTGGCAAACCCGCGTATCATGGGGCTCCCGCCTCCCTGCTGACTCTTTTGAATGAATACCTTTCCGGTAACATTCAATAAATCAGCGGCTGTCTGCGGATTCTGGAGAGTCAGCTCTTCCGGTGTAACAGAAACAATTTTCAGGGGTATATTTCCTGAAGTCTGACGCCATCTTGTGGCTGAAACCACCAGCTGATCCAGGTTCAAAATGGACGGTTCCAGGGCAACCTCGTAATTCATATCTTCGATTTGACCAAAGCTGAGGGTCCTCGTTTTATATCCCAAAGACCGTATCAGAATGGTTTCTGCCCCTTCTAAAGAAGAAATATCTGCCTCACCTCGCGCATCGGTGATGAGGGCTGCCTCTGAACGTACACTCATCAGCACCACGCCTTCCAGAGGCTCTCCCGTTTTTTGATCTGTTACGGTAATGGTTTGTGAATGTGCAAGACATGTCAGCCCGACAACTAAATACAGCGAAAGAAATACTTTCATGAATACGCTCGATGCTTTACAAAATAAATCCTCATGCATGGAAAGTATGAACTTAACAGCAGAGTGTCTGCCCTGTAGAATTTTTTACAATTGGGATGACTTCCCCAAAGCTGACCCTGTTTCAATGCACGCAGACCCTGCATTAATAGCTAGCGCCGCGACAACCGGGTATTCCGCCGAAGTATACCTTCTTGAGGATTTAAAAAAGCGCAGAAAAGATAGTCATTGATATTACCTGCCGATAGCGATATTTTTGAAGTCTGATTCGGGACGTGGCTCAGTCCGGTAGAGCACTCGGCTGGGGGTCGAGGGGTCGCAGGTTCAAATCCTGTCGTCCCGACTCATAAAGCTCACCGCACATCGCGGTGGGCTTTTTTTATTCAAAATGGTTTCATTGAACCAGGGCATGTTGAGGGATCGTCACGCCCTGTGGGTGATCGTTCCGACTTTTAAATCCCACCACACTTTGTGGTGGGATTTTTTATGCACGATAAGGCTGAAAATCCCGGGTAGTTAACGGAAATTTAAGCCTAACAAGTCTATTCCGGCACCCGGTTCAGTTCCGTGATCGTCAGTTTACCGCTGATGTATTCTCCGCTGGTGTAGCTGCCGATCCAGATATCATACTGGCCGTCGGAGTAGCCCCGAAGATTGACCATTGGGCTGAGCGTGTCTGAATTGGCGTCATCATTGCAGACCCATCCTCCGCCCGGCGTATTGATAATCAATACCGTGTCGTTTCCGGGCTGGTTGGGCTCAAAAAAGATTCGCAGGTCGTCTGTGTCTCCGCTCCAGCGCAGTCTCAGATCAGGAGCAGAGGATGCATATCCGGTACAGCCTGTTCCCAGGCTTTCCGCAGATACATCCACCGACCCGCCCGAGGTCATATCCCTCTCATTTGGGTCGGGAGTGAAACCGGCAGACAAAGCCACGGTACCATACATCGGATCCTGACTGTAGTCGAGAGCGGCCGCAGAACCCGAGTCGCTCTCCTCCTGTCCCGCGGGAGTGACGTCCCTCTCTGAAATATGAAGCACTCCATCAATGTATTCGCCCTCTGAGTAACTTCCAATCCAGACATCATAGCGCCCTTCCTGCGGACTGTCGACAGTCACCATGGGATCCAGGCTTCCGCTTTCAGCATCATCATTACAGGTCCAGCTGCCGTCCGGTCGGTTGATAATGAGTGATGTATCATCACCATCGTTTTCTGCAACAAAAAAGAAACGCAGCATGGATGAGGATCCGGACCATTGGAGGCTGTAGTCAGGTCCCTCTGCAGCATAACCCACACAACCGCTGCTGAGGTAGGAGGCGTCAACGGCTCCGCCCGAAACCACGGAAACCCTGTGAGGATCGGGAGTGAATCCTGCAGCAAGGCTTGCAGAGCCATAGGCCGGATCCACGGAAAAATCGAGCTGATCGCTGTCGGGTGCAGGGCTGTTACTGGCTATTGCATCCGAAGATCGGTTTTCCCAGCGGTTTGTCAGCAGGTTGCCATCCACGATTTCACTCACCACATGCATTGACAGGAGGCTTCCCAGTCTTCCGCCGGTCCGGTTTTCGGAACGCACATAGGTTGGAATACCAATAATATTCCCGTTCATGTCGGTAGCCACACCACCGCTGTTGCCGGGTGCCATTTCCGCATTGGTTCGATACCAGACGGGAATGCGGGATTCCGTGAAGGTATCGTACATTACCGATGAGACAATGCCGGTGGTAAATACAAGTTCATTATCCCCGATTCCGGGATAACCGAAAATTGCCACCTGATCACCGCGCCCGGGTATGGTTCTCAAGCCAGATTTTTGCAGTGCCGGAGTCAATCCGGAGTCCGAGTAGTTTGCAATATACTGATGAGGGTTAATAACGGGATTCCCGTTCATATCGCCGGTAATTCGCAGAACGGCAAAATCATACTCTTCAGAAAAGCCAAGAAGCTCAGCAACAAAAAGCGGTTCTACGGGTCGGGTGGGATCCGTAATGCCGTAAATTTCAAACTCATAGAATCCTTCAACTACATGGCGGTTGGTGTAGATAAGGTTGGATCCCTCTACAAGGCTTCCGGATCCGGTGCCGTCCGGTGTATGAATCTGTACCACTGCCATGGATATGCGGTCAATAAGTGAGCGGTCCATGACAGACTGTGCGGCTGCTGAGGAAGTAAAAAACAGGGCAATAATGGAAATATATATCCAGGTGGGTGCAGTAAAAGGATATTTTTTGTCCTTCGCTGCGACATAACTGAGCAGGTTATTTTTCATGGTCGATGGGGTAATTGTAAGGGTTGTTTTTCTGTAGTGATATTGATACTTCAGATCTTAAGGATTTCTAAAACCCAAGTCTCGTTACAGAATCTGTTATTTACAAATAGAAATCATTTATATTTGACCCTGCTTCAACCAAAACCAAGATTAAGGATTCCATCATGCCCTCTTTTGATATTGTCAATGAAATCAACGCCCAGGAAGTGGATAATGCCGTTAATAATACGCTCAAGGAAGTTGGGACACGTTATGATTTCCGCGGACTGCATACCGATGTGGAGTTTCATAAAAAGGAGAACCGGATCCATCTTGTTGCGGCTGAAAACATGAAACTGCAGGCTGTGAAGGATATTTTGGTAAAGCACTTTATCAAGCGCGGGCTCGAGCCCAAGGTACTTGAGTATGGACTTGAAGAGGGCACAAGTCAAGGGCACATAAAAGTGGATGCCATTATTCGAGAAGGCATAGATCGTGAAACGGCCAAAAAGATCGTAAAGGAGATTAAAGGTTTGAAGCTGAAGGTGCAGCCTGCCATCCAGGATAACCAGGTTCGCGTAACCGGGAAGAAGATTGACGACCTTCAGGCGGTAATCTCGCATCTTAAATCAACGCGATTTGGCATTCCGCTGCAGTTTGTGAATATGAAATGAGGGAGCAGCGGTTCTCAGAATAGTGATATGCGATATTTGATCTCTGAAGTATCTTCTTTTTGAGTATTGAGTATTGAGTATTGAGTATTGGGTATTGGGTATTGGGTATTGAATATGAAAATTATACCCTGTCCTTGCTGACCGCTGAGCGCTGACCATCGAACTCAGATTTTTTACATTTCTACCTGCACCTGCACCTGCACCTGCACCTGCACCTGCACCTGCACCCTGCACTAACCGCAGACATGGTATGTCTGTTATGGTTGTGAGTTTAATTCTCCCGCCCTATTCTGATGCGAATCAGATCGTCATACCTTTATTGACAGACATACCATGTCAATCTCGCTACTTACACTCAATTATCTTGAATTACCACCCTCTAAATTGCCACTTCATACACCCTCACGGAATGGCCAATATCGGGGTTTTTATGAATGGTGTAGATTCTGTTATCAACTGCTTTTTTCACCTCATCAAATTCTGATAGAAGAAACTTTCCAACCGGTGTGCCGTCCATCTCCAAAACAACAAACTCCTTACCGCTTTCACTGTTGTCGGTATGCAGCCAGAGATGGTTTTCAGACGCCAGAATATCTAGGAATGGCGGCTTGAAATCATGCAATCGTGGCCTGATATCCCGAATTACGTCATCCCGGTGATCCCTGAAAGCATATTCCATATCGGCTTGTGTAATCTCCCTTGGAACCACATTCAATTCAATCGCTCTCTGAAGGGTTTGAGTCATATCGTAAAATTCCAGGCGCGAGTTGTCGGGCCTGGCAAGCAGGTAGCCGCCATCAGGCAGTGGATGAAATCGGTCCGTATTGCGGTATGGAATCACGTCAACGCGAAAACCACCGTTACCGGCATCCGTCAGGTGGGGAAGGGGAGTTTGCAGCATCTCCAGTGAATCCTGTATCAGCCCGCCTGAATCATCAATAAGAACCACAGGCCCTTCCCGGTAATCTTTGGGGTTTACCATCAGGCTCTGAACGTCTCTGATTACATTTCTGGGGGTCGCATAGTATTCGCTGTCTGATTTTTTACCGATGATGTTGTACCCATAGCCGCTGTTCTCATCCGATGAAACAGTGGATGAATAGGTATAAAGACCGTTTTCATCCGGTATGAACAGATCCCGTCGGGCCCCCTGATGTTCAATCATAAATCGGTCGTTTCCGGTATCGGCAATGAAGAAAAAGCTTGGGAGTTCTCCCGGACCACCTCCCTCAGAGGCGACGGTTTGAACATGCTCTCCATCCGGAGAAAACTGCTCAAGAGTATTGCTTCCCCAATCTGAAACGATGATGGAGCCATCCCGGCCTACAAACAAGTCGTTGAGCCTGGAGGGAAAATATTCACCGGATTCTCCAGCTTCAATAGTTTGATTGACCTGCAGGTCAGGAAGCCCGGAGTAGGTAATCTGTTCTGCAGACTCTTCCTGCCCTGAACAACCTGCCAGGATTACGAAACTGACAATAATATATGATATGGGGGATCTCATTCGGGTATTTGAATCTTATAATTACTATTTAGTTCGTAGAGAGTATACATCCATTTGCGAAAAGCTGCAAGCGGAGTATGGAGAAGTGAAAAGTGAAAAGTGAAAAGGGAGAAGGGAGAAGGGAGTATTGAGTATTGAGTATTGAGTATTGAGTATTGAGTATTGAGTATTATTCAATTTCATAAACTACTAATAAATTTGACATTAAAACAGTTCACAAACAGCTTACTGAACCCTGAACCCTGAACCCTGAACCCTGAACCCTGAACCCTGAACCCTGAACCCTGAACCCTGAACCCTGAACCCTGAACCCTGAACCCTGAACCCTGAACCCTGAACCCTGAACCCTGAACCCTGAACCACGCGCCTTGCCCCTAATCCGGCGCTGTCAGAATTCCTGAAAGGCACAGGAAATGCTGACAGGCCTCTTTCCGTCCTGCACCCTGAAAACCACTTGTACCTGATCGTCGAACTTGGTTAATTCCAAGAGATCACTTTGAACCTAATCCACTGTTTGTATGAAGCGCTCTATTCTACTTCTTTTTCTGTTTTTACCGTTTATTTTTGCGGATGCACTTGCACAGGATGGATATATGACACCATCCCAGAATCTTGTTGACCTCGTTGACGGTGCAAGAAATCCATCGGTAAGCTTTTCGCCCGACCGCAATATCATGCTCTTACAGGATGTGCCTTCACTTCCCTCCATTGAAGAGATGGCCCAGCCGCAGCTTCGCCTTGCCGGTATCCGGATCAATCCGAATACAAACGGTCCAAGCCGCTCCGGATACGTTACCGGATTCACGCTGCGCGACATGTCCACCGGTCGCGACAGGACCATTTCGGGTCTGCCGGAAAACCCCGTCATCACCAATGTAAGTTGGTCGCCCGATGGGTCCCACATCGCATTTTTGCTCACAAAAACAGATCGCCTTGAGCTCTGGGTTGCAAATGTTGAACAAGCCCGCGCATGGCGCCTGGTTAACGGCAAGGTAAACGACACGTACTACGGTTCGCCAATGAGCTGGACCGAAGACGGTGAATCACTTCTGGTCAAATTTGTACCTGAGGGCAGAGGTGAAGCCCCGGTTCGTGAAATGGTGCCTGAAGGCCCGGTAATTCAAGAAAATACAGGCGGTGCCCGGCCCGCCAGAACCTATCAGGATCTGCTTGAAGACACCCACGACGAGGATCTGTTCGATTACTACTTTATGGCGCAGCTTGCAGAGGTTAATCTGGACGGTTCCCTCAAAATGATCGGGAGTCCTGCGATCTACAGAACTGCAGACTTATCTCCTGACGGAGAGTACATTTTGGTAAACAAGACTGAGCGGCCCTATTCCTATCGTGTGCCTGCCTACCGTTTTCCGCAAAACATTCAGATCTGGGATCGTGACGGCAACATGGTTCACCAGTTTGCAGAGCTGCCCCTGGCCGACGATGTGCCCATCGCGTTCTCATCAACAACGGAAGGCCCCCGATCCGTTAGCTGGAGAAACGATGCCCCCGCCACACTAACCTGGGTGGAGGCTCTGGACGGCGGGGATCCCTCTGTCGACGTGTCGATGCGCGATCGCATCTATCAGCATGAAGCGCCTTTCAGGGGTAACCCGACCGAACTGTTTGAGGTTGCCTACAGGTACGCGGGAATCATGTGGAGTGAGGAGGATTTTGCATTGGTAAGCGAGTATTGGCGAGCTGACAGACACGTCCGCACCTGGAAGATTTATCCCGATAATCCATCAAGGGAGGCCGAACTCATTTTTGACCGTTCAACCGAGGACCGTTACGGAGATCCCGGTTCACCCGAAATGAAACGCTCTCAGTACGGAACGTGGGTACTTCACACCGTAGACGACGGCAATACGCTGCTGCTGACAGGTACCGGTGCAACTCCGGAAGGTAACCGTCCGTTTCTGCGAAAATACAACCTGGAAACAGGTGAAACCACAGAACTCTGGCGTTCGGAAGCACCCTACTATGAGTTTATCGTTACCCTGCTTGATGATGAAGGCATGCAGGCTATCACCCGACGTGAGTCCGTCAGCGTCCAGCCCAACTACTATGTACGGGACATTGAATCAGGCGATCTCGATCAGATCACAGAGTTTGAACATCCAACTCCCCAGTTAAAGGATGTGTACAAAGAGTTTATTCAGTATGAACGCGAAGACGGCGTGAACCTATCGGCCACGCTCTATCTTCCGCCGGGCTATGACAAGGATCGTGACGGTCCGCTTCCCGTTCTGGTTTGGGCGTATCCCCGTGAATTCCGGAGCGCCGATGCAGCCGGACAGGTAGCCGATTCACCCTACAGGTTTGCAGGGATGAGTTATTGGGGTCCGCACTTTGCACTGACCCAGGGATTTGCGGTTGTAGAAAATGCCACTATGCCGATTGTAGGCGAAGGCGATGCCAACCCGAATGACACATTTGTGGAACAGTTGATTATGAGCGCTGAAGCCGTTGTAAACGAGATGGACAGCAGGGGAGTTGGAGATCCCGATAGGTTTGCCATCGGCGGACACAGCTATGGTGCCTTCATGACGGCCAACCTGCTGGCGCATTCGCGGATATTCAAAGCCGGAATCGCACGCAGCGGCGCCTACAACCGTACCTTGACTCCGTTTGGCTTCCAGGCAGAGCCGCGCAACTTCTGGAGAGCCGATCATATCTATCTGAGCATGTCGCCCTTTATGCATGCAGACGGCATCAAAGATCCGATTCTCTTTATCCACGGAATGGAGGACAACAACTCCGGAACCTTCCCGATGCAGAGCGAGCGAATGTATGCGGCTGTGAGCGGACTCGGAGGCATTGCGCGCCTGGTGATGCTGCCCGAAGAGAGCCACGGCTATCGTGCCCGTGAATCCGTTCTTCACATGCTCTATGAGCAGTCGGAATGGCTGAACACTTACGTGCGTGGCATTGAACAGATTGACGATGTAATTAACAGGTGAGGGAGTGAGACGTCAAACGTCAAACGTGAGACGGGGTTAGTGAAAAGGCAAAAGGCAAAAGTGAAAAGGAAAGATTCAACTACTTTTTAACTTTTGCCTTTTTTCGGTTGATCGGTTGATCGGTTCCACCTTCTCACTTCTGCCTTCTGCCTTTTGCCTTTTCACTCCTACGGCACCGCATTCTGCAGCCACTCCTCGGGATTCAGGCTGGTGGTGCCTTCGCGCACCATGAAAAAGAGCACTTCGCCGATCAGCGAATTTTCATCACCTGAGAGGCCGATCACGTCGTTACGGCTGAGTACCTGGTCTTTGCGCACATAGATTTCGCTGAGATTGCCATACACGGTGTAAAATCCGCCGTGATGCACCAGGATGGAGTTGCCAAAGTTGGGAAGAATTTCGACTCCGATTACATAACCGTCATTCACAACCCGCACTGTTGAGCGGGGCGGTGCTGATATATCAACGCCCGGGTAGTTCGTTCGGGTGCCAAATACAGGGTGTATTCGAAGCCCGAATTTCTGAGTGATGGTTCCGTTATCGACCGGCCAGGGGAGCTGTCCCTTGCTATTTCTGAAAGTGGATGCTACGGCCACCAGCTCCTCATCATTCATGACACGCTCGCTGCGCATCACACGCGTGCCGGCAGCCTCTTCGCGGCGTATCCGCTCCTCTTCTGCAATCAGGTTGTCGAGCGTGCTGGTGAGCTCGCTCAGCTGCCGCTGACGAATGTCGACCTGCTCCTGGATGTTATCGCGGTCGCGCCGAAGCAGTTCCACATTACGTTCCTGTTGCTGCTGCTGCTCCTCCAGATTGTTCATCTCCTGCTCAATGGCTGCGAGAGCATCCAGATTGCGCAAACGGGTTTCTTCAAGGTCGGTTTTGGAGGCTAGCAATTCATCATGGGTGTCTTCAATTTCATTAACCTGTGCCTGACGGAAGTCATCGAATTTACCAAGATAAAATGACCGTACCAGCAGCTGATTAAATGAAGAGGATGTTAGCAGAAGGGCAAGCTCGGTGGTTCGTCCGTTCTTGTAGGAGAAGGTAAGAATATCCTTGTACTCCATTATGAGATCCCGGAGCCGCTCTTCACTGGAGGTAATGTTTTCCTCAATCAGGTCGATCTCCTCTGTAATCTGGCTTTGCTCACGGCGCATCTGGCGGATCTGCTCCTGCTGAAGGGTGATGACCCGTTCGAGTTCAAGATACTGCTGATACATTTGCTCATAACGCTCCGTTGCAAAACCCAATCGCTCCGTATAGGTTTCAATTTGCTGGCGGAGGCTCTCGATCTGCTCCCTGGTAGTGTTTTGCTGCTCGATAAGCTCAGCACGGCGCTCCTCGTAGCTGCCATTTCCCTGGGCGAGGACAGTTGGGGCTGCAATGAGCGATAGTAAGATCAGGATGAGTCCGGATCGCGAAATCATAACCTTCTGATTGGAGTATTTTCTGGCAAGTCGATCGTAAGTTCGGGAAGCGGGTTGTTTACATCAAGTCGCTGGACCAGAAATGTGGCCCTTGAGCTTCCGTCACGGCTAAAAATGGTGATTTTTCGTGGCAGATAAAAGGCATCAATCTCTGCATAGCCTTCATACTCGATCCGGCTGTAGGCTGCACGGGTATCCTGCTGCTGAACCGACTCTACGAATCCGCTCCCTTTCATAACCGTTACCCTTGTTTCATCTTCCAGAATGGCCAAATAGCGGGAGTCATCTTCAAAAACATAGTCTACCTGACCTGCGGGAAGTGAATAGCTGAACATGCTGAGCATATTGAGAGACGCCAGTGACCCGATACTTGTAAGATTGCTTTGGTTTACGGATACCTTTTCAGCATATCCGTCAACCCGGTTGTAGACCAGAAGGGAATCGGAATCGACCAGAATCTGCCCGCCTTCAATTCCCACACCCGTTCGTACCGTAATCAGGCTGGCTTCCCTGCTCGATAAAAACTCAAGCGTCACCCGGTCACTGTTTCCCGGCTCGCTCACTATCGCCCGTCCGCTGCCTGTTATGGTTAGCAGCGACTCGCTGTAATCGTTAACCATTTCTGCCAGTTCACTGCCGCTGAGGTCCGAAGGATTCATATCCTCCACATTTAGTACCGTTCGCTGCGTACTGCAGGCTCCTGCAAGCAGGACGGTAAGAACAATCAGAACAAAAGTATTTTTCCTTAAAGAAATCAAAGTGGATGGGGTTATCTGTCCATTGTTTGGAAAAGATTCATACCGGTGTTTACCGATACTGTAGCCGTTACTGAATTTTTTCTTCTAAATATTGTCTTTCCGGGTCAGCGTCCAGCGCCTTTTGCCACCAGATTCTGGCATTCTCCGGGTCACCCAAAGCATCATACACATCACCTAAGTGCTCAAGCACGTCAACGCCTGCATTGCCTGTTTCAACAGCCTGCTCTATATACCGCCGTGCTTCCTCGTAGTTCCCTTTTTTGAAATGTATCCATCCAAGGGTATCCAGGTAGGCGGCGTTATCCGGTTCTGCAGTTGTAGCTTCTTCCGCCAGATCCATCGCATAATCAAGACGTTCATCACGCAGTGAAAGGTGATAAGCATAATTATTTTTTGCCCCGTGGTTATCGGGGTCAAGGCGCAGCGCCATCTCATAGGCCTCTTTCGAAGCACTCCATTCATTAAGTTCATGTCTGGCATCGCCCAGACTGCTGTAAACCAATGATCTGAAGTTTCTTCGCCCGGGCTGCATGGCCGCTTTTTCAAGCCAGTATTCAGCTTTTTCAAAGCGATCGGTCACAAGAAATGCAAGCCCTGTAAAAAACCCTGCAAAGGCGTTGTTTGGAGCGTGCTCAGCCGCCTGGTCTTCCAGATTTATTATGTCATCATACCGTTCAAGTGAAAAAAGCAGCTGAAGCCTTTGAGCCCAGGCATCCTGTTCATCGGGTGCACTTGTTGTAACCCGTTCAAGTGTTTCCAGTGCCAGTTCCGATTCGCCCCGCTGAATAAAGAACTCGGCGGCAATGAGCTGTGCGGGTGTGTATTCCGGTTCATTGCGGCTGAAAGCCAGAATAACGGAACTGGTCTGCTCTGCGAGGGTTTCGATTTCCGGATTTTGGGTATGCTGCGAATAGATAAAGCGAACCAGCTCCATTTTTTGGGTTGGATAGATCAGCGGATCCCCCAAAATGGAAACAAAGGTGTCGCCAAGATTCTCCCACTCCCGGTTGTTAATGTAGATTTCCGCCAGCAGTATCAGGGTTTGCGGATCACGGGGGTTCCTTTCGCGTGCCTCAATAAGGGTATTGCGTGCAGAGTCTTCATCGCCAAGCTCCAGGTAAAGCTGACTGATTGTTTGCAGAGTAGATAAATTACCCGGATTCAGCTCACGCATGGCTTCCAGCTCAGTGAGAGCTTCTTCATTCATTCCAAGGGCATTGTAATTTCGGAATTTTCGGAGATGGATCTCAAAATCACTCCCGGTAATCTCCAGAATCTGATCGAGCACACCGTTAGCCTGAAGCAGTTTACCAAACTCTACATAGCTTTCAGCCTTCATGAACAGGAGGTCCAGATCCCGCGGATGATAGCGGAGAGCGTTGTCGAGTGTTTCGATAGCGGCTGTGTTACGCCCCGACCGCCGGTGGATTTCTGCCAGCTGCAGATGATACCACTTGTTTTCAGGGTCCGCTTCGGCGGCAAGACGCCCATAATAGGCTGCGTTACTGTAATCGCCCATTGCAAGATACACATCCGAAAGGGCATAGTTGATTCCGGGGTCGGTTGATAATCGTACATGGGCTGCCGTCAGATTATCCAGCGCCTGTTCGTAGTCCTCATTTTCAAAATCGGTGATCCCCTGAATAAAGTACTCCATCGCCAAAGCCTTCTCATCAGTATCAGCGGAGCCCGACTGAGCTGACAGGTGTGAGGCCATGGTTATGAGAAATAACCCGAAAAACAGGGTAAGTGCCTTGATATTCATTTTCATGTGAATGAAGATAATCAAAAGCAGTTAACGGTTCAGGCCGGAAAGTCGTGTCCAGAAAATGAGCCCGCTATCTTTATATGACTACCTGCGGGGCGGTGGCGGGAAACACATCATCACGGACTCATGTATAATAAACTTACAGAACAATATTTACTATCGGTCCAGCGTGTAAACTCATCCTATGGCTTTTCTGAAAGCATTCAGCTTCCGGAATGCAGGCAGCATACGGGAGCCGTACCAGCTGAACCACTCTCCATCTACCAGTAGAACCCTTGAATCTTTGCAACGGCTGCTTACCTCTTCAAGGTGTTTCTCCCTGAAAGGATAGGGTTCGCTGCTCAGGAGGATAACATCCGGCTGCACTTTATTCAGCTCATCCAGCGTGGTTTTTGGGTAGCGTGTCCTGTTTGAAAAAACATTCTCCAGCTTCCAGTGCATCATCACAGAGTGAATATAGGTGTCGTTACCGACACTCATCCAGGGTTCTCTCCAGACGATGTAGGCGGCACGCAACAGGGGCTCTTCCGGCACATGATGCAGCTCTTTCCTGACAGCATCGATCAGTTCCGCCGCTTTTTCTTTCGTCCCGCATCGGTCGCCGATATCGTGAATTGCAAACAGTGCATCGTCGATGGTGTTGATGTCGGTAACCATCACCTCGCAGAACTCTTCAATGGCCTTCACATCCTCTTTCCGGTTCTCCTCCCTGTTGGCAATTACGAGATCCGGTTCCAGCTCTCTGATTCTTTCGATGCGGGGATTTTTTGTACCTCCGATGATTGGCACGTTATCAATACGCTTCTCCGGATGGATACAGAACCGGGTGCGTCCTGCAACAGAGTCATCCAGTCCGAGATCAAAAAGCAGCTCGGTGAGAGAAGGTACAAGGCTTATGATGCGGTTTGTAGGCAATGGTGCGGGTTCAATAGATAGATTTCGGTACATCAAATTCCAAAATACACGCACCAAATTCCAATGGGGTACTCGATCATAACTGAAAGCCTCATTTTTGGGAGATGGATTTGTGGGAAGATTATCCAAATGAGACGATGGGAGTTCCCTCGATTCGATCTCCGTCGGCTGACGGATCTCTCACTCGGGATGACAAGGCACGAGAGGGCAGTAGCGGCGCACTTAAAATCCATAATTCATGAAAAATTATTTCCAGCGCCGCCATCCAAACGTTTGCCCAGCGCTTAAAGCGCGCAATCATCAGCCCCGTGCGAAGCGCGGGGTAGGACGTGCCAACTATTTCAACCCCGAGCCTTTATTTGATCAACGCCCCGGCTTTTATCGAGGGGTTCAAAGCAACAATCTGAAATTGAGTGACCGATTCATGACAAAACATAAACCCCATTCACATATCAACAAAAAAACAACTGACAACTAACAACTTACCACAGACCACCAACTCCCATCAACAAACAACTAACCGCGCTAAGCAAACCTCTTCAACACGGCTTCAGCCTGACTTACATAATGCCCGCCAAATAAATTTACATGAACCAGCAAGGGATATAGATTATACAAGGGTTTTCTTTCGCTGAATCCGGATGGTTGTGGTGAAACAGATTCATATCCCCGATAAAACTCTCCAGAAAAACCTCCGAACATGTGGGAAAAGGCGAGGTCCATCTCAGGGTGGCCATAATAGACGGCCGGATCAATCAAAACTGCATCTCCGTTGGTATCAAAAAGGTAATTGCCGCCCCAAAGATCACCGTGAATCAGGGACGGCTCTGTTTCCGGCATCAGGTCATACAGCAGGGGTTCAATCCGATCCCACTGTTTCAGGACCCGGGAATCCATTTTGCCCGATTTGATGGCCATACGAAGCTGCGGACGAATCCGCTCCTCCGAAAAGAAGCCCGGCCAGTTTGAGTGCCAATTATTGCTTTGAGGCAGGCTCCCGATATAATTTTCTGCATCAAGACCGAATTGATCACTATTGGTTTGATGAAGGTGAGCCAAGTTTGCCCCGAATGCAAAAGAGTCACCGGACGAACCGCTGTCAATAAACTCCATCAACAAAAAGCCTGGACTGCCGTTGATCGGCTTCTCCGCAGCAATCACCTCGGGTATGCGTAAACCACTCCCGGCAGATTTCAGGAGTTTCAAACCTTCTGCTTCTTTTTCGAAGAAATCCTCAGGAGCTGAGACATTAATTTTCAGGAACAGAGCACCCTGATTTGTTTCGAGTTGATATGCCTGATTAATGCTCCCGCCAGATACTGTTTTGGCAGATGATACATGAATGCCGTATTTATCACGTAAATTATTGCGAATCGTATCTGGTATGTTCATATGAAAAGGTAAATATTACCGCAGAGGCGCAAAGGACGCTGAGAAAAGTTGTCATTTTTAATAACATCTAACATCTCACATCGCTCATCACATATCACTAGTCACTTCACTCTTTCTTCGAGTACATCATCGAGAAAACCAGGTCTGGACCTTAGATCCAAAATGGCATATATGTCTATAAAATCTGTATTTGTGCGATAGTAAATAGCAAACGGGAACTTTTTGAATAATTTTCGATGATATCCAAAAAACAGCGGATGCATCCCGGCTGTTTCCATCAGTTCATTTAGCTCGCTGAATGCTGATTCCACAAAATAGTTGCCGGCGCCTTCTTCCTGGGATTCGTAGAAATCTCTTGCTTTTTCCAGGTCATCTGCCGCTTCAGATAGAATGTGCAAATGTTTCATGCAGCTATTTCTTCATTCGGCTCTTGAGTTCTGACAGGGTCAAATAGCTTGTTTTTCCGGAATCAACCCGGGATTCTCTCTTGTTTAAAATATCTTTATGCCAGTTTGGCGAATCTATACTTTCCGGGTGGTCGGATATTGATTCCCACAGTAATTCCATGGCCTTGAGGCGTTCAGGAATGCTCATTTTTGCTATGTCGGATTTATCAATCATGTTATTAAGATAGTTTTGAGTCAGGATATTAGCAATTTGGCTGAGGATTGTAACATCGAGAACTGAGATTCTCGGGTTCTCATAAGGATTAGAGATGTCTTGTTGCTTTTTCTGTACAAACCTTGAAATCTTAAATCCAGATATAATCTGCAGATGATAGTCTTGGGAAATAAATTGTAACGTTTTGGTGAGCTGATGCATCTAAGTAACGAACATAAATCCAAAATTCAGCTTACATATGAGTCAGCTAACATTTACAATCATCTTTCTTGCATTCTTAACGGCCGGTTTTCTTGCATGGTTCTTTACCCATCAGGCCCGGGAAAAAGAACGTTTGATGCTAATAGAAAAAGGTATTGATGTACCTGATAAGGAATCAGGCTTTAATTTCAAGTTCCGATTTCCTTGGCTTAGGTTAGGAATAGTAATTACAGCCATTTCAACTGGCATATTTACTGGAATTCTTATTGAGTCAATCGTTGATTTGCGAGGAGAAATTATTCCGGTTTTCATGTTTTTATTCGGAGGTATCGGTATGATCATTGCTCATTATGCCGGGAAAAAGGATAGTTAAATCAATTGTCCATGCCGGATAGATACATATCACAGGTTCTTGAGGGGGATAAGAATGCATTCCGGCATATCATCAGAGAATGTCAGGATGGCGCCTTTAATCTGGCTTTATCCGTATTGAAAGACGAGCATGCAGCTAAAGATGCTGTACAAAGGTCTTTTTTGAAAGCTTATGAGAATCTAAAATCATTCAAGAAAGAATCTCTTTTTAAAACCTGGTTTCATCGGATTGTAGTAAATGAAGCATATCAGATGATGAGAAAAAGAGGCCCCGAAGATCGCTTTAAGCCAGATGGGTTAACGAATCTGACATCAGATGTTAATCGCACAAGCAAGAAGATTAATCACGATCATAAAATGTTTTATATCAATGAAACTCTGGACCGGATGAAGCCGGATGAAAGCTTGTCTCTGAAGCTCTTTTATCTGGATGAGTATAGCATAAATGAAATGGTTGAAGTTACCGGATGGAGTACATCAAAGGTAAAAGTTACCCTGCATAGGGCTCGTAAAAGCATGAAAGAATTAATGGAAGGTATGTTTAATCTAAATCCGGAGGAATTATACTCATGAGTGATCAACGGTATGACCAAATGCTTAAGGAACTTCTCACCGAAACTCAAAGAAGCATGCCTTTTCCGGACTTTGAGGATGAAGTGATGAATAAGATAAACGAGATTGAGACCAGTGAAGAATTGGTTCGGGAAGGATACAGACGCGGAATTACCTTCTCCTGGATTTTCTTTTTGATTGGTATCGTATTTGGTGTAGTACTTACGTCATGGATACCACAATTTGATATCAGTTTTCTCGGTGTTGATTCAGCAAATTTTCTGCTGATCTTTCAAATCGGGTTTTTGATGTTCATTTTGCTCCACTTCGAAAAACTCATCACAATGACAAGGGCCAGACTCTCTAACCGCTTCTAAACTGGACTCTTTGTATTTTCGTAAATCTAGTTGAAACATCACTCATCACTCATCACACATCACCCATCATCCATCATCCATCATTCCACCCGCTCCTCCAGTTCATCCAGCAGCTCTTTTGAGCTTCTTCTGAGGATCTCAAACACATTCTGAAACCCGTCCATGCCTCCAAAATAGGGATCGGGAACCTCTCCATTGCCGGGCTGGGGATCGAAATCGCGCATCAGCAGAATTTTATCACCATATTTGTCATCCTGGTCCAGCTGTTTCAGGTTGTCATAGTTTTCGCGATCCATGGCCAGGATGAGATCGAACTCTTCCAGGTCTTCCGGTTCAAATTTTCTTGCGCGTGATTGCAGCTTAACTCCATGACGTTCCGCAACCTGGCGGCTCTTGCTGTTGGCCGGTTCGCCTATATGATAGGCCGAAGTACCGGCCGAATCGATGTAAAAATACGATTCCAGCCCGCGTTCATTTACCAGGTGCTGAAAAATGCCCTCTGCAGTTGGACTTCGGCAGATGTTGCCAAGGCATACAAAAACGATTTTAAAGGGATTCTCTTTGGTGATGGGAGTATTTTCGGTCATAATGATTATTGAATAAGAGTGCGGCTGAACCGGAGTGTGATTGACAGTGAAAGATTGAGTGAATTCGGCTCAGATTCAAGTTTTCTGTCTTATCGGACAACCTGGGAAGGGTTGCCGCGGAGGCAAAGGGGAGGTGTGTTGGGTTTTTTCGATGACTTTGGCAATAAAAATCTGTTTTGGAACTTTCAGGGATATGATAGTCCTGAATGGTAATGTCACTATTCCATATTCCGTGCCTCCGTGGTATCACTTCAAATAAATTATAACCTGACTTTCTTCCGTTCTCCTTCTATCTTAGCCCGCCTCGATCTTAATAGGCCGCAAAATCACCGTTCCGGATGGTATTGCCATTGCGAAACATTCCGTATATTGTGAGCTTACTTTACAAATTTTCAGGATGAGCGATTTCGTTCTCTATGGCTAAAAAATTCGAAGAAGTTAAACAGCTGGCGTACCCTAAAGCTGAGGTTGAAACTCTAAACTGGTGGAAGGAGAAACGCATTTTTGAAAAAAGCCTCTCCACACGTGAAGACGGTATACCGTTCACCTTTTTTGAGGGACCGCCAACCGCCAACGGGAAACCCGGCATCCACCATGTGATGGCCCGTACGGTAAAAGATCTTTTTTGCCGCTACAAGACCCTCAAAGGTTTCCGGGTGGAGCGAAAGGGCGGCTGGGACACACACGGTCTGCCGGTTGAAATTGAAGTGGAAAAAGAACTTGGACTTGAAGGCCGTTCTCAGGTAGAGGAGTACGGCATGGCTGAATACAATGCCCGCTGCCGTGAAAGCGTGCTTAAATACAAGGATTTATGGGACGATCTCACTCAGCGGATGGGATATTGGGTGGATCTTGAGGATCCCTATGTAACATTCGAAAACGATTATATTGAGTCGGTTTGGTGGGCCTTCAAACAACTCTACGAGAAAGGCCTGGTTTATAAGGGATACAAGATACAATGGTACTCACCTGGAAGCGGAACGGTGCTTTCATCTCATGAGGTAAGCCTGGGTTACAAGGAGACACAGGACCCATCCATTTATGTGAAATTCCCCCTGGATGCGGATGAAAACGTCTTTTTTCTTGCCTGGACAACCACACCCTGGACCATTATCTCAAACATGGCTCTCACCGTGAACCCGAAACTGGAGTATGTAAAAATCCGGGTGAGTGAAGGCGACATTACCGAATACTATATACTGGCCAAGAAATGCCTTGAAGACGCAATTAATCATGATTATGAGATTGTGGAAACCTATTCAGGCAAAGACCTTATTGGCTGGGTCTATAAGCCGGTTTTTGACTATGCCCTCAAAGAACATCCCAAAGAGAGTGCCTGGAGGGTGATCGAAGCTGACTACGTAACGACCGAAGACGGTACGGGAGTGGTTCATACAGCCCCTGCATTTGGTGCAGATGACTACGAATCCGGCAAAAAGGCGGGCATTCCCATGTTCAATCCGATTGACGAAGAGGGCCGCTTTACCGGTCAGGTTCCCGAATATGAAGGGCAGTGGTTCAAGGAAGCCGACAAGGAGATTGCACGAGCCATCAAGGAGAAAGGACTGATGTACCATCACGAGACCTACCTCCACAACTATCCGTTCGACTGGCGGAAAGGAACACCACTGATGTCATACCCGGTGGAGTCGTGGTTTATCCGTACCACGGATGTAAAGGATAAGATGGTTAAGCTGAACAGCAACATCAACTGGAAGCCCGCAAGTACCGGTACGGGTCGATTCGGTACCTGGCTTGAAAACAATGTGGACTGGGCGGTTTCCAGGCAGCGTTACTGGGGTACACCGATTCCGATATGGGTGAGCGATTTGGATCCCGATTATGTGGAGTGCATCGGCAGCGTGGAAGAACTCCGCAGAAAAGCGGGTATTTCGGAAGATGTGGAGATCGACCTCCATCGGCCCCATATTGACGAATTTACATGGAAATGCCCGAAAGGCGGCACCATGCGACGCATTCCTGATCTTCTGGACGTTTGGTTTGATTCCGGTGCGATGCCGTGGTCGCAGTGGCACTATCCGTTTGAAAACAAAGATAAGTTCAAGGAAAATTTCCCGGCCGATTTCATCGCAGAAGGGGTAGATCAGACCCGCGGCTGGTTCTACACGCTTCACGCACTCGCAACCATGCTTTTTGATAAGCCCGCATATAAAAATGTGGTATCAAACGGGCTGGTTCTGGATGCGAAAGGTGAGAAAATGAGCAAGTCGAAGGGCAACAGCGTGGATCCGTTCGAGGTGATTCAGAAATTCGGTGCGGATACGGTACGCTGGTATATGATGAGCAACTCATCACCCTGGGAGAACCTTAAGTTCAGTGAAGAAGGCCTTCAGGAAACACAGCGCAAGTTTTTCAACACCATCGTAAATACCTACTCTTTCTTTGCGATGTACGCCAATATTGACGGCTTTACGTACTCCGGATCCCCTCTTCCAAAAACGGAGCGGACCGAAATGGACCGCTGGATTATATCCCGCCTTAACACCACGGTGAAACAGGTGGATGAGTATCTGGAAGAGTACGAGCCTACAAAAGCCGCGCGCGAAGTGGAGATGTTCGTTGAAGAGCTGAGTAACTGGTATGTTCGCCGAAACAGGCGTCGATTCTGGAAAGAGGGGAAAAGCCTGGACAAAACGGCTGCTTACCAGACACTTTATGAGTGTCTGGTGAACCTGGCGAAGCTTATAAGCCCCATCGCTCCCTACCTTGGCGAATGGCTCTACAAGAAATTGAACGAGGTAACGGGACAGGACGAAGACTCTGTTCACCTCTCGTTCTATCCCACCGTCGAAGAAACGGCAATTGACCGACAGCTGGAGCACAGAATGGAGGTAGCCCGGACAGTCAGCTCCCTGGTGCTTCGGGTGCGAAACCAGATCGATGTAAACGTTCGTCAGCCGCTCTCCAGAATTATCCTCCCTATGGATGAGGATGAAAGGCTGGTCGTTGAAGCGGTTAAGGATATTATTCTGGACGAAGTAAACGTTAAAAAGATCGAATTTGTAGATGATGATTCCGGTATTGTGAATAAATCCGCAAAGCCGAACTATCCTTTATTAGGAAAACGTCTCGGAAAACAAATGAAAGCCGTATCTTCCAGTATAAATCAGCTGACAACGGAAGAAATCACCCGTTTTGAAAATCAGGGATCGATCGAACTGACAATTGAGGACGGTGAAACGGTTCGGCTGTCATCCGATGAACTTGAGATTCAGCGAACCGGCCTTGAAGGCTGGTCGGTGGAGGCGATGGACGGTATCACGGTAGCTGTGGATACCGAACTCACGCCCGATTTGCTGAAAGAAGGACTCTCGCGCGAATTCATCAACAGAGTTCAGAATATGCGCAAGGAGGCGGACTTTGATGTTACAGACAGGATTGTAATCGGATTTGAAGGGTCCGATAAACTATCCGAAGCAGTACGTTATGCCATGGATACCATTAAGTCGGAGACCCTGGCTGAAGAGATCAGTTCGGCGCTGCTTGATGTATCCGATTTTGTGAAGACCTGGGATATAGAAGGGTCCGAATGCGAAATATCAATACGAAGAACAACTAACAAATAATTACCAGCATTATGGCATCTTCAAAAGATTCCAAAAACCCGGAAAGAATTTCACCCTACAACGATGAGGAACTGGAATATTTCAGGAAAATCATTCTGAAAAAGAGAGATGAGGCCGAACAGGAGCTCAATACACTGCAAAATCTGTTGCGGGAAAGCATGGAAAATGCTTCGGATGAGTCGGCCTACTCCTTCCATATGGCAGATGCCGGAACCGATGCCCAGGAGCGTGAAAAAACCTATATGCTCTTTAACCGAACCAAAAAGTTTGTCCGCTATCTGGACGATGCCCTGAAACGCATCGACAACAAAACCTATGGTGTTTGCAAAGTTACCGGCAAGAAGATTGCAAAGGGCAGACTCGAAGCCGTTCCCCATACACAGCTCAGTATTGAAGCAAAGCTGAAACGGCGGTAATGGTCGCATCTGCCATAACTGAAAATCATCAGGCACAAGGATAGGTCTACCATATTGTCGCTGCGAGCAAAAAAATACCTTTTTCTGTTTACTCCTGCCGTTCTGGTTCTCATTGCAGACCAGGTCACCAAAAGGATAATACTGAATTCACCGGATCTTCAGAATAAGGAGATCATTGAAGGGTGGCTTGCATTCAATTTCACCAAAAACCCTGG